>WHTI01000002.1 GCA_009377815.1 Actinomycetota bacterium
CGTGGACGATCTCGTTGATCCTGCGCGGAGGAACGCTGATGTCCTTGGCGAGCCGATACTGGCTGATACCCATGGGCAGCAGGAACTCCTCGAGGAGGGCCTCGCCTGGATGGAGGGGGGTCATCTTCTGTGTCATCTCTCACCCCTAGTGATAGTCGACGATCTCCACGTCGTGCGCCTCACCCGGTTCCCAGCGGAAGCAGATGCGCCACTGATCATTGATCCTGATGCTGTACTCACCTGTGCGGGCGCCCTTGAGACGTTCCAATCGGTTCCCCGGCGGCACCCTCAGGTCGGCGAGGTTCACTGCCGCATCCAGCATCCGTAACTTCCGAAAGGCGGCCCTTCGAACGTCGTTCCCGAACCTGCGCACGGGACTTCGCTCGAACAGGCGCCGCGTGTCGTTGTCTCTGAAGCTCCTGATCATGAAATAGTAACGCCGCACGTTATTAACGTCAAGCGTTATGCCTTCCCACTAGAGGCGCCATCAACAACCGCTTCACCGATACGAAGAGTAGTGAGGTGGTACGACACGAGCTTCGGCCGGCAACTCTTCCGCTGGCCCAGCGCGATAGCGCTGGATCTTCAGGCTCTCAGGGTTCGGTAGTGGGATGTCCGGACGCTCATCGTGGCCTTAGGAAATCAGTCGCTCGACAAGAATCGTTGCCATCTCCTCGATGGTGTAGTCGGCGGACTTGAGGGCTACCTTGTCGGCAAGGATGGGGCTGTATCTCGCAACTTCTTCCTTCGTGACGTTGTGCCAAATGAGCAGGATTCGAGGCTCACCACTCTGCTCTTCTCTGACGAACAACCCATTGAGTTCCTGCTCTGTCCAGTGTCGTCCTTCCAGGAAGTCCTTTGACAATACGACAATCCCGTACCGGCTCTTCCGGAGTCCCTCGTCGATCTTGCTTCGAATGCTGTCTCCAACCTTCATATGCCACTCATCCAGCCAGACATGTTTCTCCCGTGCCCTTAGTGCTTCAGCCAATGGCCGCGCAACAGAAGCTTTGTCGAGTCCGGCATGACTGACGAAGAAGTCGTACTCGGCGATGTCTGCCCCTGTCCCGTAGGTGGGCTCCTGCATGGAGGTCACGACGCTCGCACGTTCAGCGACGCTTCGCTGGAGGATCTCTTCTTCGAGCCGCCGAAAGGAATCAGTCTGCTCACGTGCGATGCGAGATTCCTCGGTGTGCAGCCGTCCAGTGGCATCGGCGATCCTCCTGTCGATATCGGCGCGTTTCTTGCGGGCATCCAAAGCTTGCTTCTCGTACCTGTCTGCCTCCCTCAGTTTCATGCTTGCGAGACCCGACGATGATGAGCGTGATGCCTGTTCTCTTGCGCGGGCTGCCTTTGAGCTCGCGTCGGAATCCTTGCGGCTCTCTTGGGCCGCCTTGTTGTGCAGATCCTGAAGCTGTCTTCGAAGGCCGTCGGCCCGCATCCTTCCTCCCTATCGGCAGCGCCATTCCTTGCGCAAGCCCTCCGTTGGCCCGGTCACACATTCGCCGCCGCCTCTACTGGCCTATTGCGGAGGAAGGTTCAGCGACAGAACTCGGTGACTTGCTCCATCCAGCTTTCACAGCGAGTCAATGAACTTCTCAATACGCTCCCATGTCCATTCTCCGACGCGTTCTTTCGGCAGTTCAGGGGGGATGGCTCCCTTGTTGTCCTTGTGGATATGGACGCCCAAGATCGGTTTTCCTTCGTCAACTGCGCATTTGATTTCCCAGCGCGCTCCTTTCGCATTCCAGGTTTTCTTGCTAAGTAGAACAATGACCCCGTCGCAGGACCTAATCACATCTCGACATTGTGTCTTCCATTTCTCACTAAAGGGCTTGTCGAGCCCCATATCAATGAACGCGAAGGGACTCCGGCTATTGATTGACTGCCCACGCAGGTGCTCCCGGGAGCCCTTGTCTTCCACCGCGAAGCTGACAAAGACCTTCTTGCGCCCGAAGCTTCCACTGGCAGCGATAGCGAGTAGAAGCACCGATCCTGCTCCCACGATGGCACGAACAGTGTCTCGACCCCTCTCCTCCCACCACGGCCGACCTCTCTCCTCCCACCACTCGTTCGGCATCTCTCTCCTCCATCCAGTTTCAGATGTCCATTCCATTGAGCGTAGGGGGTCGTGAGACAGGTACCCCAGGGGCGGGTCCTCGGTAACGGGATCAGCGCTCGGTGGAAGGCTGAAACGGCAAAACCCGTGACATGTCTTGAGAGGTTCGCGATCTCGTCTACTTTGGCCTCGAGGGGTCAATCATCGCGCCTCGCGGTGGAAGTATGATTCTTTAAGACGACCGATTGAAGGACGCAAGGGGAGTTGGATGCCTGACAAGGTCATCTTCATCGCATTCGCCAAAGAGGATGAAGCGGCTCGCAACCTGTTTAGCGGGCAGCGAATCAACGCTCGCTCTCCCTACTCTTTCGTGGATATGTCCGTGAAGGAGCCGTACTCGAGTCAATGGAAGGAGCGTGTTCGCACTCGAGTACGCCGCTCCGCTGGGGTCATTGCGCTTATTAGCAGCAACACTCCCGCAGCTACCGGCCAACTCTGGGAGATTGGGTGCGCACGCGACGAAGGTCGTCCGCTGCTTGGTTTGTGGATAGAAGACGGATATCGGACAAAACCGGCTGCATTGGGGACTGCTCCTGTAAAGGCCTGGACTTGGGAGGCTGTGTCTGTCTTCATCGATGCGCTGTGATGTTTCGCAGGGGCTGAATGCGGCGAGCATTGACGGTCGGCATTGATGGTTACCCCTTCGGGCCGCTGACGGGATGCGTGGCGGATGCGGCTGCGGTCGCTGATCTGCTGGAGCGTCATCATGATGGATCGAAGAACTTCGATGTTCGACGAGTAACCGGACCTCCTGATGACGTAACTCGCCCCCTCTTGAGGGAGGCTCTGACAGATCTCTTCAAGCAGCCGGCGGAGGTTGCCCTCTTCTACTTCTCAGGTCACGGGACCGAGAACGATTTGGGCGGCTACTTGGTGACGTCAGACGCGGCCAGCTACGACGAGGGGGTTCCAATGGGGGATGTCCTAACTCTCGCCAACGAAAGTCCGGTCAGCGAGGTAGTGGTGATTGTCGATGCCTGCCACAGCGGTCATCTCGGAAATCCTGCCCAAGGCCCGCGCGTGATGAACGCGCGGGCAGAGATTCGTGAAGGTGTCTCGATTCTCACAGCAAGCCGCTCAAGTGAACCAGCTGTTGAAACCGGAGGTAGGGGAGTCTTCACAACCTTGGTCTGCTCCGCATTGGGAGATGGCGCCGCGGATGTACTCGGTAGCACGTCAGTGGCGAGCATCTACTCGTATGTCGATCAATCTCTTGGCGCGTGGCAGCAGCGACCGCTCTTCAAGACGCATGTCAGTTCGTTGCTCTCTCTTCGCCAAAGCAAGCCCGCTGTGTCACCGGACAGACTGAGACGGATCAATGAGCTGTTCGTGAGTGCTACGGATGAACACGCAATGGATCCATCTTATGAACGTACGGACGAGTCTTCAGTCGAGGAGAAGGTTGAGATCTTTGACACCTTGGCCGAGTTTCGAAACGCACGACTTGTCGAAGTCGTTACCCACGAGCACTTGTACTTTGCTGCAATTGAATCGGGTTGCGTGCGGCTCACACCTCTCGGTCGACACTATTGGCGCTTGGTTGCGGAGGGCCTCCTATGATTCGCCTGGGCGTCACCGGCCACCAGGAGGTTCCCTCAGGCGTCGATAGGCTCTTACAAGCTGAGATTCGCGGGCTCGTTGAGAGTCGCTCTCCCGCTTCCGGATTCATTGGAGTCACGAGTCTCGCTGCGGGCACCGATCAGCTGTTCGCAGACGTAATTCTGGAATTGGGCGGGTCTCTTCATGTTGTGCTCCCATGCCTTGGGTATGAGACAACATTCTCGGATTCCAAAACTCTTGACCATTTCGAAGATCTCCTTGGGCACGCTGAGGAAGTTGAGAAACTCACGTTCCCTTCACCTCGGGAAGAAGCCTTCCTGGCGGCCGGGAAGCGCGTCGTGGACCTAAGTGACATTCTGTTGGCTGTTTGGGACGGGAAGCCCGCTCGGGGACTTGGTGGAACGGCCGACATAGTGAACTATGCCGGATCAGTGGGTCGACCGATCAGAGTTCTCTGGCCAACTGGAGCTAGCAGGTAGGGCCGATGGGTCGATCTGGGAAATTGGAGGCGAGCTTGGTCAAGAGTTCGTTCCTTGGATCGACTCCGTGCGTTTCTTGACAAGTGGCATCGAGGGAAGATGGACAGGTTTCTTCATAACGGTGATACGCCTAACGTGCGAGAGATGACCGCGTCAGAATGAGATTCGGATTGTGCAACGACCCTAGGAGGCGGATGTGACCTTCGACGAGCTACGTGCGGTTCTACTCGACAGTGACGCCGGAAAGTGGAAAAGGATTCATCACCTCCCATACAGAGAAGCGTGGCATGACGCCGCGGCCGTCTTCTTACAGGACCTGTCCGTGACCATGCAATGGGGAGCGGACATGAACAATCCTTTTTCCGAGGAATGGACAGACAACTTCCCGGATAGACGCGCCCGAAGCTTCTACGTGCATGTTCTCTGCAACGGGGCGGTCGTTTTCGAGGATGCGCTTGTCTCCGCTGATGGGGGCCGCTACATATTGCCAATCCCCAGCCCTAAGAACGCCGATGGAGAGTGGCTCGTAACTGGCGAGGATTATGATTTTGCGGAGCTACTGCACGCCATCAGTAATGGAACCGCATACTCGTTTCTTGGAGGCTTTGAGACTGGGAATCTCACTCTGAGGAGATAGGAGGGAGTGCCCCCAAGACCTGAAGACCGATTCCCACTTAGGGTTCCGACCCCATGAAAGGTCTCCAAAGGGTTCATGGATCATGCGAAGCCCATGGAAAGCCTGGAAACCGAAGCTCTGGCCCTGTCTCAGTTGACTCGTATGCTTCTTATGTGACTGGGGAAGACGAAACGGCGAAGCTGCCTCTCGACACGCTGGCGTCCGTCCGGCAGGCTGGGTAAATGGTGTACGAAGCACAACGAATGAGTATTGATCGGTTGCCGAACCGATGGAGGAGATCTCCTCGACGGTGGGGGCATCCGCTTCATTCCCTTTGCTCTTACTTCGCAATGTTTCCGCCGCAGATTCCCTCTGTCTTCATTCGATGGCTGACCGAACCAGGTGATCACGTGTATGACCCTTTTTCAGGCCGGGGAACAGTCCCGCTCGAGGCGATCCTTCTCGGACGAACGGGCTGGGGCACCGATGCCAATCCGCTCGCAGTGACTCTTACTGGGGCCAAGACCAACATCCCCAGTGAACGTCGTGTCCTTGCGCGCCTCGCGGAGCTTGAAGAATGGGCGCCAACCTCCGGGCGTCCAACGGTCCCTCCGGATATTGACATGTTGTTCTCGACCAAGACGCTCAGGCATCTGGAGTTTCTTCGAGCGCAGTTGGATCACTCCAACCCCCTTGATCGTTTCATCGCGGCGATGGTATTGGGCATCCTCCATGCGAATGCGAGATACGACGGGACCCCACGTGGCCTCTCCATCAGCATGCCGAACACGTTTTCCATGGCTCCTGGCTATGTTCGAGGCTACATACATGATCAAGGACTTGTAGCGCCAAGAGTGAATGTGTTCAATGCCCTTCGAACTCGACTGGCTCAGCTGGACCTTCCGTCTGCCTCTATGAACCGAGGTCACGCCTGGAAACGAGATGCCATGCGACCAGTTCCCGATAAGCTAAAGGGGAAAGTGAAGCTCATTTTCACTTCACCGCCCTACCTTGAGGTCATAAAGTACGGAAAATACAATTGGGTTCGACTGTGGTTCCTTGGTCACGAGCCCCGTGCTGTTGACGAGAAGTTAATGGCGACGAGCTCCCTGGACAAGTACCTGGGCTTCATGGGGACGGCGATGGCGTCGCTAGCTCCGAGTCTTCGGAAAGATGGACGTGCCTGTTTGGTAATCGGTGACGTACGAAGAGGAGACGAAACGATAAACCTCGCACGCGAGGTATGGAAGCAAGTTCTCGAGCCGACCGGCTGGAATCTTGAAGCAGCTATTTCGGACAACTTGCCTATCCAGCACAAGGTGAGCCGTATTTGGAAAGACCGCAATGGTAAGGCGACGAAAACGGACAGGATCCTGATACTGACTCGTGGGCCGAGAGATCCTTTGCCTTCGATTCCACGCATGACTTGGGCCGAACCAGAGTGGCAAAGGCAGAAAGAGGGGGGACCGTGACCGTCTCGGCGGTTGAAGAACTAAAGAAGCTTGCACACATTGATCTCTTCATTGAAGCCAGAGATCAGGAACGGTTCATTGGACGCCCCTTCTATCTCGACTTCGGGCGAATGAGGATGCTTTCCAATGACAAGTGGAAGCACAATGTTCGAGGAGTACCCGCAGGCGCCTTCTTGCTCTGCGTTTATGACGGCGAGCCCGACGTCGAGGAGGCGATTCTCGTTCGCGTCTTGGGACCGACGAAACTGCCCACCGACAACGATGTGGTGGCAGCGATGGTGGACTATTACAAGGAAGCCATCCCGGATCAACCGAAGGAGAAGCTCGACTCCTATACCAGAGCAGAGTTCCAGTTCTCAGGTATGGAGTGCCGCGTAATAGGGACTTTCTACAGGGATCTCGGCGGGAAGGTTCGTCTAGCTGGAGATATCGACAACTTCTACTCGCCCAACAACTATCTGGTCTACAAGCCGACCGAGAAGATGCTTGAGTACGTGGTCAACTTCCGAGAGGAAGGTATCCCCGGTGGCATCGGTGACGACAGAATAGGCAGCGTGCGCTACAGCTCGAGCCTGCGCCACGGGGGCGACGAAGGTGCGCAAATGTTCGTGTCTGCGCTGGACTTTCTGGGGAAGCGAACGGCGCTGTTCGGAATGACGCGGACCGGTAAGTCCAACACCGTCAAGAAAATCATTCAGTCGACGATGAACATCTCAAAGTCGGGGGTGTCTATTGAGGGCGTCCCGATAAAGCCGGTGGGACAAATCATTTTCGATGTCAACGGTGAGTACGCCAACGAGAATCAGCAGGATGCCGGCACCGCCCTCTTTGCCCAATACCCCGATGAGGTTACGCGTTACAGCGAGATGGAGAAACCAGGCTTCCGTGTGATGAAGCTGAATTTCTATCGCGACGTGATCGAGGGGTTCAGGATGCTTGCCGCAATTCTTGCTGATGACTCTGCGGACTACACACGAGCTTTCTGCAACATCAATTGGGATGAGCCAGCCGCCTCGAACAAGGGGGAATCCACTCGTTTTGCTCGGCGAGTTGCTGCATACAAGTGTTGCCTCTTCAAAGCGGGGTTCACCGTTCCACCTGGCGAAACTGTGAAGTTTGCTAGCAGCAAGGACATAAGAAACTCGAATATCGCCGGACTTACTAATCGACCCGAGGATGGAATCAGCCTTGAGGACGCAACGACGTGGTTTGAGGCGGCCTGGGCAAACTACAAGGACTCTGCGGGCCCATTTGAGCAATCTCGGCAAGCAACGGGCCGGGAGTGGGCTGATGAGGATCTGCAAACTCTCATGAGGTTCCTCTCGCGCCGTCGCCTCCCTGGTGGGAACCCGAGCGAGAGCGGCTACACCAAGCTGATTCCCGGTCGGGATCTGCATACGTCAACCGTGGGTAAGGGATTTGAGGAAGAGATTCTTGACCTTCTTCGCGAGGGCAAGGTTGTCATCATCGATCTTTCACAAGGCGATCCCATGATTCAACGCGTTTACGCGGACAGAGTGGCATCGAGAGTCTTTGCCGACGGGATGAGTAGGTTCGTTAAGAACGAGGTGGCTAACTTCGTGCAGATGTACTTCGAGGAGGCGCATAACCTCTTTCCACGGAAAGAGGAGCGGGATCTCACTATCGTTTACAACCGACTCGCTAAGGAGGGTCAGAAGCTTCGGATTGGTCTTTGCTACGCGACTCAGGAGGTTAGTTCGATTTCCTCCAGCATTCTCAAGAACACTCAGAACTGGTTCGTATCTCACCTGAACAACCGGGACGAGCTACGTGAGATTGAGAAGTACTACGATTTCGAGGACTTCACCGAGAGCCTTCGTCGAGCGACGGACAAGGGTTTCATCAGGATGAAGACTGACTCGAACACCTTCATCGTGCCGGTGCAGGTAGATCGCTTCTTCGTTCCGGTCGCCACCTGATGTCCTACTCGACCAAAGGTCGGAAGCCCTTTGAGAGAGCAAGCAAAATCTCCCATGCGGAGATCATCAATAATCCGAAGGTCCAAGAATTCATCAACGGTTGTACGATTCCCAAACCGGCTGATGCAACAACGGTAGCCTCGTTAATGACGTCGGTACCTCCACCGGTCGACCCCCAGTTCAAGGTTGTTGTTGCTATCGACGGGGGGTACACGGAGACGCCGGTCCGAAAGGAATTCCCCTCGGCCGCCATCACCTTCTTCACATTCGGGCCCCTGGTATTCCGTCTTGATGACTTAAGGGCATTGGACGAGACTCCCTTTATCGCTCCAGAAGACTTGGCACGACTAAAGAAGATTCAGCGATACACCATTGTCCTCCCGACGAAAAACATCTCGCGGAATGGCCTGTCCTTAAGGAGGTCGGTGCGACAAACGCTGCACGAGTTCATTGGGGAGAAGGTGCATGATGATCCGCCGCTATCAGAGGCGCTTCGTTTCCTCCTTCTTCGTGGATGGACCACAGCAGGCGACAAGAAGTGGGTCATCCCAAGGTGCCCAAACGATGGGTGCGATCATGTGAACCTCGAAATCACGGCATCGACGCCAGACCTCGGGAAATGCCCGAAATGTTCGGGCCCGGTGTATTTGATCGACAGCCTTCGGCTGCACGAGCGAGTTGATGAGGAGCAGGGTGCATCCGGGATTCTTTCCTATGTGATGACCTCACTCGAGCAAATTGTCTTGGTCCATCTCATCAAGGCGCTTTGGGACGCGAAGCCAGCCCTTCTTCGTGAGGTCCTCTTCATAAAGGACGGCCCGCTGGCCTTCTTCGGACAGACCTCTCCTCTGGCTCGGCCCATGCGAGAGCTGGCTGCTTTCCTGAACAGTCAGCCGGCGCCCGGGGGAGGTCCAGCAACAACGCTTCCTCTCTTGAACGTCGTTGGCTTGGAGAAGAGCGGGGCTTTTGTTGAGCACGCAAGCCAAATTGAGGATCGTCTGAATCCGGAGACAGCATTGATTCTCACGAACGATTACATCTATAAGTACATCGTTCCGGGTGACCCCAGTAGTACTGATCCCTACGGCAAGAACACCTATTGGGGGGGCAAGCTCATTTACAAGGCTCCCGATCGCAATGTCTATGTTGCTACGGTCCCGACTGGAGAGTTCAAGCCAAGTCCCGCGTTCGAGGATTTTGCAAATCTTGCGGAGATTCTCTCCGTATTAGCGTCCCTCAGGTGTTCGATGTACGACAATGCTTTGATCCCGATTGCACTTGTTAACAAGTTGGTTTCGCTCTCTGATTTCCCGAGTGCTCGAATCCTGCAAACTTTCGCTAAGGGAAATCTGACCTGATTGTGTCTCAATTCGCGTTGTTCCGAGACGGCCTTCGGTTGAATGCGGCGGGGGGAGTCAGGCTCCTTGGCTGCATTTCTGCCCTGCATCCCAATGACAGTGGAATTGGTGGCTACTGATTCAGCTGCGATCTGGCTTCCTGCAAGGCTTTCATCCCCCTTGCACACCTTCTCTCCGTCACGTTAGATGAACGAACGGGGGCATCTATTAGGGGGCGCACAATGTTCGGTAACAAGCAGCGCGTTGTTGACCTGACGGCTGAAAACGCAACCCTGACCGCCAAGCTTGAAGAGCTTGGTGCTATGGAGCACTTGGAGCTTGAGCGACGCCTATCGGATCTCAGAGATGAAATGGCGACAACAAGCGAGAAGCTTGAGGCCGAACGGAACTCTTTGACAAGTGAAATCGCGGCCGAAGCCTTGCGCTTAAGGGAAGTAAAGCAAGAAGTTGTTGAGACAGATGACGCGGTCATTCTGCAAGAAGTAGGCGTCTATCAGTATCGTCATCCACTTGATTCGGCTGCTCAATACAAGGGGGAACTTGACACGATCAAGAGCCAGCTGAAGACCATGGTTAGAAACAAAAGTGCCGTCACCGCCATCACGAATTTCACGTTCAACAACTCGGCGGCCAAGGGCCGGAGTTTCGTAAACGATTTCTCAAAGTTGATGCTTCGTGCTTACAACGCTGAGGCAGAGAACTGCGTCCGGGTCCTGAAAGCTGGCACACTGACTTCTGCCGAGAAGAGGCTGAGGAAGACAGCTGACGTTATCGAGCGGTTCGGGCGGATGATTGATATGCGAGTCACTTCTGAGTATCAGCGGCTGCGCCTGAGGGAGCTAGAGCTGACGGCCGACTATCTGGTCAAGCTGCAGGAAGAGAAGGAAGCGGCGCGAGCCGAACGCGATCGTCTGCGCGAGGAGGAGAAGGCTCGGGCGGAATACAGAAGAGAGCAGGAGCGACTGTTAAAGGAACGACTTCACTATCAGAATGCTCTTGTAGCGCTTCGCGCCAAAGGTGATCTTGAGGGTGCTTCTGAAATTGAAGGGAAGATCGCTGATGTCGATCACGCGATCGAGGGCATCAAGGACCGCGAGGCACATATCCGGGCCGGCTATGTCTATGTCATTAGCAACATCGGCGCCTTTGGCGAACAAATGGTCAAGATTGGCATGACGAGGCGGCTCAATCCTTTGGATCGCGTCACGGAGCTAGGCGATGCCTCCGTTCCGTTCCGCTACGACATTCACGCTCTGTTCTTCTCTCAGGATGCGGTGGGCATCGAGACCTCCCTGCACCAGGCTCTGGAGAGCAAACGAGTGAACAAGGTGAACCTTCGACGGGAGTTCTTCTACGCCACACCCGCTGAGGTGAGGGAGCTGCTGCTGAAGGAGGCAGGCAACCTGTTGGAGTTTGTCGAGGAGCCGGAGGCCCCCGAATTCTGGCAGAGCGGGGGCGTCGCATCTCAAAGCCAAGCGCGCACCGTGGACCGGCAGTCCAGAGATTGAGGGTCGATCATGTACCGCGGACGCTCAAGGGGGCGAACTGATACCGGTGTCGTTGTTGTTGACGTGGAAACAACGGGCATCTCCACTGGATATCATCATCGGATTGTCGAGTTGGCGATAGTGCGAGTGGATGCTGACGGCGAGATCGATGACGAGTACTGCACCTTGGTTAATCCTGGACGCGATCTTGGCGACTCGAGTCAGATTCATGGTCTGAGAGCGAGGGATTTGCTTGACGCTCCGACCTTCCAAGGCATTGCAGGAGATGTGTTGATGCGTCTCAATGGCTCAGTAGTCATAGGCCACAACATCCGATTCGATCTGGACTTCCTTCGGTACGAATATGGGCGAGTGGGATACGAATTGCCTGCTATCCCGAGTCTTTGCACGATGCAGCTTGCGCGCAAGTCGCTGGGCACACGCACGCGTCGGCTCAACGATTGCTGTGCGGCGTTGGGCTTGGCCGTTGACGGTGAACATTCGGCTCTGGGCGATGCTCGCGCGACGGCTCGACTGTTCATTGACCTCCGTGAAACCGCCGATATGCCGACGCGGTGCTGTGAATTCGATCCATGGCCCGTACTGGAGTCTGGCGGGAGCCTCAAGTTGCGTGGGATTAAGGCGCCTCGGCAGAGCTACCTCGCCCATTTGGCTGAATCGGCGGATATTGACCTTGACGAGTTTAAGGATTCCGTCACTATCCCCCAGTACCTGAACGTCCTCGATCGGATTCTCGAGGACCGGGTAGTCACTAAGGCCGAGGCAGATGAACTGGAGTCACTCGCTGGGTCATGGAGGATGAGCGCGGGGGAGATTCGGGCGGCGCACGTGGCATACATGCAGGCCGTCGCCAGGGCAGCGCTGGCGGATGGCATCGTTAGCGATCGCGAACGAAGGGACATTGATGGGGTCGCTGAATTGTTAGCAATTGCTCCGGCAGATTTGGATCTAATGCTCAGGCAACCAAGACATGCGGCTACCACTGCAATGCCAGAGCCCCCTTCTATGGAGGGTTGGACCGTCTGCTTCACTGGTGCATTGGAGTGTTTTTGGAACGGCGATCCCATCACTCGAGATGTTGCGGAACGCCTCGCGTCCCGGGCAGGTTTGATGCCCCAGAAGAGCGTTAATCGGAAGCTTGATCTTCTTGTCGTGGCTGACCCGGACTCGATGTCATCGAAGGCCCAAAAAGCACGTGCTTACGGCACGAGAGTTATGGCTGAAACGGCATTCTTTGCGGCGATTGGAGTCGATGTCTCCTAGGGCCTGGAATCACGACGAAACCGATTCGTATGGTACAGGAGCTACTTCGGGCACCCTAGGGATTTCGAGTGGTGACTATTTTTCATGCCGAGTTAGTCGTTCGAGAGCTCTCGGACGTATCGTGAAGAACCGGAACGGTTCCGAACATCGAGGATAGGTGAGCCCCATGCTACTGGCGTCAATGCTCCGAGGCGCCGTCCTTGTCCGGCGTCATATCGAGCGTCATGGTTTCTGGACGCTCTCCCTCCGCGGTCCGGGAGGGATGAGCTGATGGGGGACCCGACAGAGCGGCCGGAAGTGACGGACTTAGGCATGGGCCGAAAGAAGCTTGTCGTTGATGCCGTCGAACGATGGATCGCACGACTTATTGACCTTTCCAGAAGGAATAGTCTTCTCTATTACCGGCCGCTTAAGGTCGGCACCCTGGAGCTCACAGATTGCGATGAGGAAGAGCTCAACGGGTTGCTCCATGGCCGGAAGCTCCGATTGTCTTCCCTTGTTGAGCCGGAAGAGGAAGAGCAGGCGTCAGGGAAGCTCCAGGAGATCCGTCGTAAGGCATTGGCCAACCTTGAGGAGAAGGGGCTAGAGACCCTCTTCCTGGCGGTCGGAATGGCCACGTGGGATCCGGCGGACGAGGGCCGTCCCCCTGAATCACCTGTATTGCTTCTTCCAATGGAGATCGAGGGAAGGGGTCGGGAAACCCGCAGCCTCTCTCTAAGGCGCAGCGGGGATGCTCAAATCAACCCCGTACTGCTCCACATTCTCAACGCCGAGATGGATGTTGGGATAACGGAGGAGGGCCTTCTCAGTGTCGACGCAGCAACAGATACCGACAAGCTTGATCCTTCCGTCGTCTTCTCGCGGCTAAATTCCGCGGCGTCGGGGGTTAAGGGGTTCCGAACCGATCGCAAGATAGTGCTCGGTAACTTCTCGTTCCAGAAGATGGCGATGGTTAAGGACCTAAGGGAGAACCTCGACCAGCTCGTTACACACGATCTCATTGCAGCCATCGCCGGGGATCCAGGTGCGCGCGAGTCTGTTCTGAGTGACCGACTCGGAGTTGATCTGGAGGAACTTGACCTAATTCCGGCCGACGAGGAGTTCCTCGTACTCGACGCTGACTCCAGTCAGCAACGCGTGATCAGGTGCGTGCAATCGTCCCAGGACGGTGTGATTCACGGTCCTCCAGGCACAGGGAAGAGTCAGACTATTTCGAATCTCATTGCTGCCTTGGCGGTTCAAGGGAAGCGTGTCCTCTTCGTCGCCGAGAAGAGAGCTGCCCTCGAAGTCGTGCTCCGAAGGTTAGAGAATCTCGGTTTGGGCCATCTAGCGCTGGACCTGCACGGGGCAACTACCACGCGTCGTGAGGTCATGGGCCGGATCAGTCATAGCCTGGACATCATCCGCGAAAGCACCCCGGCAGACGTCGAGAATGCGCACCGAAGGTTCGAGGACCGACGGATAAAACTCAATGAGCATGCAAGAAGGATGCATCAGCCCCAACCCCCAGCTGGTTTGGGTATCTACGAGATCCAGGGGCGCCTTTTGCGTCTATCTGAGGGAGTCAAGAGCACCCTGCGGTGGAGTGAATCAGAGCTACTCCGACTCGATCGAGTTGTCATCGACGAGGTAAAGGACCTACTCCTTGATCTCGGTTCCGCGTACCGCAGCCTTTTTCTACGCAACGACGACTCTCCCTGGAATGGTGCCGTAATCCCGTCGGGGGAGCGGGCGCAGGAGGTAGTAAGAACCGTTCGCGAGCTCCTTCAATACTGGCCTCAGATGGAGGCTGCTCTCTCGGGTTCGGTCCGAGAGGCTGCGGTGCCTCCGCCAATGACAGTCGAGGGTTCGGAGCGAGCTGCAACGATTTTCGGCCGAGCGAATTCAAAGTTGGACGAGTACGAGCCTGATTTGTTCCAGCACATCGCTGGGAATCTGGTCGAGGCACTCGAGCCAGCTTCGGGGGGAGTTCTTTCACGAACTCTGGCATATCTGTTTAACGGTAGGTATAGAGCAGCGCGGAAGCTCCTGCTTGGTGTGAGAAAGGGCGGGAATGCTCCTAGCCCCCTTCTCCTTGAGGAGGCCAGAGCTGCTCTTGAGATCGCCCGCGCTTGGGGGTCGCTAGGCGCGGTCAATGATCTCCCCAAGGAAGTCCCGTCCGCCGAATCTCTGGAGAGAACGATCGGAGTAGTCAAGCCCATGCTCCTGATCCTGGCATCAGCTCTTGAGGAGGATCTTCTTCGGGTTCCGCTTCCATCACTACGGGACCTGTTCCGGGCGCTAGCCAGCGATGACATAACTCCTCATCGTTTACCTCGACTATTCGATATGGAGAGGAGACTCACTGACCTGGGGATGGGAGACGTAGTTATCCACCTCCGTGAAACCATGCCCCCGTCCAACGAATGGGGGTCGGTCGTAGAGCATGCGTGGCTGTCATCCATGATAGATGTCGCAAGACAAAACGACTCACAAGTGGCGGGTTTTGACGGGCGGGCGCAGGACGCGCTCGTGGACGACTTCAAGCAGCTCGATAGGCTTCGACTGGATCTAGCTGTCGCTCGTGTCAGAAGGATGCATGCTGAGACAGCAGTCGCCGCCCGCAACGCGCATCCTGGCCAGGATCAGATCGTGAGCCGACAGGCGAGACTAAAAACCCGGCATCAGCCGTTGCGCAAGACGTTTGAGGAAGCGTCAGACGTATTGACGGCCTTACGGCCTTGCTGGATGGCCAGTCCTTTGACAGTCAGCCAGTTGCTGGGCCCTGCTCGTGCTTTCGACATCGTCATATTCGACGAAGCCAGTCAGGTTCTTCCACATGACTCGATTCCATCTTTGATGCGGGCGGGAAAGACGGTCGTGGCCGGCGACCGCAATCAACTCCCACCGACAACTTTCTTCTTCTACAGCGGAGATGAGGACGAGAGTTCGGAACTTGCTGGACCGGCAGAGGGGTTTGAGAGTCTGCTGGATCTTCTCTCTGCCTTCCTCGACCCGTGGTCGCTAGATTGGCACTACCGCAGCCGATCCGAAGAGTTGATTTCCTTCTCAAACAGACACATCTACAAGGATCGTCTCGTTACTTTTCCTTCGGTTGGCGAGTCTCAAGCCGTCACCCACCACTTGATCCCGTGGCGCCCGGTGGATGGGCAGGAGGATAGCTCTTCCGAAGAAGTCTCTAAGGTCGTTGATCTCGTCATTGACCATGCAGAGATCATGCTCAAGCGCGCGAAACCTGAAAGAGAGACGTTGGGGGTTATAGCGATGGGCATCAAACATGCTCGTCGTATCGAGGGAGCTCTGGACGAGGCTTTGCGCGAACGACCTGATCTGGACGAGTTCTTTGATTTGAACGTGACCGAACGCTTCTTTATCAAGAATCTCGAACGTGTCCAGGGTGACGAGCGAGACGCAATCATCCTGTCAATTGGCTACGGGAAGGATCGGAGTGGCCGATTACCTTACCGGTTCGGACCCCTCCTAACGGAGGGCGGCGAACGCCGCCTGAATGTTGCCGTCACAAGAGCTCGTCAGCGCATGATTGTTGTGTCGTCTTTCTCTCATGTAGATATGGATCCGGGTCGATCGAGTCGCAGGGGTGTTGAACTCTTGCGTTTGTACCTTCAGTACGCAGAATCGAATGGCAAATTGCTTGGGGACAGGGCGGACACAGGAGTTGCCCTAAACGCGTTTGAAGAGGCCGTGAAAATCGCGTTGGAGGAACGAGGGCTGACAATCCTCCCCCAATGGGGGGCCTCGCGATACAGAATCGACTTGGTGGCCGTCCATCCTGAGAAGCCGGGTCGACCCGTGCTTGCCATTGAATGCGACGGGGCCAGCTATCACTCTGCTCCCACAGCGCGAGACAGAGATCGACTGCGCCAGCAGCATCTAGAGGCCCTTGGGTGGCGGTTTCACCGAATCTGGTCAACAGACTGGTTCATGAGAAGAGACGAAGAGATTGCCCGAACGCTGCGTGCATTTGACGAGGCGGTCACGATTGCCGATCGGCGGGATGGGGGAGAGCCGGATCCAGTTCCTAGGGAAGGGCCACGCTCCCCGCTCGACCACGGGCCTGAACACGGTGGAGGTGTCCGCTCTGCGCGCCCGAATCTCCGGAAGGGTCTTCCTATAGCCAACTACACCGATGCCCAATTGACGAGGCTTCTGGAGTGGATAGAGAGCGATGCTCGCCTAAGAACCGATCAGGAGCTCATCCAGGCCATGGTCGAGGAGCTCGGCTACCGGCGGCGTGGCGCGCGTATCGAAGAGCGTCTGCGCCAGGTGATTACTAGGCATCGGTAGGATCCAGTCGAAAGGTGCAAGTGGTTCAGCAGAGACCGTTCGGACTCATCGTGGGCGATGTGAGAAGCCCATCTGTAATCCCATTGGCAGCCGGATGGGACTGATTCGAGAATCGAGCCTAGAGACTCATCTTCCAACCGAGGAATGTGATGTACTGGCGTTCGTCTCGTTCGGGATCGATGACTCTCTTAAGCTGGCTAACGTCAATCTGTGAACGAGATCGTCCGTCGAAGATCTTTCATCAGGAGCAGCAAGTGAAGCGGATCGGTCGGACTCTCCTCGAAGTCGGCAAGCCCCATGTAGAAGCTGCTTTGCAGCGTCCCCTTCGCAATGGATCAGGAGGGCTCTCACTCCAATCTCCTGTGACGCGACGTCAACTCTGCGCAGTGCGTCTACTACGAGGGCGCGGCCCAAGCCGCCCCCTTGTTCTGAGATATCAACACCCAACCGCGTCAGTATTACGACAGGGATCGGGTACTGGCTGGCCCCCTTCTTCATTCGCTCAGGCGCGTTTTCGAGGAGAACTGCACCAGTGGCGAGCGCGTAGTACCCGACCACGACACCGTCTTCGATTCGGCAGACCACTTGTACCCGGCTAGTTCCGGACTGGTGAGCCGCCAAGCCGTGCTTTCTAAGCCAATTTGTCTGAGCCTCCGACCCACAGTCGAAGTCCGAGACGCGGTGAGAAACGTCCAGGGGCTCGACCGGGCTATATCGTGAAGTCACTCCTCATCAAGAACATTGCTTGCTTCCAAGAGTTTGCGTAGTCGGGGCAGTTCTTGGGCAGGGCGATCGAGAATGTCGATGAATGCTTTCCATCGGTCTTCTGACAACACAAAGGAACGCCGATCTGCGAGGACATCTTCAGCAGCCCGGGTCGCAGATCGCAAGACAAAGTCGGAGACCGTGGTCCCTTCGACCTGGCTGGCTTCCTTGAGTAAGGTGCGCTGCTTAGGGTTGGCGCGAAGACTCAGGCGCTCTGACTTCGCCGTTTTTGAATCATCTTGTTCGATCGACATTTGGCTCCCTCCTGAGATCCGCATTGTACGCCTGATGTACGTACATCTCAACGTCACTAAGAAACCTCACTGCTAAGAGAGGGCCAGTTACGAGAATCTCCAGGGGCATAGTTGAATGTGCGTTCGACCTCAAGGATGCCCTTGATTGACTCAGCCGACCGAATCAGGCGGTGACCCCTTCGGCCATGGCCAGGATTCCGGCGATCACCTCTCGATACCCACCCTCGGAGATCACATCAATTGGTTTCCGGTATCCCAGATCGGGATTAGGCGTCTTCAACCACAGTCGGGCCGGCTCATCCGTGAGTACCTCTCTGAGCAGGTCGAGCACGGACTTCAACTCCAGGAGTCGCTCCTCCACGTCCCTCTTCGGGATTGCCTTGCGAGCCTGCCACCGAGAGACGCTGCGAGGCGTGGACCCAGAAACCCGCGCGATGTCATTTCCGTCGATCAGTGAATCGAAGGAAAGGGCATCTATCAGGGCCTGCACCTGAGCCATATCCTTCACTCCTTAAGCTACGGGCTGGTAATTCATCACCGTTATCGTCCTACAGCACGACGCTAGTTTGGCAGGGGCAATGACCGCCTAAGGTCGCGGAGTTGACGATCGGCTACTCCTTATCGTGGCGTGCCCGATCATTCGCGGAGTCAACGATTCTGCCCGTCTTGCTGGACCTCGCGGCCTTACCTGAGATCGAGTCATAGGTGCTCCTGAAAGACCGTGAAACGGTGGTCCTCCTCGAGGGCTCCGAGGTCCTGAACGTACTCTTCTTTCTGGTTGCCATCTCTCCTCCAGTCTACGTCAGGTCCGCGATGTCTTGCGGGCGGTCGCTTCGATCCATAACCCTGCGTCATGGAGCGCTCCCAGGACCTCTTCGGTCCAGATGAGGTCGTAAGTCTCTCCCGGGGCGTCGGCCGAGACGCAGCCGATGAACCCACCGGCGTCATCGAGAATCGGGACCGCGACGACGGCACCGTAGGCGCGAACCCTCAAGTACTCGTCGTACGAAAACCCGTATCTCACTGCCTCTTCGAGGCTTTCCCACTCGCTCTCATCCAACTCTTCGAAACCCCATTCCTCGGCGAGGTTGGCGCCGACGTTCTGCCGCAGCTCCCAGCAGCGCCCGATGAGGCCCTTGCCCCGGGTCCATTCGATCCCCGTGACGGGCGGGGTCGATTTGAGCCGCCAGCGCCCGACTCGGACGAGCCGCTTGCGCCAGGGTCTCAGTCTGTAGCCGCGTACTAGAAACGCGTGGAGCCCAACGTCTCGGTAATCGATCCCGGATAGTTCGACGATCTGGACGTAGGCAGTCTTGAGTGCATCCTGGACGCGCCGTTCTTGGGCCAGCGACCGTTGTCCGATGAAGTTCAACAGAAGCGTTCTAACGCTTGAGAGCGCCAGCACCACTACGGCGCCCACGAACCATACGCGCCGATCGTCCCAGAAGGTGGCCGGGATCTTGGCGCCGAACAACGCGACGACGATGGTCGCGACCACGGTCAGGAAACCCCAGATGAGATTCGCCAAGTCTTACCCCGCTTTCATCGAGTTAGGTGGATCGATCCGGCACCACCCGTTCTCTGTGACGATGACGTGATCGACGAATCGCAAACCGACACGGGCGGCGGCCAGCTGCAAGTCGCGGGTGCAGGCGGCATCTTCGCTGCTCGGTTTGGGGTTGCCCGACGGGTGGTTGTGTGCCACGGCGAACGCGGACCCTCCAGCGCTGAGAACGGCCCTAAGCACATCGCGGGTCTCGACCAAGCAGCGGGTATCGGTGCCGACCGTCAGTCGCTGCACCTTGATCACGTGGTTGACCGTATTGAGGACCAGGACCAGTGCGATCTCACGCTCTCCGTGAGTGAACTCACGCTTGACGATCGCGGCGATGTCACCTGAGTCTCTGATGGCGATCGGGGTCGGTGCCGAGTCGGCCGCCGCCCGCCGGCCGAGTTCGAAGGCTGCCACCAGGCCGGAGGCTTTCGCGGTTCCCATCGCGTGGGTGCCGGCGAGGCGATTGAGTGCAGCCTTTGCCAGGCCCGTGATTCCGCCCTCCTCGGCGATCAGTGATTCGGCGAGCTGCAGGGCGCTGACGCCCGGGCCTCCGCTCCGAAGGATCAGGGCGAGGATCTCGGCGTCGGTCAGGGCCGCCGCCCCGAGCCGGTCGAGGCGCTCACGGGGCCGGTCTCTGGCGGGGATCCTGGCCATCGGGGTGCTCATGTGTTCACCATAGTGACGACCTGTGACATTTCGGCGGGTCTGTAGATTCGTCGTAGGGCACCGCTACCATGGGCCCGGAGGCGTCAATGAAGCCAATGTAGGGGGTACATGAACCACAGTCAGATCGTTTCCTTCATCTGGGGGGTCGCCGACCTCATCCGCGACACCTTCAAGCGGGGCAAATACCAGGACGTCATCCTGCCGCTGACCGTCCTGCGCCGCATCGATTGCGTGCTGGCCCCCACCAAGGAGAAGGTGCTCGCCACCAATGCCAAGATGAAGGAGAAGGGACTCGCGAACCCGGACCTCCAGCTTCGGAGGGCGTCGGGATACGCCTTCTACAACACCTCCAAACACGACTTCCAGTCGGTGCTCGGGGACGCCGCCAACCTGAAGCGCAACCTGCTCCGCTACATCGATGACTTCTCGCCCAACATGAAAGAGGTCCTCGAGCGGTTCGACTTCCGCAACACGATTGAGAAACTCGACGAAGCGGGTCTGCTGTTCAAGGTCGTCGAGCGCTTCAAGGGCGTCGACCTGCATCCCGACCTCGTCGACAACGCCACGATGGGGACGATTTTCGAAGAGCTGATCCGCAAGTTCAACGAGGCCCTCAACGAGAATCCCGGCGAGCACTTCACCCCGCGTGACGTCGTTGGGCTCATGGTCGAACTCCTCTTGGCGGGCGACGAGGACCTCCTTTCCAACCCCCACAAGGTGGTCAAGATCTGTGACCCTTGCTGCGGCTCGGGCGGCATGCTCACGCTCGCCAAGGAGCACATCGAAGCATCGGCGGACAAACACGCCGAGGTCCATCTCTTTGGTCAGGAGGTCAACCCCGAGACCTACGCGATCTGCAAAGCAGACCTCTTCATGAAGTCGGAGGACGGTCGCGACGGCGACAACATCGCCTTCGGCTCCACGCTGTCGGCCGATCGCCATGCCGGTTTGGGCTTCGAGTACCTCATCGCCAATCCGCCCTACGGCAAGGACTGGAAGCGTGATGAGGACGAGGTAAGGGCGGAATACGAGAAGGGGGAGGCCGGGCGCTTCCCCGCCGGGCTCCCGCGCATCTCCGACGGCCAGCTCCTGTTCCTGCAGCACATGGTTGCCCGCATGGCTTCACCCGAAGAGGGCGGGGGCCGCGTCGCCATCATCATGAACGGCTCACCCCTGTTCACCGGGGATGCCGGCAGCGGCGAGAGCGAGATCCGTCGCTGGGTGATCGAGAACGATTGGCTCGAAGCCATCATCGCCATGCCCGAGCAGCTCTTCTACAACACCGGGATCGCCACTTACGTATGGGTGCTGACCAACCGCAAGCAGCCTGCCCGCAAGGGCAAGGTGCAGTTGATCGATGCGACGAGCTTCTGGACCCCGATGCGCCGGAGCCTCGGAGACAAGCGGCGCGAGATCCCCGCCGACAAGGCCGCCGAGATCCTCGCCCTCTACCGCTCCGCCGAGGAGCAGGATCACTGCAAGATCTTCGACGCCGAAACCTTCGGCTACCGCAAGATCACCGTCGAGCGCCCACTGCGCCTCAACTTCCAAGCCAGCCCTGAGCGCATCGCACGCCTCGAGGATCAGAAGGCGTTCGCCGGACTTTCAGTTAGCAAGAAGAAAGACGAGAAGGTCAAGGCTGCCGAGGAGGAAGAGGGCCGCAAGCGCCAGGACGAGATCCGCATGTTCCTGAACACACTCCCGGACTCGCCCTTCACCGACCGAGCCGAGTTCGTTGCCCTTCTGGACAAGAAGCTGAAAGACGCAAAGCTCAAGCTCGCAGCTCCGCTGAAGAAGGCCATCCTGTCGGCGCTTTCGGAACGAGACGAGGAGGCGGGGCCGTGCCTCGACGGAGATGGCAACCCTGAGCCCGATCCGGACCATCGTGATTACGAGAACGTGCCTCTGTCTGAGAGCGTGCGCGACTTCTTTGATCGAGAGGTTAGGCCCTACATCGACGACGCATGGATCAACGAATCGATCCGAGACATCAAAGACGGTGAGATTGGCAAGGTCGGCTACGAGATCAATTTCAACCGCTACTTCTACGTCTACGAACCGCCCCGACCACTAGAGGAGATCAAGGCCGAAATAAGGGAGCTCGAAAGCGAAATAGTCGATTTGCTCGGACAGGTCGCATTGTGAATCCTCCTCTTCTAAGGCTCAAACACATCGCTGCAATCAGAGCCAGCAATGTGGACAAGAAGTCTGTTGAGGGAGACATCCCGGTCAGCCTGTGCAACTACGTTGATGTCTACAAGAACGATCTGATTTCGAGCGATATGGAGTTCATGAGGGCGACCGCAACTGCCTCGCAATTAAGAGTGTTCGAACTTCGTCGCGGTGACGTGCTGATTACAAAGGATTCAGAGACGGCTGATGACATCGGAGTTCCAGCTTATGTACCCGAGGATCTAGATGGCGTTGTTTGTGGTTACCACTTGTCTATCCTTCGAGCCAACCCCCGAATAGTGGATTCCGCTTTCTTGGCCTGGGTACTCAGGTCGGACTCCGCCCGGCAACACTTCACCGCAATGGCGAACGGGATCACTCGTTTTGCCATCGGCTACTCCGATATCGGGAGCTTGTCGATTCCGCTCCCGCCGTTGGATAGGCAGCAGGCGATTGCGCGGATCTTGGACGAAGAAGCCGCCAAGATAGACGCCCTCATTGAAATGAAGGACAAGTTGAAGGACTTGCTTCACGACGAAACAGAAACCTTGCTAGCTATGCGCCTTTGGCCAGATCCACTACCTTCAAATTGGCGGATGACGCCGCTTATGCGCCTAACACAATCGGATCGTCCCATCATGTACGGCATCGTGCTCCCTGGCCCCAACGTGACGACGGGCGTGCCATTGGTTAAGGGCGGTGACGTCAGTAACGGAAGACTCAATCTCGACGTGCTGAACAAGACCGGTTATGAGATTGAGGCTCCATTTGCTCGCGCTAGGCTCAAAGGCGGAGATGTTGTTCTCACGATCCGGGGCAAGTATGGCGACTGCGCTTTGGTCCCCGATCAATTATTGGGGGCAAACATCACGCAAGATATCGCCCGGATTTCGCCGCGTAAATCCGTAAATGGTTTGTGGCTGTTGCGAGTTCTCCAATCGAGGCCAATAAGAGAGAAGATCTCAAATGAGGCTTTGGGGGCAGCCGTCCAGGGAGTGAATATTCGAGATGTGAAGAGATATCGAGTGCCAGTTCCGCCGCTTGACGAGCAAGGCGCCCTGGTCGCCGAGATCGAGAGACACCTCAAACGCGTGACTGAGATATCGGCGCAACTTGATGCAGCTCGGACCAAACTTGTTGAGTACCGAGCGGCCTTCATAACAGCTGCGGTTACCGGGGAGATCGATGTGGGGAGTGCGGCGTGAACCTCGATATCTCGGAGCGGAACTTCGAAGAGGTTGTTGAGGCTTCGTTGCTCCGGGGTGGGCCCGATGCGATGGCCGTCGCCGGCATGGTGGCGGAACCTGAGGCTCCCTACGGGCTCTATGCCGCGGGCGGGTACGTCAAGCGCTCGTACAAGGACTACGACCGGTCGCTGTGCCTCGATACCGAGATGCTCGTGCGCTTCGCTCAGGCCTCGCAGCCCAAAGAGTGGGACCGGCTCAAGTCCCACTACGGTGATGAGGTCCGGGAGCGCTTCGCCAAGCGTGTGGCATCGGAGGTCGAGAAGCGGGGGCTGATCGACGTCCTCCGTAAGGGAGTCAAGGACGCCGGTGTCAAGTTCGAGATGTACCACCCGCGGCCTCCGAGCACACTGAACCCGGACCTCCAGACCCTCTACGAGGCGAACCTCTTCTCGGTCATCCGGCAGCTGCGGTATTCGACGAGCAACGAGAACTCGATCGACGTGGTGCTGTTTCTCAACGGCTTGCCGATCTTCACCTCCGAGCTCAAGAACCCCTTCAACGGCCAGGACGTTAACAACGCGGTCCACCAGTACTGCTACGACCGCGATCCGCGCGAGCCACTGCTGTCGTTCGGGCGGGTGATCGCGCACTTCGCCGTCGATCCCGAGCTGGCCTTCGTGACGACCAAGCTCGAGGGGCCGAAGACCCACTTCCTGCCCTTCAATCAGGGCTACGACAACGGCGCCGGCAATCGGCCCACGAAGACCGGTTTTGCGACGCAGTACCTCTGGGACCATGTGTGGTCGAAGGACTCGGTGCTGGAGCTGGTGCAGCGCTTCGTCCACGTGCTCGAGGAGGAGGACGACAAGGGGCGCAAGACCGGCAAGAAGTCGCTGATCTTTCCCCGTTACCACCAGCTCGACGCGGTGCGCCGACTGGTGCTCGACGCGCTGCAGAACGGCGCCGGTCCCGACTACCTGATCCAGCATTCCGCCGGCAGCGGCAAGTCCAACACGATCGCGTGGCTGGCGCACCAGCTCTCCACGCTTCACGATGCGAGCGACGAGCGCGTCTTCGACTCGATCATCGTGATCACCGACCGGCGCGTGCTCGATCGCCAGCTGCAGAGAACGATCCGGCAGTTCGAGCAGACTCTCGGCGTGGTCGAGAACATCGATAAGACATCGCGCCAGCTCAAGGAAGCTCTCGAGTCGGGCAAAACGATCATCGTCACCACACTGCAGAAGTTTCCGATGATCGTGAAGGAGATCGGCGAGCTGCCGGGAAAGCAGTTCGCGCTGATCATCGACGAGGCGCACTCCTCGCAGACGGGGGAGACCTCCCGGATGATGCACCAGGTACTCAAGGTCGATTCGTTGGAGGAGGCCGAAGAGCAGGATCAGGTCGAGGAAGACCTCGAGGACCGCATCGTTAAGGTCGCCGAGGGGCGCGGTCGGCTCGACAACGTTTCGATGTTCGCCTTCACCGCGACGCCGAAGGAGAAGACCCTTCAGATGTTCGGCGAGGAACGGGAGGACGGATCCTACGAGCCGTTCTCCCTGTACTCGATGAAGCAGGCGATCGAGGAGGGCTTCATCCTCGATGTGCTGCGCAACTACACGACCTACCGGGTGTACTGGAACCTGCTCAAGAAGATCGAGGACGACCCCCGCTACAACGAGCGCAAGGCGAAATATCTGGCCCGGCTGTTCGTCGACCTCCATCCCCACGCGATCGACGAGAAGGTCGCGATCATGGCCGAGCACTTCGCCCAGAACTCGGCACCGGAGATCGGCGGCCGGGCCAAGGCGATGGTTGTGACCCGCTCGCGCCTGCATGCGGTCAAGACGTTCCTGTCGCTGAGGCGCTACCTCGAAGAGCACGGACACCCGTTCAAGGCGCTGGTGGCGTTCTCCGGTGAGGTCGACGACGGGGGGATCAAGTACACCGAGACCGGTCTCAACGGGTTCTCCGAGAAGCAGACGGCCCTCGTGTTCAAACAGCCGGAGTACCGCTTCCTGGTGGTGGCCGAGAAGTTCCAGACCGGCTTCGATGAGCCGCTGCTCCACACGATGTACGTGGACAAGAAGCTGTCTGGGCTCAATGCGGTCCAGACCCTGTCCCGGCTCAATCGGATCCATCGCGACAAGACTGAGACGATGGTGCTCGACTTCGTGAACGAGGCCGACGACATCCAGAGTGCATTCGCCCGCTACTACGAGGCCTCGATCCTCTCGGAGGGAGCCGACCCGCATCTCCTCTACGACCTGCAGCGGACGCTCCTCGATAGCGAGGTCTTCGACGAGGACGAGGTCAGGGCGTTCGCCGAGGTCTTCTTCGACCCAAAGGGAAGCCAGGACCGGCTCTACCAGGTGCTCAGGGAACCGGAGCGGCGCTACAAGGATCTCGCCGAGGAGGACCAGGCGGCGTTCCGCAAGGAGATCACCTCGTTCACCCGGATGTACGCGTTCCTGTCGCAGGTGGCGACGTTCGTCGACGCCGACCTCGAGAGCCTCTATCACTTCGCCCGCTATCTGCTCCGGCGGTTGCCGACCGAGCAGAAGGGCCTCCCCTATGAGGTCCAGCAGGCGATCGACCTCGAGTCGTTCAGCGTCCGCGAGACCTTCGGCGGGTCGATCGCGCTCGGTGCCGACAAGGGGCGGCTGGAGCCTCCGGGCAAGGGGGTCGATGTCGAGCCGAGTCCGGAGGAGAAGGAAGCCCTGTCCCAGATCATCGACGAGTTGAACGAGCGCTTCGGGACCAGCTTCACCGCCGAGGACAAGGTGTTCGTCGAGGAGCTGGAGAACCGCTTGGTCGATCATGCCGGCCTCGAGGCCAGCATCCGGGCCAACACACCGGAGAACGCCCGTCTGACCTTCGACCATGTCATCGAGGACCTGCTTCAGGACATGGTCGACAAGAACTTCGAGCTCTACAAACGGGTCACCGACGATGAGCGCTTCGGGGACTTCTTCAAGGACGAGCTCTACAAACGTTACCGAAAGCAGGTCGAGAGCAGCCCACCCGGACCCAGAGTGCCTTCGATCGTCGACGCGGTGGTCGATGCATTGGTCAAGGAGCTGGCTCCGGAGAAGGTGATCCTTTTCGGATCGGGGGCGCGCGGAGAGTTGATCGAGGGCAGCGATCTCGACCTTCTCGTTGTTCTCCCCGAAGTGAGCGAAGACCGATCTGAGGTCACCCGGGCATACAGGGCCGTGGGTACGGTCAAGGGTCGACCGCCGGTGGATGTTCTCGTCTTCTCATCCCAGGACGTGGCGGAGTGGGGCGACGTCGTGGGTCACATCATCAACGAAGCCTTGGTCGACGGACGGGTCGTCTATGACGCCGCTTGATCTCGCCAAGGCGTACCTCGCCAAGGGACTGGACGACCAGGCACTTCTCGATCGGATCGTCGACGAGAAAGCCATCACGGACGCGATCTTCGGTTTCCATGCGCAGCAGGCTGCTGAGAAGTATCTGAAGGCGGTTCTAGCGATCGATCAAGAGCGTCCCGAACGTACGCACGATCTCCGCGCGTTGGCCGATCAATGTGAACAGGCGGGGCACCCACTTCCGGACGATCTCCATGAGGTGCTGGAGCTCTCTCCCTTCGCAGTCCAAGAGCGTTACCCGTTCGCGCTTACACCCCCGATCGACCGCGGCAAGTCCCTAGGGCTCATTGCCGACATGTGGCGATGGGCTGAACAGATCGTGGAACATGCGTAGAGGTGGACGGGAGCATCAATGAAGGTTCGCTTTTCCATGTCGGTTGGCGATCTTTCCGGCTACTCCCTGAACAACTTGTACCGACAAGCTGGGATGCCGGAGGGCGCGGTGGCTGAGGAGTCCTCCCCAATCTGGATGTACAAGGAAGTCGAGATGGATGCGGTGCCTCGGGAATTCGAGGAGGTGGATATCGGGTTGATGGTCGACTTGCGCGAGGTCCACTCCGTCGTCTGGAATCTGGATGGCTCTGTCGCTGTAACCCTGAACGACTTCGATACAGATGAGATTGGGACGGAAGAGGAAGGCTTCACTCAGCTACTAGATTCAGGTTGGAAGATCGAGATTGAATAGGGCGAGCAGCGGAGCGACATGGAGGATGAAGGTCTAAGTCAGGAATAGGACGGGTGGCGCATTGGGGCTCACCGATCGACAAGGCAATGCTCCAGTTCCGCTTCCCATTCCTCAAGTTCATGTGAGTTGACCACTTTGCGGAGCTCCGCTCGTGTCGGCAGCCGTTTGTCGGGGGCCGCGTCAAGAAGTATGCGCAGATAGCCCGGCGTCGTGGTTCCTGCACACTCCACGAATAGTTGCACCAAGGGCTTCAGAAAGCCGACGAGACTCCCGACGATAAGCTCGTTTCTCCGGCGCACATATGTCTGTCCCATCCCCGTGAGTACGTAGCCGAAGAGTTTGGAGTGCCTGGCTTCTCCCGTGCTGCTTGTTGAGCGGAGCACAGCTTTCTCCACTTGTTGGAATGATTTGTGGGGATCGAGTGCAGGCCGTCGCGGCGTAAGCACCCCATCCATGTACAGATATCTACCTTCGGTAGCGAAGTCATTTAGGGCGATCAGCAGAGTGGTCAGGATGGGATCCTTCTCAAGAAGTTCTCTGCCCACAGCCGCGGAACTCTTCATCGGCCGAAGGGTAACCTCGGAGAGCTTGAGCAGGTCATGAGTCCGGAGTTCTTGCTTGTCAGGAAGCACGCCTTGAAACCTTAAGGACTCGAGGATTATGACCAACTTCAAGAGTCTCTCGAGGCCACTTGCAACAAGCCCGAATGCCAACGGGTAGAAACTGGTTCCTTTGTCCAATGCGTTCAGGGCCTGTAACCCCTCCACCAGATAGAAGGCAGCCGTCTTCTCCTCCATTGCCAAGCTTCGGCATTGTGAAGACGTGAGTGGCGCCCGTGACCCGGCTTCTGGCATCCATCTTCCCTGGTCGGTGGCCCTAGACGCTAACTTTCTAGGAGCTGAAATTATGTCAACTGCCGAGTTGTTTTGCTTGCAGGAATCATGTCGACCAATAGTCGATGGCCGGCCGCATCCCATTGATAGTCGGATTCTCTAGGTTCCCACACACCCCGTGAGGGCATCAGTCGGCCACGCCCTAAAGACCTCCCAGATCGGGTTCGGTGCCTATGCGCCTGCTCCGTTACTTCGATTCCCATGACCGGCCGATGAGAACAGGTCCAACGCGATCGGGATCTGATTCAAAGAGGCTGGTCGGATCAGGGGCAATTTGACTCCGGCTCTCCGGTACTGGTCGACCCTTGCTTTCACATCTCGTGGCGCCCCGCTTGCCGTGAGTCCCTCAACGAATCGGTCAGGGATGGCCTTTACGAGTGCAGCTTCCCCCCCCGTTTCATAGGCAGCTTCCAGCCGAGAAATATCGTCCTCCGTTATGGTGGGCTCGCCGACTCGCATTCTTGGCCGAACGACGAAAGGAAGTTGAACTGGGTTGAAGTTAGTGGCAATCTCCCACCTGATTGCATCAAATGCAGCGTCCTTGTCTTCTGAGATTGAGCAGTTCACCAGCTGAGCGACTTCGAACTCATCCCAATCGCGTCCGTTCCTCGTTACGGCTTGACGGAGAATCGAGATTGCATTTGCCGAATACTCAGGTGAGGAGATTGAAGTCAGAACGACTCCATCGCCTATCGCCGCTGCAAGTTCAAGGCCGGTTCGACTGATGGCGGGAATCAGGATCTTCGCTTCCTTGAACCGAGGCTCATAGCCAAGCCCGACCTTGTTGAGTTTGACGAACTGGCCGTCGTAGGTCACTTCTTCCCCTGTCAGAAGAAGCCGAATAGTCTCCACCCATTCCGTGAGTGTTCCTGGTGGGTCAAGATGGGGGAGCGAGTGTTTGACTGCGTGAGATCTGGTGCAGGCGCCCACCGCGACGATTGTCCTTCCGTTGCTGATTTCGTTGAGACTCGCAATGGTTTGGGCCATCACAATCGGGCTCCTGAGACGGGCGATCATGGTGCACCCGAGTTGCATTCGGTTTGTAGAAAGGGCAAACGCCGTCATGGAGGTGGGGGCGTCTCGGAGAAGCTCGATCGTCTCGGAAAAGAAGCCGACCTCATACCCCAATCCGTCGGCTCTCGACATGTACTCGGCCATCTGTCTCGCTCCAAGTGTCCCGTCGTAGCCAGTGGCAAACCCAGTCCGCTCCACATTGCTCCTTTCATCCGCGTTCACGGATCCCCCCTTTGGCATCGGGGCCCTTGGCATCGGGGCCTATTAATAGTAATCATTAGACTATGATGGAGGAAAGGGTGGCGTTCGTAACAGGTTCCGGCTCCGGACTGGGTCGCGCCGTAGGAAACCGACTTGTCTCGGATGGGTGGAAGGTCGTCGGTTTCGACCTTCATGATGACGGACCTTGGGAACTCTCCTTCCAGGGAGATGTACGCGATGCCAATGCGGTCTCAGCCGCATTGGATACCGTCAACGAGAGATTATCGACGCCGATAGGAGTTGCTCTATGCGCCGGGGTGTTCCAGCCAATGGTCGGGCCGCTTCATCAGCTGGACTTCGAAACATGGGAGAAGACAATCTCAGTCAATCTCATGGGAGCGGTCACTGTTGCGGGGTGCTGTCTTCAACGCATGGCGAAGGGAGCACTCGTATTTGTCGGATCCGCCGTTGGTAAGCATCCACAGGCCGGAGCTTCGGCATATGGCGTCTCGAAGGCGGGTGTGTCCGCGCTTTCACGCTCGATCGCAATTGAGTACGCGGGGCGGGGTATCCGTTCGAATGTCGTGAGTCCAGGCTGGATGGACACCCCCATGGCTCAGGCGATAACCGGGGATGATAGGAGGCGGAAACGGGTTGAGGACCGTATCCCTCTTGGACATATCGCGGCTCCGGAAGAGGTTGCGAGCATCATCGCGTTTCTCTTGTCTGACAACGCCGCCCAGGTGACGGGGCAGGACTTGACCGTTGATGGAGGAGAGGGTCTGGGCTCCTTCACCTCTTCTGATGACGTAAGACGAATGTGGGGGTGGGCAGCGAAGTGAAGTCACGTCGTCTCGCTCCAAGTTGAACGCACGTACCGAGGTTCGTTGCGAGGGGAGAGTGGATGAAGTTTGTTGAGGTATCTCCTGGAGTGGCCCAAGTTCGTTCGGGCCCCCTTCCAGAGCTTAGGGAAGGAGAGGGAAGGGTTCGTGTACTTGCTTGCGGGTTGTGCGGTACCGATGTGCACCTTTTCAAGGGGATGCAACTTCCACCGAACGCGACGTACCCGGTACGCCCCGGACACGAAGTAGCTGGGATCCTCATCGAGGCGCGCGGCACGACCAGTATTGAATTGGGAAGCCTCGTAGTGCTCCACATCTTCGAGGTGTGTCAGGAGTGTGATGCTTGCCTCAGCTCGAACGAACAGAGGTGCGAGAGTCAGCGAATTTTAGGGATTCACGCTCCCGGAGGGATGGCGGACAGCGTGACCTGGCCGCTTTCTCGAATGGTCGCGGTTGGTGACATCGACCCTCTTTCAGCAGCTCTGCTGCCCGACGCTGCAGCAACGGCACACCACGCTCTTCGTCTGGCTGATCCCGGAGACGGACCGCTCTGCGTTATCGGCGCAGGTGGCGTGGGATCAAACGTCCTAAGGCTTTCAACGATCCTGTATCCCGAGGCAGTGTTGGTTGCGATTGTGAGGCGCCCGGAGAGTGCTCTGGCGCTTGAGAACCTCGCCAAGACGGTGATTGGTCTCGAGGGGTCGGCAAAGCAAGTCAAGAAGGTAGTTGGAGAATGTGCGGCGGTAGTCGATTTCAGCGGCAGTGCTTTGGCTGCGGCCGAGGGGGTCAGGATGCTGAAGAGAGGGGGGCGCTTGATCTTGGGCTCGGTGTCCGAAGAGCCGTTGGATATCAGGATGCCAGTGGTTGGGGTGGTTTCGAGAGAGCTCGACATCATGGGCTGCTATGGATCGACTATGAAGGATCTTCGAACCGTCTGCTCTCTGGCTGAATCAGGATCTTTCGATGTCGGTTCCTCAGTATCGTCGGTGATCGATCTTGCCTCCGTCCCTAATGTTCTGAGGGCCCACGCGGAAGGCTCAGCAGCTGGAGGTCGGGCTGTGATCGTTCCTGATCAGGTATCATCAGTGTAATCAATCCCCCCGAAGCCGGAGGACCTCAATGGGCGAGCACATCCTGTACATGGTGGACCGCAGTGTCGCCACAATCACGATCAATCGTCCGAGGGCATACAACGCCTTCAATAGCGAGACATTGTCGAAGATGACAGAAGCATTTCACGCTGCTGGAGGCGACCGGAACGTCGGAGTTATTGTCCTCACGGGGGCGGGGGACAAGGCATTCTGCGCGGGGGGGGACGTCAACTGGGAGAAGGAAGGCGGCCTGGTTGACGGACAGGCCGAACATGAGATGAAGGTGCTGTATGAATCGATGAGAGCCACCCTCAAGCCCGTAATCGCTCGGATCAATGGTTACTGTATCGGCGGCGGTCACCACCTAGCTTACTTCTGCGACCTATCGATAGCTGCGGACCACGCGATCTTTGGTCAAAACGGTCCGCGCGTCGCAAGCCCCGCTCAGGGTTGGCTCGTCTCCTACCTTGTGAGAGTGGTGGGGGCGAAGCGCGCGAGGGAAATGTGGATGCTTTGCAGACGCTATCCAGCCGCCAAGGCTCTCGAATGGGGACTTGTTAACGCGGTCGTTTCGCCGGAGGAACTCGATGCGGAGGTGAGAAAGTGGTGCGATGAAATTCTGGCGCTTAGCCCTACGGCGCTGAAGGTGCTGAAGCGGTCCTTTGACGAGGAGTATTCGTCACTAAGGGAAGCCCAGGACAATCACGACTTCCTTGATGAGATCAATCCGGATTTCTACAAAGACGGCGAGCAGCAGGAAGGTGCTGCGGCATTTCTCGAGAAGAGGATTCCTGATTTCTCCCGTTGGCGGTGAGAAAGCTGTACGTGGCATGATGGCAGCATTCTTGGATCTTGCGTTTCGTCGGTGCTCCCTGTCCTCTGACTTCTTGCAAGCCGCGTCGCTGATCAACCGCGGGGTCTTAAACCCCTCCGCGCCGCTCGCTGCGCGTGTCATAGCCAACTGGTAGTTGACGTTCAACCTCAGTCTTGCTAAATTTTCGCTTGAGTATAATGAGTATAAGGATGCCAATGAACATAGAGGTGAGCGAAGAGCAGATCGCCTTTCGCAAGAGCGTTAGGGATTTTGCCGAACAAGAGATTGCCCCGTTCTCAGCCGAGTGGGACCGGAGCGAGCAGATGGATCGCTCAATCGTGAAGAAGCTGGCGAGCGTAGGTCTTCTTGGCGGCACTCTCCCTGAATGCTACGGCGGTATGGGCATGGATAACATGTCCTATTGCCTCATGATTGAGGAACTAGGTCGGGCAGACTCCTCCGTTCGTGGTGTTGTCTCAGTGAACGTAGGGCTTGTCGGGAAGACAATACTCAGATGGGGAACGGAGAGTCAGAAGGAGCAGTGGTTGCCGAGCCTTTGCTCGGGTGATGGGATCGGATGCTACGGGTTGACGGAACCGGATGCTGGATCTGATGCTGCGGCTCTACGAACTAGAGCAGAGAGGGTCGGGGGAGACTGGAGACTCAATGGGTCCAAGATGTTCATCACAAACGGAACATGGGCTTCATTTGCGCTGATCTTTGCGCGCACCGGCTCTGAAGAGATTTCCGCGTTTCTCGTGCCTACCGAATCTCCTGGGTTCTCTGCCAGGCCGATTATGGGCAAACTTGGTCTGCGAGCAGCCGATACGGCTGAATTAACGCTTTCGGATGTATTGGTTGCGGACGAGAACAGGCTGGGAGAAGTAGGTGAGGGTCTCCGAGTGGCCATGTCCGCGCTAGATAACGGAAGGATGTCACTCTCCGCGGGCTGCGTCGGTCTAGGGCAAGCTTGCCTTGAGGCTAGCCTCTCCTATGCTGGCGAAAGAAGGGCTTTCGGGAAACCCATCGCTGGATTCCAACTGATCCAGGAGTTGATAGCTGAGATGGCGATGGATATCGATGCATCGCGATTGCTCACTTGGCGGGTGGCCGCACTTGCGGATGAGGGGAAGCCCCACAAACTCGAATCGTCATTTGCCAAACTGTTTGCCAGCGAGGCTGCAGTGAAGGCGTCCAATAACGCGCTGCAGATCTACGGCGGCTACGGGTACATAGATGAGTACCCAGTGGGACGGTTGATGCGAGACGCAAGAGTCACCACCCTTTATGAGGGGACGAGCCAGATGCAGAAGCTGATAATCGGCAGAGCCTTGACGGGCCAGTCCGCATTCTCTTAGCCAGCCAAGTGTCATCCGCAGATCCCTCGAGTTCACGCGAGCTCGAGGATTACCACGCTTGCTACCGCTCCAGGTCCGCCGAGGGTATGGGCGAGTCCACGTTCGGCGCTGGTGACCTGATGACCTAGTGCGCGACCTTGAAGCTGCATCGTGACCTCAAAGATCATCCGACAGCCGGTTGCTCCCACAGGATGTCCGAAGCTCTTCAAGCCGCCGGAGGGGTTCACGGGCAACTCTCCATCAGATGCAGTGAGGCCACCCTTCACGAGGTCCACAGCAGTTCCACTTTCGCACAACTGAAGGTCTTGCATGTTGAGCAGTTCAGTAATGGTGAAGCAATCGTGACATTCCAGGAAGTCGATCTCTTTGCGTGGATCAGAGATACCCGCCGTACGGTATGCGCGCTTGGCCGCTTCAACTGTTGCGGGGAAACCCAGATAGGTCGATGCTTGATCGAACTGTGGGTAGGCTGTCGCTGTAACGGTCTCACACGCACTTACCAGTACTCCAGGGTGTGGAGAATGCAGTCTCTTAGCAGCAGCCGCGCTGGCGAGCACGATGGCAGAGGCACCATCCGATGTTGGGCAACAGTCGAATCGACGTAGAGGCGAGGAGATGCTGGGTGCTTGCATCGCCTCATCCATGGAAATCTCCCGTCTGAAATGCGCTTTTGGATGCCTCGCTCCGTTCTTGTGGTTCTTCACCGCGACGCGCGCAAGGTCTTCCTCGCTCCATCCCCATACGTGGAAGGCGCGTGTTGCAGCCAGAGCGAATAGCCCGGGGGACGAAGGACGCATCCTTGCTGGATCCATCGGAATGATCGGAGGCAGTCCCGTCGCAGGATTGTCGGATAACTTCTCTACCCCACATACCAGGACCAGATCGTATGCTCCTGCGGCGATTGCGAAACATGCGTTTCGGAAGGCATCCATTCCAGACGCGCAGTAGTTCTCTACGCGCGTGATCGGGATCTGGTGAATACCAAGGGCGTCCGCCATGGAGGCCCCCCCCACTCCGGAGGTGGAATAGTAATTGCCGATCCACGCCGCCTCAATGTCTTTCCGATCCACTCCAGCATCGTTTAGGGCTTCGGCTGCCGCTTCTCGGAGAAGGTCGGCCGGGCCTAATCTCCAGCGTTCACCGAACGTAGTGCATCCAACTCCGGCAACGGCAACCCGCCCATTTACCCACGCCCTAGCGCTCACGGCTGTGCTTTTCCTGCTCTTGAATTGTGGGGGATTCAGAAGAACTCAGTATTTCGGATTTCCACACGTAAGGCGTTTCCGAGGTATTTCTCGACGCCTTTCGAAGCACCAACCGCACCTTTGCCCCCACATACGCCACTCCGTCGTTGACTACGGACGTGAACATTCGTGTGCCGTCTTCAAGATCGATAACGCATCGGGCGGTTCCTGTATCGTCGTAGGTGCCATCCTCGATGTGATCTTGTGTGAAGGTGTAGACGGTTCCGGCGTCGCCGCTCCGCTTGTGGATGATCTCTTCGCTCCCACATCTGACACAGAGCGTGGATGGTGGATAGCTCCTCTTGTGGCACTGCGCGCACTCACCGCTGGTGCGTCTGAGTATCGCCTTAGAGTCTCTCCAGTATTGAAGTGCATTGAAGTCTGAGGATGATCTCGCCGCGGAGCTAGGACGCGAAGATCGAGTTGGAGCCCCAGAAAGACTTGATGCTTCGAGTTGCTGGGCCAACCGCGGGCCAGGGAATGGTGCTTCCATGATGATTGCGACCGCGCTGACCCCGTCTCCGACAGTTGTCAGAAGAAGATGCCCCCCTTCAGTGCCTTTCTCAAGAAGCCCAATGAGCCTGAGAAGTGGCGTAACCGTCCCCGCTTGGAGCAGCTCAGTGTGAGATTCCAGATAGACCTGATCTCGAAGCAGAGACAGAGCGCGGCCCGCCTTGAGGCAGGCCGTTGGTGAGGCGTTCCCGAGTGAGAAGAGCTCTATGTCGTCCACGTTGGTTCCCGTCTCGGCGACGACTTGCCGACAGAACTCCTGAAGGGACCCATCAAGAGCTGATTCGAGTTCAACCCGCGAATACCATTGCGGATCCGCAACTCCTTGATGATTCGAGCTCGCGGGACTTACTTCCGACCATGAACGGGCGGCCTCGATCCTGGCGTAGCCCTGGTGGTCAAGGAGGATTGCCACCCCGATTGCAGAGTTTCCTCCCGGGGAGGATGCCGATGCTCTCCCATCATGACTAGCAATCAGGAGTCCCTGAGATGTAGGCTGCCGGCTCATCATGAGGGCTGCTGCCTCAATAGCCTGGTGGGGGGCTCGCGCCGAAGGCACTATATGTAGGACGCTCACTCCTTGGTCCAAGTCGAGGGCGTCGATGATCACACCTAATGAGGATGGTTGGTGAGACTGGCCCTCCAGAACAAGGATGAGTACTTGGATCTTCGGCGGACTATCCAGCCCGTTGAGGCAACGACGGGCAGCCTCCACCCCCAGCGTCAGAGCATCCTCATCCTCATCGCAAGACGCGAGAGCCCCTTTGGTTTGCTGTCCAGATTGGTTGACTTGAGGTGAATCGGATCGACCACAAGGAAGATAAAGTCCTATACTCCTGATTTTGGTGACCAAACCGCGTTACCTCCGTTTGTCGTGTCAGGTCAGAAAGGGAAGCAGGCCTAGTGTCTGGGACGCCTCCAGATTTCGAATCGAAGAGGGGATGGAACTGAAGATGCCCAATGAGAAGCCAAGGTCTCGGCTGCCCAAGGCGTCAGATATCTTGGCAGACCAGATTAGGGGCAGGATCCTCGGAGACGGGTTGACGCCAGGGACCAGCCTTCCCTCTGAGGTCGACCTGATCGAGGAATCTGAGTTCAGCAGGAGTACCGTTCGTGAGGCTCTGAGGCTCCTGGAGGCTGAGGGTCTTATCGAGATTCGAAGAGGCCCACGAGGCGGTATCAAGGTTCGCCATCCGGATGCAGGCCACGTGGGCCGTTCTCTGGCGCTAATGATGACGCTTTCACAAGCACCCCTGTGGCAGCTGTTTGAGTTCCGGATGATCGTGGAGCCGGAGGCTGCAGCGGCCGCTGCGGTGCGACTCACCCCCAAGGAACGCAAGGAAGTTCTCAAAGCAATCGACGAGGATATGGACATTGTTGAGTTTCACCGACAGATTGGTATCTGGTCCGGTAACGAAATGATGAATGTCGTTCTCGCCGCCGTTCACGACGTTGTGCGATGGCACGTCCTCCGAGAGGCTCTCACGGAGGAGGACGTCGCCGCAACGAAGGCGGTGCACATAAAGATTGCTCGAGCTATTGCCGAGGGAAAAGGGCGCCTCGCCGCCACCCACATGCGTAAGCATCTTGAGAGTTTCCAGCGCCTGATGAAGGAGCAAGGCCGGCTTGACAAACCGATTGTTCCTAGGCAGACCTGGCAAAGGTCGTCCTCGGGAGCTCATTCCGACGGGCACCCGTACTGACTCGCTCCTGTTGGATTTGATGTTCCCCAATTGCTCCCACCCTCCTAGAATAGTAGATTCATCATAAAGATTTGATGAATCTGGCACAAGGAGAAGGTATGCAGCTCTCTGGGAAGTCCGCCATCGTTACGGGCGCTGGGGGAGGGATAGGGCAGGCTGTTGCTGAGGCTTATGGACGAGCGGGAGCATCCATTATTGTCAACGATATCTCGAAGGAAGCGGCGCACGAAACTGCGATGAAGGTCGAAGCAGTTGGAGCGAGAGCAGTTGTGATCCTTGGTCCCGTGGGTGACGAACTTGTTGCTCAGTCTTTAACCGAAGCGGCCGTAAGCGAGTTCGGTCATCTGGACATCCTTGTCAACACCGCAGGAATTGTTCGCGACCGGATGATCCACAACATGGAGTTTGAGGAACTCGTTGACGTATTGACCGTTCATCTAATTGGCACATGGTGCAATTGCCGTGCCGCTCTCCGGCATTGGCGTCCGCTCATTAAGCAGGAAGATGCGGTCTTGGATCCGGCCAATGCTCGTTTCCGCAAGATCATAAACGTTACGTCCCTTTCCGGTCTCCGTGGGAACGCCGGGCAATCGAACTACGCGGCCGCTAAGGCGGGGATAGTAGGGCTGACAAAGACTTTGGCGCGAGAAGCAGGACCTCTTCGAGTGAACGTGAATGCCATCGCCCCCCTTGCTCGAACGGCTATGACAGAGAGTAATGACTATGGTCTCCATCTTCCCCCGGGTCCACCGCGGGAGGCATTCCTTAAAGCACGACTGGAACGGTCCGCCCTTCGCTGGATCGCAGAACCCGATCAGGTGACAGGCGCTTTCCTCTTCTTCGCATCGCCTGCATCGGACTACATCACTGGTCAGGTCTTGAACGTTGATGGAGGCGCAAACATCTGAAACCTCCCTTGAGAAAACCGCCCCTGTCGAACCTAAGGGTCCTAGACCTTTCTAGGCTCGCGCCAGGTCCTTTTGCGACGATGCTCCTGGGAAGACTTGGTGCCCAGGTGATTTCCGTCGAGCCGCCGCGTGCTCTTCGAGAAGAATCGTCACTTGACCGCCTCGAGGGACACGGGGATGCAGCAAGCAGGCGTCTGGGCACATCCCCCCTTTTTTCACATAGGCGCAGCTTGGTTGTCGACCTTAAGTCGGCCGTCGGCGTATCAATCATAAAGAGGATGGTTCCCACCGTTGATATCTTCCTGGAGGGTTTCCGGCCAGGAGTAATTGAGCGATTGGATCTCGGATACGAGACTCTCTCAAGCATCAATACCGGTCTCGTGTACTGCTCGATTACGGGTTTCGGTCAGAGCGGGCCCTCGAGTCAAACACCCGGGCACGACCTCACCTACCTCGCTGAAAGTGGAATCCTTTCTGCTGCGACACGTCCCGGACAGAAACCTGGAATTCCACTCAATGCACTCGCCGACTTTTCCGCAGGGGGGTTGCTTGCGGCCTTCGGTGTGATGGCGGCGCTCCACGAGCGGACATCTAGTGGTCGAGGAGCGTTCGTCGATGTATCCATGTATCAGGGTTTGCTACTAATGGCTAGCCACGCAAGGGACTGGATCGAGAGCATCGCCGAGGATAATTCGTGGGGCGGAGGGTTGCTGACAGGCGAAGCACCTTTCTACGACTGTTATCTCGCCAAGGATGAACGCTGGGTCGCGGTCGCTGCACTCGAACCCAAATTCTTCCGGAGGTTCTGCTCAACTCTCGGTTTAGACGACCTGACCGATTCCCAGAACGATCGCGCTCGATGGCCTGAGATGAGAGTCCGTTTCTCGGACGCAATCGGATCGAGAAATAGTCACGAGACGCTTGCCCTCCTGAAGGAATCTGATGTGACCGTAGCTCCCGTGCTGTCCCTTACGGAGGCGTTCGAGGAAGCTGTTTCGCGCGGCGTTGTTGGAGATGCCTTTTCTCTCGGTCCGGTTCCCCGATTCGACGCCTTCTCGTTTCCACCAGTGGACCGGAGCCCACTGCCTGGAGCGGACACATGCACCATTCTTCGCAATTTTGGGTTCTCGGCCTTAGAGATCCGCGAATTCCTATCCGACGGAGTTGTGGAGCAGGCAGAGTCCTAGCCGTTGACGAGCCTTCATCACATCAGTATATTCTTCATAATCTTTAGCCTCGAAGGGGATGGATGGGTATGTGGCAGATCGGCGTGGACACAGGTGGAACCTTCACTGACGTCGTAGCTATCGATCACGAAGGTCGACGCAAAGCGGGGAAGGTTCCCTCTACGCCCCCGCACTTTGAGGAAGGAATCATTGAGGGCATCTCGAAGCTTGGCTTAGCACCCGACGAGGTTAGCGTCATCTTCCACGGGTCAACGGTCACAACTAATGCGGCGCTGACGAAATCGGGGGCATTGACCGCTCTCATCACTACCAAGGGATTCCGGGACGTACTCGAGATCAGGCGGGCTCATCGAGAGGATCTCTACGACATCCTTTGGGACCCGCCCGCGCCTCTCGTTCCGAGATTCAATCGTTTGGAGGCGGACGAGCGGACCAACTATGCGGGAGAGGTCCTAAAGGGAGTTGACGACGCCGAAATCAGGGAGCTCGCACAGGTGTTGAAGAAGCGAGGCGTCGAAGCTGTCGCAATTTGTTTTCTCCACTCATATGCCAATCCCTCCAACGAGTTGCGTGCGAAACAGATAATCCAAGAGGAGCTACCGTCAGTCTTCGTATCAGCTTCTGCCGAGATTCTGCCCCAGCCACCCGAGTTCGAGCGTACGTCCACCGTTGTTGCGAATGCATATCTGGGCCCTGTGTTGGCAAATTATGTTCGAAAGCTTGATAAGGGTCTCAAGAACGTCGGTTTCTCTTGTGACGTTCTCTTGATGCATTCTGCAGGTGGGGTGATGACTCTTGAGTCCTCAGCACTCTTGCCCGTCCGAACCGCTGGCTCGGGTCCTGCTGCGGGAGTGATGGGGGCCGCTGCGATAGGCACTGCCGCTGGGCGGAGCAATCTGATATCGATGGACATGGGCGGTACCAGTTGTGACGTTTCGGTTATTGTGGAGGGGACGCCCCACCTTTCCAGGCAACATCAGCTGGAATGGGGACTTCCCATCATGTTCCCAAGCATAGACTTCGCGGCTATCGGCGCGGGCGGTGGTTCGATTGCGTGGATAGACGCCGCTGGTTATCCAAAGTCCGGCCCCGAAAGTGCAGGAGCTCGCCCTGGTCCAGCATGCTACGGAGAGGGCGGTATCGAACCGACGACTACTGACGCGAATCTGTACCTCGGTCGGCTTAGCGAAGAGAATTTCCTGGGTGGGGACCTTTCGGTCGATCGAAGCCTGTCTGAGGCGGCGATCCGAGGGCGTCTTGCTGATCCCCTTGGCCTCAGCCTTGAGGAAGCTGCGGCAGGTGTGGTCCGAATAGCGAATGCCAACATGGCCTCGGCCGTCCGACTCGTGACCATCCAAAAGGGTTTTGATCCGCGGGAATTCTCTCTTGTCGCTTTCGGCGGAGCTGGACCACTTCATGCGGTCGAGGTGGCTAAAGAACTCGGAATTCCTGAGGTGATCATTCCACCTCAGCCTGGACTCACATCTGCTCTGGGTCTTCTCTTCGTTGACCTCATGCACGATCTCTGTCAGTCGCTTGTTCTCAATGCGGATGAGTCGAGGTTCTCTGAGGCGGAGAAGATCTTCGCCGGATTCGAGGATGAGCTGAGCAAACGATTGCAGAACGAGGGGGCAGACCCATCCGATATCCAACTGACGCGTTTGGTAGATATGCGCTACGCCGGGCAGCTGCATACGATCACAGTCCCCATTGGACCAGCTCCATTCGATGCAAGTGTTGTGCCGGTGGCTACGAAGAGTTTTCATAAGGCACATGAACGCGAGTATCGCTATTCGCGTGCGGAGTGGCCTGTCGAAATCTCGGTCCTGAGAGTTGAGGCACGGGCCGCAACGCCGAAACCCTTATTGAAGCTCAACGTCTCAGCGTCACCCCAAGAGAAAGTGGAGCGTGAGGTCTATTTTGAGGACGAGGGCTGGGTTTCCACGAGCATTATCAAGCGCGAGGGATTGGGAGTCGGCGATGTTGTTGTGGGTCCAGCCATTGTCGAGGAGTTCGACTCTACTACCCTGATTCCATCTGGCTTCGTTGCTGAGGTCGACTTGATGAGCAACCTACTAATCAGTGCAGAGCGCGCTGATGCCTAAGGTAGACCCCGTCACTTTTGAGGTCCTGCGGAACGCCCTCGTTTCCGCGGTGGACGAAATGGGATTGATGCTGGAGAAGGTGGCTTTCTCACTAGTCGTAAGCGAGGGGAGGGACTTCAGCACGTCCATCAGCGACAATGATGGAGATCTAATTGCGGACGGAACACAGGATCTTCCCGGTCACGTCGGGACGATTCCCTTCACAACGAAGGCGATCATCGAGGCTATTGGGCTCGAGGGACTGAAGCCCGGTGACGTGATCATCATGAATGATCCTTATCTCGGTGGGACTCACTGCCAAGACGTTCGCACTGTCATGCCAGTCTACTGGGATGACGAACTCGTGAACTTTGTGCAGGTTTCTGCCCATTGGCTAGACGTTGGAGGTCGAGTCCCTGGGAGTTTCCAAATCGATGCGGCATCGGCATACGAGGAGGCTCTCTACATCACCCCGATCCATCTCGTGAGAGAGGGAGCACTTGACAACGAAGTCCTCAATCTCATCTTGAGGAACATCCGCGTCCCAGAAATAACGCGTGGTGACGTGGTCGGAATGATCGAAGCATGTCGAACCGGTGAAGAGAGGTTGCATGCTCTTTATCTCAAGTATGGGCGCTCGCTAATGTTCGCCCAGATGCGCGAGCTCAAGGAGCACTCACGAAGACTGCTTGAGCAGCACTTCAGAGATCTGACCGAGGGCACGTACTCATTCACGGATTACGTCGACTACGACCCGGGATCCAGTAGCCGAGAGCCGATTCCGATCCACCTCGACCTGACGATCAGAGATGGCCGTCCTCTTTTTGATTTCTCTAAGTCAGGACCACAAACGCTAGGGGCAGTTAACATCTCGAGATCTCTGCTCTGGTCGGGGATTCTCGTTGCGACGAAGGCAATCTTTCCCGATGTCCCGGTCAATCAAGGAGTGTTCCAAGCGGTTGATTTGGTCGCGCCCGACGGGCTGGTCGTTACGGCTCAGTTTCCGGCCTCCACAAGTGCCGGCTTCTCGAATAGCTACGAGAAGGTCACCGCTTGCATACTCGGGTGCTTCTTGGAGATCCTGCCAGAGCGATCCATGGTCGGTTCAGGGAACATCGGTAATTTCGTTTTGGGGGGAACTGATCCGAGAACGACCCCTCCAACTGAATTCATCATGTACGACTGGACAGCCGGTGGCTACGGTGCTCGACCTGGCAAGAAAGACAACCACAGTGCCATCAGCTTGTTTGCGTCAGGAACACAGAATCAGCCAATCGAACCGATGGAACGGATGTATCCGGTCCTCTTCACGGAGTATGGGTTCCTCCCCGACTCGGGCGGCCCTGGAAGACACCGTGGGGGGGTCGGTATCTGCCGCAGCTTCCGGCTCATGGAGGGGGCGGACGGAAGCATCTCTGTGACGGGAGATCGAGAAGTCATTCCCGCTTGGGGATTTAAGGGAGGAGCATCTGCCAACGCTGGAGACGGAATGGTTTGCATCGTTGATGGAAGCGAGGTGAGCATCGGGATGAAGAAATCTGGTGTGCCAGTGAAAGGCGGATGGACTCTCCGCTACTGGGAGGGCGGGGGCGGCGGTTACGAGCCGCCTTGGAAGAGACCGACTGACTGGGTTCTAGAGGACGTCGTTAACGGGCTAGTGACCGTGGAGGGAGCAAGAAGAGACTACTTCGTGGTTGTCAACGTATTGGATGAAGACCTACTTGACTACCGGGTGGACGAGGAATCAACACGTTCGGTCAGAGCCACTGCAGAGGCCTCTGCATGAGAGGTTTTGGCAGCGTCGCTACCAGAGAGAGGGTGTGAGTGAGGTGGCTGGAGCAAGAAAGTGGTTCGCTGTTTTTGCGCTTGTTTCCCTGCTGACTGCTACTGCAGCATGTTCGGATGACAAGTCCGACAACTCTGGAAACACAGAAACGAACGAGAATGGCAGCTTGAGCGACCCAATCATTATCGGCTACGTCCTGGGGGCAACTGGATGGATGCGCTTCTATGACGGCCCCGCGCTTGACGCGGCTCGCTTGGCGGTTGACGACATCAACTCAGCTGGGGGGGTGCTCGGCCGCCCTCTTCAGCTGCTTCAATATGACATGAAGACAGATCCACCTCTGGGCGTAAATGGTGTCTTGGAAATGATCGATAAGGGCGCTGCGGCGTTGATTGCCCCTGGTGACTACGACACCGCCGCGCCCGCACTGACAACGGCCGAAGAAAACCAGATTCCGATCATCTCCGGCTTGGGATCCGACTACAAGCTTGGACTTTTCGGGCCCTATTCATATTCGATGGGATTGGCGAGCAACGTGCAGGGTGCAGCTGGAGCTGAATGGGCCTTTGAGGAACAAGGATGGGATTCAGCCTATGTCCTGACGGATGTAACCATCGAGATTACAAAGACCGCTGGACAGTTCTTCTTGCAGCGTTTTGACGAACTGGGCGGCGAGATTGTTGGAGCGGATACCTTTCTGAATGACGATGCGTCGATCGGCGCGCAAATCACTTCGCTGCAGAATGCCTCGTCTCAGCCGGACTTCATCTACATGTCGTCCTTCATCCCCGGCAGTGCCAGTGCAATCAAGCAGATAAGGGATGCGGGCATCGATTTGCCGATCCTGTGTCAGATCTCATGTGGGGAAGGTGTGGAATGGGTGAAGGGTATCCCTGGACTCTCTAACTTCTTCTACACGAACATGGGTTTCGTCTATGGCGAAGGAGACCCAAACGCGAAGGTATGGGAGCTTGCTCAACGCTTTGAGCAGGCTTATGGGTCGCCGATGGAGCTGTCCTTGACGCTCGGAGGTTACGCGTCGGTTGAGATGTTGGCCTATGCCATCGAGGAGGCCGGTTCAACAGATTCCGAGGCGATTAAACAGGCTCTAGATGGTGCCCAGGGAGTCGATACGGTTCTTGGACCAGTCAGTTTCACTCCAGAGTTCCACATGATGTACGACATCGCCGTACGCATTGGCTCAATCGTGGATGGAGAGCAGACTTTCGTTACGACGTGGACTCCCAACGAGGTGAACCTCACAGGCGAGAACCTACCTGAACCTTAGAAAGTCCCTTGACATAGGCTGGTGTGGCAGCGGGTCGAGACTCATTGCCACACCAGCCCCCCCCTTATCTCTTGCGTCGGAAGGGAACATTGCAACGATGAGTCGCAGTTTGGCCGTCGAGTCTGCAACAGTTTCGTTTGGAGGCGTGGACGCCGTGCGATCGGTGTCCCTGACCCTTCACCCTGGGGAGATTGTGGGCCTAATTGGTCCCAATGGAGCGGGGAAGACGACTCTAATGAATGTTACTAGCGGACTTCAGAAGGCCTCATCTGGTCGAGTCCTAATAGACGATGTGGATGTGACGTCCTGGCCTCCCTTTCGCCGTGCTCGGCATGGATTGTCACGAACTTTTCAGGATGTTCGGCTTTTTCTTTATCTCACGGTGTTCGAGAACGCGCATGCGGGGGCTTTGGGTGTTGGGCAGGATCCAGTTTCCGCCCTCGACACAACGAGCGAGATGCTTAAGAGGTTTGGATTGGAGGCTCTCGCCGACGATCTGGCGGTTTCGCTCAATCACGTCGAACAACGCCGACTCGCAATTGCTCGAGCCCTCACGGCCAGGCCGAGCTATCTGTTGCTTGATGAACCGGGGGCCGGTTTGAGCGAGGGGGAGACAGATGACTTGTTGAACAGCCTGGTCAGCGTAAGAAACGACCTTGGCTGCGGTCTTCTCGTTATCGAACATGATATGCGCCTCATCATGCGCCTCTGTGACCGAATTCAGGTTCTGAACGACGGTGCGACGATTGCCATAGGGACCCCAGAGCAGATCCAGGCGGATCCTCAGGTTCACTCCGCCTACCTGGGGGTTTAGGAGATTGGATTGCTAGAGACAACGGGTCTGACCGTCGACTACGAACGGATAAGGGCGCTTCGTGATGCCGACCTTCGTGTCTCCGAGGGAGATATCGTCGGAATCCTCGGTCCTAACGGGGCTGGAAAGTCGACTCTTCTTTCGGCCATCGTTGGGTTGGTTCGACCCAGTTCAGGAACAATCTCTTTTCAGGGCCAGTCCTTACTTGGCATGAAGACTGAAGACATCGCCAGGCTTGGCGTGGCACTGGTCCCCGAAGGACGACATGTCTTTCGGAGACTCTCTGTGATTCAGAATCTAATGCTGGGAGCCAGCGTCAGGAGGAGCGACCGAAGCGTGTCCTCCGATGCTGAGGAGCTCATGGATCGGTTTCCCGTGCTCGCGAAGAAGAGGAACGACTCCGCTGGCTCGCTATCGGGCGGCCAGCAGCAGCAGCTCGTAATCGCCAGAGCGCTTCTCTCTAAACCTCGTTTGCTGGTCCTTGACGAGCCATCTCTGGGACTTGACCCGAAGATGGTCCACCTCGTCTTTGACATTCTGCGAGAGCTTGGTGAGGAGGGACTGGCTCTGCTTATTGCCGAACAGAACACCGTTCGAACACTCGGTATCACCCAAAGGGTTTACGTACTCAGGACTGGTTCCGTTGTTTGGGCAGGGCCTTCCGACGATCTGGAGGCTCAGCTTGACTTCAAATCAGAGTATTTGGGAGCAGAATCCGTTGTGAAACGGCTGGAGGATCAGTGAGGTTTGTACAGTACGTCCTTGATGCCTTAAGTCTAGGAAGCACATTTGCACTTGCGGCTCTTGGAATCGCGTTGGTCTTCAGTTTGATGCGACTTATCAACTTCGCCCATGGCGAGATCATTGTCGCAAGCGCCTACGCGCTCTGGTACCTCAGATCCGAATGGGAACTTCACTGGTTCTTAGCCACCATCGGAACAGTATCGGTGGGGATAGCGGTGGCGTTGATCATGGAGCGTCTGGCTTTTCGCCCCCTCCGGCATGCTGGCCCAACGATGCTGCTTGCAAGCTCGTTTGCGGTGTCCGTGACCGTCCAGAACTTCCTAATCTTGTCAATTGGAGATGATTTCCGCTCTGTTGCTTCTCCGAGCTTCATTACAGGAACTGTCACGTGGGGTTCACTGCGGCTTCCCAAGGTAAGCATCCTGGCCCTGGTGGTGAGTGTGTTGTTCATGACTGGACTTGCTCTATTTCTCAGACGGACTCGTCTTGGTCAACAAATGCTTGCAAGTGCGGAGGACTTCGACATGGCACGACTTCTCGGAGTGAGAGCCAACGGAGTGATCGCTGCGGCCTTTGCCATCAGTGGACTACTGGCAGCGGTGCTCGCACTAATCTTGGTAGCGCAGCAGGGATTGATTCACATAAGGATGGGGCTGCCTCCCCTACTCATTGCGTTTGTTGCAACTGTGATTGGCGGGATTGGCAGTCTACCTGGAGCGGTCGCCGGAGGACTGATACTTGGGGGAGTCGTCACGGCTCTGCAAGTAGCGCTTCCCATTGGACTCCTGCCTTTTCGCGACGCCTTCACTTACTCGATCGTCATTGTGATTCTCTTGGTGAAGCCTGAGGGGTTGTTTGGATCTCGGACGAGAGAGAGCAGGGTATGAAGGGCAGAAAGAGTCTCCGTTTCCACGGACTTTCGTATCACCTGCCACTAGTTGTCTCTTTGCTTGTCGTCCTTCTGGTTGGTTTGTTGGGTGCGGCCTTCGCTCCCTTGGTACTCCAGAGAACGGTCACGAGCATGATGATCGCCGTTGTCTTGGCGGTTGGGCTCTATATCTTCAGTGGAAACAGCGGAATCTTGTCCTTTGGCCACATGAGTTTCATGGCCGTTGGCGCTTACGTCACCTCTTGGTTGACGATTCCTGCCAACCTTAAGGCACTCTTCTTTTCGTTTCCCGGCCCTTTGGACTTTCTCTACACGCTTAATGTCCCACCCTGGGCCGGGCTGCTCGCGGGCGTCTTCATTGCCGCAGTGGTGGGATTGGTTACCGGGTCGATATTGATGCGATTGTCAGATATCGAAGCCTCCATCGCCACCCTGTCGCTATTGCTCATCGTCAATGTCGTGGCTTCCAACTGGCAGGGGGTGACGCAGGGACAACGGACGATGGTCGGCGTTCCGCAAGTGGTTGAGATTGGCAACTCTATGGTTTGTGCGATCCTGGCGATTCTGATTGCCTATCTATATCAGCGGTCTCGATCTGGGCAGAGGTTGAGGGCTTCCCGCGAAGATGAAAATGCTGCTGCGGTATTGGGTGTCAGAGTGAGCCTGGAGCGTCTCGTCGCGTTCACGATCAGCGCCGGCGTGGTCGGTGCGGGTGGGGTGCTATATGCCCACTTCTCATCTGGGTTCAGTCCGAACCATTTCTTTCTTCAGAGAACCTTCTTGATCGTTGCAATGGTAATTGTTGGCGGAAGACACAGCCTTCCGGGTGTCGTTACCGGGGTGTTTGTGATCACCATAGTGGCGGAGGTTCTGCGCAAGGTGGAAGAGGGCGTGGTGCTCTTTGGAGTTTCGATCAATGCTCCAACTGGAATGGGTGATGTCGCGTTGGGTTTGTTCCTGCTCGCGGTTCTGGTTTGGAGACCAGAGGGGATTATTGGGCCTGCGGAGATAAGATGGCCCTCTCGCAACAAAGGCGCTGCTCGTGAGGTCGAGACGAATTAGGCGATGGAGGCGCCATACTCTCTGGGAATATTGAAACTCACAAAGCTAGGCCCGACGAGATGGGACGCTCACAACTCAGCTAAGGGCCAGCCGAATTTACGTAACTCCATCAACCGAGCAAGACCAGCTCTATCGACTCCACAAGAAACCACAGAGTGACCTCCATCGATGGCTCGATACGGACGTTGTCGCGATCGGCGCCACGTCGATAGTCCTTGATGTCGATGTGATCGAGAGGCCTCGCGATCAGGTCAATCACGATACAGCCTGTACCGGAACCTCCCATTCCTCGACAGTGACGGCGACGGATTCCTTGGTTGTTGGTCCCATGAAGTTCTTCTCGTCACCTAGTACGACTTCCCACTGGGGGGAGGTGACGGCGGTTCTAAGCGCCTCCAGGCTGTCGAACCAAACCTCTGCCACTCCATCGTAGGGGGGTTCTTTTCCTGGTATCTCAACGGGGCAGTTCTGCACATACCTCTTTACTCCAGGGAGACCCAGGACCAAAGGGGCGTGGTTGTGTCGCCAGTGTTCGATGAACTCCTGGTGCGACATCCCATCTCTTCTCTTCAGCACCACGATAGATTTCACCATTAGGGCTTCTATTCCTTTCTTGTCACGTTGAGTTAGCTTCCGGAGTGTTGCGTTGTCCTATGACCCAGCGCGTTGCTTCGAACGAAGATCTTCGGTTGCTTCTTGATTGATGGAGTACTCCATTATGCGTTCGTCGGTCGTCTCTATGACTGTGGAGTAATCTCTCTTGGCTCCCTCAACAGTCACATACCCGTTTTGAACATCTTCGAGGACCCATTCAACGGGTCGACGCCAAGGCTCTTGGTAACCACCTCCCCCGCCCTCCCAGTACCGGATCTTCCAGCCTGCGGCGACAGGGAAACCTGACCGTTTTACCCCCACAACCACTTCGTCGTCGGTCCCGGCCTTGTAGAGGAGCCCATCGCCTAGATTGCCTGGTTGGCCGCCGTCGAATCCCCAAGCAGGAATCTCTTCCCGATCTCCCACTACGGAGATCACGCCGTAGGCACCATGCGTCAGCTCAAAGGATCGGTAAATCCCCATCCCGCCGCGATGCCTCCCGGGTCCAGGGGAGTCGGGGATGAATCCATAACCATCAAAGATGACAGGATAAGCGCGTTCCATCATCTCTATCGGCTGGTTACGCGTGCCGGAACACAGAAGGCTCATGGCGCTATGGTTGTCTTTCTTCCCAGGTCGAGCACCGTAGCCGCCGGCTGTCCAGTCGTACATCAGGAACTCACCACCTCGGCCGGGGCGAGGATCAACGCCTCCAAGTACGAAGTTGCTGATGTTGGCGTTGGCTGCCATCGATCGCTCAGGAAGTACCTGGAGGAAGCAACCCAGGATGCATCCCGTGACTTTCTCATAGCAGTTGGACACTCCTGCGCTAGTTGCTGCTGGGAATGCTGCAGTCACGATCAAACCATCTGGAGCGACTACCTCTACCGCGTTGTAGATGCCCTGATTAACCGGCACATCAGGAAAGATTGCTTTGGTAGCGACTACGACGGCAGACCAAAGCAACGCTCTTGGAATGTTCACGGCCCCCAGGGTCTGGCCGGCTGATCGCGAGAAGTCGTATATGACTCGATCCTTCTCCACAGTCATCTCCAAGACGACGGGAAGTCGTTCTCTCTCGTCAGCCTCGACTCCGGGATCGTAGTCGATGAAGTCGGTAAAATGATAGGTGCCCTCCTTCAACTTACTGAAATGCTTCTCAAGAAGGGAACGGGAGTGATTCTTGAGTTCCTCCATCTCAGCAACCATGAGATCTCGACCGTACTTTGCAAAGAGAGAGACCATTCGAGCTTCGCCAGTTCGACAGGCCTCAACCATTGCAGTGATGTCCCCAACGCTTACGTCCGGAACCCGAATGTTCCTAAGTATTAAGGCCAGAACCTCGTTGTCCAGGACGCCCTCTCTTACAAGATGAATCGGCGGAACGTAAAGCGCTTCCTCGTAAGCGGACCGGGCGTCGATTTGGAAACTGCCGGGGACTCGACCTCCAGCATCCGACAGATGGACCGAGGAGTGGACCATCGCGATTAGCTCACTCTCCCAGTAGAAAGGCATCACCATCCGGAAGTCCTGGCAGTGGGTGCCTCCCAGATATGGGTCGTTCATGATGATTAGGTCGCCACGCTTTAGATTGGCTTCCCCGATTTGGTCAAGGATCGCTCGGATCGCGAAGGGAAGCGTTCCCACGTGCGTAGGAAGGTCCTCAGTGCCATCTGCGATCAGATCCCCAGCTTTGTCGCTTATCGAAGTGCTGAAGTCCCGCCCTTCGCTGACCACCAGTGAAAAGGCGACCTTCTCTAACATCACGCCCATCTCGTCAACGGCGGCCACGAGAGCATTTCTGAGGATTTCGAAGGTTACGGGATCGATGTCTGCAGACAACTCAGGTGTGCCTCTCAAAGGAGTGCTCCATGGCATGTCCCTCTTAGTTAGATGCCGATATTCAGGATAAAAATCATACCCATTGAAGTAGTCTCCGGTCAAACCTCTCGTGACTCATGGAGAATCCATATATGGAAATCCTCATGAAGAGTATGATAAATAAGAGGACTTAGATTAGGAGGACTTAGATCGAGCCGGGCTCTGGAGAAATATGACTGCGAACGCGCTGCTCAGCAAAGAGGCGATCGAAGGCTACCGCCAACAAGGTTTGTGGAACGCGGCAACGCTCGTCGAGCTCGCTAACCAAGCTCGAGGACCTCATCCCGCCGTTGTTTGTCAGCGCAACGGAACTATCACGTACTCCGAAATGAACGAGGAGGCCTCTCGCCTGTCACAAGCGCTGGCGGACGAAGGAATCGGACCGGGTTCCGTCGTCTGTCTTCAGATCCCCAACTGGTATGAATTCGTCCTGTCTCATCTGGCCCTCACTCACCTCGGCGCCGTCACTCTTCCAGTCCTCCCGAGCTTTCGCAGTAAGGAACTGGAGTACATCATCAACACCGCCCAGGTTTCGGCGGTCATAGGTTCACCCACCTTTGGCTCCAGTCCCGAGTTGTCCTTGTATATGGAGCTGGCTGAACGCTGTCCTTCGCTTCGCTTCTGGTGGGCCGCGGAGGATCCCGAAGAGGGAGTCAGGCGGCGAGCAGGCGCGGCCAGTGATCGCACTCCCGACGTCGTGAACTTCGATGACCTTACGATCCTGGTAGCCACCTCCGGGACTACCGGAGATCCCAAACTCGTGGGCCATTCCCACCGGAGCACCCTCGGTGGTGTCTTGGGCAAGATCGCACGGGAGATCGTCGGCCTCACTGAGGATGATGTCATCTTGATGCCTTCCCCCCTTTCTCACATGACGGGGCTGCTCTACGGCGTGAGGATGACGATCCTCCTAGGGGCCACTCTGGTCTTGATGGATAGGTGGGAGCCGGAGCAGGCAGCCGACTTGATGGAGAGACACCAAGTGACCTACATGCAGGGAGCGACTCCTTTCCTCTTCGACCTGGTGCGGACCGATCCCAAACGAACCGAAAGACTCGCCAGTCTGAGTTACTTCACTTGTGGAGGAGCTCCGATCCCTGAGACTCTGGCGCAAAGCGCGGTAGAGCGTTTCCCGCAGATTTCCTTGATGGCAGCATGGGGACTCAGTGAGACTGGCACTGTCACTCTTGTGCGCCCAGATGATCCCATTGGGAAAGTCACGGGAACGGATGGCGCCACGGTTCCAGGGTGGGAGGTCCGGATTGTGGATTCCGAGGGTGAACCGGTCGAGGTCGGCCAAGAAGGAGAGATCGAATGCCGAGGTGCTGCCCTCTTCCACGGCTACTACATGAAGCGCGACTTGACAGAATCGGCGATGCGGAACGGCTGGTTCCGAACTGGAGACCGAGGTCGGCTCGACCAAGACGGTTACTTGAGGTGCCTCGACAGACTGAAGGACATCGTGATCAGAGGTGGCCTGAATATATCTCCAATCGAGATTGAGGAACTTCTGAGACGTCATCCGAAGGTGAAGGATGTTGCGGTCGTTGGAACTCCTGACGACCGGCTGGGAGAGAGGATCTGCGCGGTCGTGGTGCCGGATGGAGTTGCTCCGTCATTAGACGAGGTCGTTCAGTTTCTGACGAAGATGGGCCTTTCTAAGCAGAAGCTACCAGAGAGCATTGTGGAGGTCGGTGAGCTCCCGACTTCTCCGACGGGAAAGGTTCAGAAGTTCCTACTTAGAAAGGGGCTGGCGGGTTGAGGCGGTCTTGCGGTTCGACTCTCTCTGCGCAGGGAATCTTCCAATGAGCCAGAGTCTTTGCACCGATCTCGTTGGAGGAGTGCTCACACTTCGCTTGAATCGCCCTGGACAGATGAATGCCCTTGATTCGGAGTTGATTGCCGCTTTAGGCGACGAGATTGCCTCTGCTTCGCTGAACCGTGATGTGAGGGTTCTGTTGCTGACGGGCAGTGGTTCAGCGTTTTGCGCGGGCGCAGACTTGGACGAGGCCCGGGGTCTATCAAAGGATCCGAAAGACTTCGAAACCTGGCTCTACTCATGGAAAAAGACCTTCTCCCGATTGGAAACGATTGGCAAACCGACTTTGGCGGTCGTGGACGGGTGGGCTTTGGCGGGTGGTCTGGAGCTGGCTCTCGCATGTGACATCGTCATCGCATCTGAGTCTTCTCGTCTCGGTGACGTTCACATACGCCACGGCCTGGTGCCGGGTGGTGGGGGCACTGTACGGCTTCCGGATGCCGTTGGTCGCAGAGTCGCTAGGTGGCTGATGTTCACTGGAGCGATCATCACTGCACGCGAAGCAATGGGGATCGGTCTGGTCCAAGCGGTGTTCTCCGATGACGAGTTCAACGTCAAGGTCCAGGAACTGGCTGCCGGAATCTCTAGAGCAAGTGCTCCTGCTCTGGCTTTCATGAAGGAAATGACTCGAGTGGGGGGAGATACGAGCGACTTGCTCAGTGCTGAGATCGATCAGGGTGTTCTGATTCTCTGTGGAATCGACGCCAAGGAGGGACTGGAGTCTTTCGTCGGGAAGCGCACTCCGCGGTTCTCAGAAGCACCTCTGTCCGTGGAGCTTCCCTAAAGGAGGGCTCGATGAGCAACGACCAACAGATTGAGGGTCTTTCCCTCGAGGGTAAGACCGCTGTGGTAACGGGTGCAGCGGGAGGTATCGGTTCCGTAATTGCACAGGATCTCGCCAGGCTTGGGGCCCAGGTTGTGGTTTGTGACATCAGGGTCACTAGCGCTTATGAGGTCGCTTCGAACCTGCCAAATGCTTCGGCAGTTGAAATCGACCTCGGAGATCCAGGCAGTGTGGCGTCGGCGATTGGAGTTATCAAAGAGAACGTAGGTTCCGTGGACGTTCTTGTGAACAATGCGGGTTGGGATCAGGTCGGCCCTTTCCTCGAGTCAGACCCCGCTGTATGGGAGAAACTGGTCGCCATCAACCTGAAAGGACCCATTCAACTGACCCACGGTCTTCTTCCAGACATGGTTGAGGCGGGTTGGGGCCGGTTGATCTTCATCTCATCCGATGCAGCAAGAGTTGGCTCCAGCGGGGAAGCCGTGTACTCGGCCTGCAAGGGCGGGATCATGGCCTTCGCTAAGACTCTCGCGCGGGAGACGGCTCGATCAGGGATCACTAGCAATACTGTTTGCCCAGGACCTTCCGACACCCCCCTGCTACGGGAGATAAGCGAAGGAAACCCGAAGTTAGTGGAATCGCTGAAGAGAGCAATTCCTATTGGGCGACTAGGTGAACCTAAGGATATCTCGGGATTGGTCTCTTACTTGTGCTCCCCGAGGGCCGCTTACATCACCGGCCAGACCATCAGTGTCAGCGGTGGCTTGACGATGGCTTGATGGCAACCACCCGCTCTCTCTTATTGGACTCCCCCTTAAGCATCAAGGCGATGGGCAGCCTCGCTGGGCGCGCCGAGAAGGCGGGCTTCGACAGGATCTGGATCGCCGAAACGGATGGCCCAGATGCCTTGGTCACGGCAGCGCTTGTTTCGATGAGAACTAAGCGCGTGCAGATCGGAACTTCGATCGTTCCGTCCTATTCGCGTACTCCGGCCGTTCTCGGCATGGCGGCAGATACTCTCGCAGGCGCGTTGGAGAACCGTCCATTCATTTTGGGGATCGGCACGGGGGGACAGGCAATCGTCGAGAGATGGCACGGTCTTGCCATGGTGAAACCACTCAAGCAGATCGAGGAGAGCGTCCAGATCTTGCGGTCTGTTTTGGCGGGGGACAAGACAGATTTCGTGGGGGAGGCCCTAACATCCCGCGGGTTTCGCCTCCGCAGACAGGGAGGTGAGGGTGTAAGAATATTCTTGGCTGCGCTTGGCCCGAGAATGCTCTCGCTGGGAAGTCGCATCGCGGATGGAGTAATTCTCACCTTAACCCCTGCTCGCCACTTACCCGAGGTTGTCGATCGCATTCGCAAGAAGGTGACAAAAGCAGGGCGCGATCCAGACGCAGTGGAGATCGTCTGTCGAGCGCCCGTTGTCGTCGACCCGAACGAAGATTCTGCGTCTGAACGTGCCCGAGCCCACTTGTCCTTCTATCTTCCTTCACTTCCTTACAACCGTTACTTGAGCTCTCTTGGCTACTCAGAGGAGTGCGCTCGGTTTCTTGAAGCGTTCAGTGTGGGTGATCGTGTGGCATCGCGAGCAGCGATCAGTAAGAGGATGCTCGACGATCTAATCGTGCAAGGAAGCAACGAGGAATGTCGCGACCGTCTATCCGACTACCTCAGTGCCGGGATAGACGATCTCATGGTTTCCCCTGTCTTCAGTGATCCGGTGTCTTCGGAAGTTGACGTGTCAGTGCTCAAACCTTAGAGAGGCGGAGACAAGTGGATGCTCAGGCGATCCTCCAAAGTGAACTAGTTCATCAGCAGGCAGCGGACTTTGTTGATGTCTCGTCGATGTTGACTGATGAGGAGCGGGACGTCCAAGTCTCTGTTCGAAGATTGATGGAGGACAAGTGCAAGCCGAACATAGCGGTTCACTTCGAGGAAGGAACTTTCCCGACTGATCTGATCGACGATCTTGCAGCTCTCGGACTCCTGGGCATGCATTTGACCGGCTACGGCTGCGCGGAGTCGAATTCGGTCTCTTATGGTCTTGCCTGCCTTGAGCTCGAGGCGGCCGACAGCGGGCTTCGCAGTTTCGTGTCTGTCCAGGGCTCTTTGGCCATGTACTCAATTTGGAGGTTCGGTTCTGACGAGCAGAAGGCGATGTATCTCCCGCAAATGGCGCAGGGAAGTCTTATCGGATGTTTTGCCCTAACAGAACCAGACCATGGCAGCGATCCAGGTGGCATGACGACAAAGGCCATTCGCAAGAACGGGAGATGGACGCTTAATGGCACGAAGATGTGGATAACGAACGGTGGCCTTGCAGATGTCGCAACAGTCTGGGCGAGGACAGAGGATGGGATACAAGGCTTCTTGTTGCCGATGGATCATCCAGGGGTAAAGGTTCACGACATCTCTCGGAAGCTGTCACTTCGGGCATCGGTCACGTCCGAGATCGTCTTTGACGATTGTGAGTTAAGAGATGAGTTCGTTCTTCCGGGAGCCAAAGGACTTCGTGCTGCGCTCTCCTGTCTGGACGAGGCACGTTTCGGGATCGTCTGGGGCGCCTTGGGTGCGGCGCGCGATTCTTTCGAGTGCGCTCTCGCCTATGCGGGCTCTCGAACCCAGTTCGGCCGTCCGATAGCTTCGTTCCAGCTGACCCAGAAGAAACTGGTGGAGATGGCAATAGAGCTGAACAAAGGCCTGCTCTTGGCTTTGCACCTGGGAAGGTTAAAAGACAAAGGCCGGCTAACCCCCGAACAGATCAGTCTTGGGAAGCTCACCAACGTGGCCCAGTCTCTTAAGATATGCAGAGAGGCACGCTCAATTCTCGGCGCAAGCGGGATAACACTCGAATACCCGGTCATGCGTCATATGAACAATCTGGAATCAGTAGTTACCTACGAGGGTACCCATGAGATGCATACCCTGGTCGTTGGAAAGGGGCTGACGGGAATCGGGGCGTTTGCTTAACCTGTCCTCGCTGTCTGAAGGAAGAGATGTAGCGCCCTTATCCCGAGCACGTACGAATCCTTCCGGAAGCCAGCTATGACTCCCACTGATGGAATTGCAGTGTAGGAGATAGGGCCTGGTTCTCGGGCGTGAATGTTGGTCATGTGGACCTCAACAACCGGATAGTCCACGGCCGAAATCGCGTCCTCAATGGCTCGGCTCGTGTGGCAATACCCGCCAGGATTGATTACGGCTCCGACAACGGAACCTATCGCCTCGTGGAGGAGGTCTACTATGACTCCCTCGTGATTTGACTGATGGATAGCGGTTTCGTAACCAAGCTCTTTCGCTTCCCGGACGATTGCCTCATTGACCTGGTCTAAGGTCGTGGTCCCATATGCTTCCGGCTCACGCGTCCCCAAGAGATTCAGATTCGAACCGTGGATCACCAGTATGTTCATCACGCCTCCACTAGTCGTGTTGCGGCTGCTCCAGGTCTTGAACGAATTCCCCCAGCCCTCGGCAGAACACCGCGGCCTCGCGGGACGCGGTGTAGACGGGATCAATGACGACGTGACAACAGCCGATATTAGACAGTTCAGCCAAGCGACTGCGTAGCTTCTCCAGATAATCACGCTCCGCCCTCGCACCGATCCGCACTGTGAAACCAACCCCTTCAGGGGAGCGCCCAGCTTTGGTTGCATGAGCACGCACGTCATTCATAAGCTGCACAAGCTGGGCAGTGTCTCTGACGGCTATCGCGTGCCAAGCATCGCCCAAGCGGCCAGCCCTGCGGATTGCGGGGGGAGAAGTGCCGCCGATCCAGATCGGCGGCACTTCTGTTGGGCGGGGTTCCATCTTCAGCGCTGGAAAGCCCAGCCTCTTGCCAGAGAAACCGAAGTCCGATTCTCCCAGCAGGCCACGGAGTGCCTGGACCTGTTCGTCGAGCAGTTGCCCTCTGTGGGCGAAATCGGCGTCGAGTAACTCGAATTCCTCCTTTAGCCACCCGGTTCCGACCGCGATGATTAACCGGCTTGGAGCGAGGAAAGCGAGCGAGCCCAATTGCTTGGTCGTTAGGAGTGTGTTGCGAAGAGGCATGACTAGGACGCTGGTTCCCAGTTTCACACTTTCAGTTCCGCCAGCAACCATGGCTAGGAGGACGACCATTTCGATGAATGGAGTGGAGTACTCGACGGGAAACTTTCCGTCGGCGGAGTAGGGGTAACGTGAAGATTCCACGCTAGGGAATACGACATGATCTGAAACCCAGACCGAAGAGAGTCCAGAATCCTCGGCCTCTCGGGCAAGATCCAGCACGGCGTCGCGGGAGGCTATCTGCCCGACTTGAGGTAGATGTATCCCTACTTCCACTGCAGTCTTAACCTCGCAGACTCAACACATGATAATAAGTGTGATTATCATAGTCTAATGGTGAGGAGGCTGCAGGCCTTTGATGAGAAGCGCGGGACTAGACCAGAGGGCTCCTCGACGAGGCAATCTTCTCAAAAGAAGTGGGAGACATTCGACAAGGTGATTGCAGAATGTGAGTTCGCGGAGTCCGAGTCTCTTGATCTCGATGGGTCGAGCCCACCGTCCGATTGGATGAAGAGGTTAGACAGTGGCGCGATGAGATGCTGGCCCCCAGCCGGACCTGCGCTTGAGGTACAAAAGCGTTCTTTCGACGAAGAATACTCGGGACTTCGCCACGTGTGGGACGCGCACGACCACCTCTCACAGATCAATCCATCGTTCTTCGAAAGCGGTGAGCAGCAGGAGGGTGCAAACGCTCTCCTTGAGAAGCGCCCCCCGGACTTCCTTCCATGGCGTTGACGGACAGGGGTTTCGCTGCTCGTTTGCGAGCGGTGCACCCCATCATCCTGTCTGGCTCGGTATGCCTGTTGTGGTCTTCGGCCTTCCTATCTGGCCGCATCGCCCTTCGCGAGAGTGATCCGTTCATCGTGGCGGGCGTGCGCCAGATGCTCGCCGCGTTCGCGACATGGGGTCTGCTTTCATTTTGGGGCTATCGGTTGTCGCTCATCCCGATCACCGCGTCCTACGTCACCTTCTTCTTGCTGGACGTCGTGATGTTGCATGGGTTCACATTGCTCGGCATATCGCTGCTGCCCGCGGGTGTGGGGGCCGGACTCCTCTACATCTATCCGGTATTCACTACGGTTCTGGCGATCATTGTGCTGAAGGAGCGTGTGCGGCGGCGCTTCTGGGTTTCACTTTTCCTGGCAGCTGCAGGGGTCGTCCTCATTTCTCGAGTCGGGGCTCAGGGATTTCGACTCGGGCACCTCGCGTTCTTGATCGCAGCACTCTCGTGGGCGGCTTCGACGACGCTTTTCAAACGTGCACGATTGGGTGAGGACATCGTCAGCCTTCAGATTTGGTCGATGTTCCTGGGCGGTGCCGTTCTTGCTGCAATCGCCCTCATCATCGGTGAGGGCCACATCGAACCGTCCGTTTCGTTCTTCCTCGCCTTGGCATGGCTCGTGATCCCGGCCGGCGCCGTCGCGATGGTGTTGTGGTACACGGCGCTGTCTGTGTTGCCCGCGCACCGCGCGTCTTTCTCCCTCGTTCCGGTCCCGTTTCTCACGCTGTTCTTTGGCCGGCTCATCCTCGGCGAGCCGATCACGTGGAGCGGCTTCATAGGCATCGTCTGCGTGACCGTAGGCCTGCTCGTACTTCCGCGACGGAGGGCACGCTCAGCGCCGTTGACCTAAGAAGCCGAACCTTAACGTAGGAAAGGTCATAGTGAGTATGTCTATTGCTTAGATGGGCGAGGAACTCGGACGGGCAGGTCCTCGGACGGAGGAACCTGCTCTTAATCGGGTACCGATGGATCCCAATCTCCAGGGCATCCTCTCCTAGCGCGAAACGAATCAATAGATATAATCATCATACTGTTAATGAGTCGGGAGGTCGATGAGTGTGAGCAACGTTCCGGGATTAGACGAGTTTCGCTCCTTCTTCTTGGATGAGGTGGAGGAGGCCGCGGAGGAGATCGAATCCACGGATGCCATCCCCGAGCGGGTCCTGAAGAGAGCCGCGGAACTGGGTGCCTACCGCCTCACTCTCCCAGAGGAACACGGGGGCTTCGACCTGAAACTCTCCGACTACCTTCCCTATCTGGAGGCTTCGGCAGAAGGCCCCGGGGCGGGTCGAATGCTCGTACACCTGACTAACGGTGTATGGCGTCCGATTGCCGAGTTCGGCACTGACGAACAACGGAAGCTGATCGCAGGTCTCGCAAGCGGAGACGAGGTCGTGGCCTTCTGCCTGACCGAACAAGCCGGAGGGACGGGTAGGGATCTGAGATCACGCGCCGTCAAGACTCAGGATGACTGGCTGCTCTCGGGCGAGAAGCACCTGATCACCTTTGCCGACAGGGCAACGCATTTCCTGTTGGTGGTGGGAACCGACTCCGAGCACGAGGAAGCTTCTCTGACAGCGTTCCTGGTGCCGCGTGAAACCGATGGATTCGAGATTGATGTCTCGCAACCGACGATGGGCATCCACGGGACCGGGCATGCCTTCCTTAGGTACGAGAACATGCGCGTTCCGGACAGGTTCCGGCTCGGCGTTGTGGGCCAGGGCCTAGAAGTGGCACTTAGCTTTCTCGATTACAGCCGCATTTCGCTGTCGACGTGCATGGTGGGACTTGCGAAGAGGGCGATGGACGAGGCGGTGGCATTCTCCAAGCGGCGAGAAACCTTCGGAAAGCTGATCTCTTCACGGCAAGCCATACAGGGCCACATTGCCGACATGCATACTGATGTGACGGCGGGACGAGCCTTGGTACGCGCCGCCGCGACCGACTACGACGAGGGGCTTCCGGTCAGGATCATCGCGGCGACCGCCAAACTCTTCTGTCTGAATATGGTGGGTCGTGTCACGGACCTGGCCCTGAAGGTGCACGGCGGTTATGGCTTCACGAAAGCTGCGCCCATCGAGCGCATCTACCGGGACGCCCGAGGATTCTGGTTCGAGGAAGGGACACAGGAGATTCAGCGACTCGTCATTGCTAGGGGAGTGCTGGACTCGGCTTGATCCTTGCCTAGGAGTGTGGCCTCCACTATCGGCCTTCATTTCTCTGGCGGAACCCAGGAGAAAGGAGCTGGATTGAAACGCAGGGAATCCGCCGGGGGCATGGGCACCGGGCTGGTTGCTCTGGGTGCCTCTCTGTGGGCGACCGACCTGATCTTCAGGCGAGGCCTGGCTCGTGACCTCCCCGCCGTCGAGGTCGTCTTCTGGGAACACCTGATACTTACGATCCTGTGCTGCCCTCTTGTCATGAGGAGCGTCCGTTACCTACGGAGCCTCGACCGTGGCGACTGGGTCGCAGCGATCATCGTGGGCGCAGGCTCATCGGTCGTCGCGACGGTGCTGTTCACGGAAGCGTTCGCCGTTGCGCTTCGTGAGACGGGTAACCCCACGGAAGTCCTGTTACTCCAGAAGCTCCAGCCGCTGATTGTGGTGCTTGCGGCCAGGTTCCTCCTCGGCGAGCGCGTGATCCCGCGTTACTGGATGTACGCGATCCCGGCCATCATCGGCGCGTACCTCGTTTCGGTGCCCGATCCGCTCGAGTTCAGGATCTCCGAGCTGGTGCCCGCGGTGTTGTCGATTGGCGCCGCGTCGCTCTGGGGACTCGGCACGGTCCTCGGTCGCCGGCTGTCGTTCAAGATCCCGGCCATTCGGCTCTCATCGATCCGCTTCTGCGCTGGTTTTCCCGTGTCGGTGGTGTTGTTGTTGATCTTCGAGAGCGGAACCAAGGCGACGATGAGCGAGGCTCCTGAGTTGCTCGCGCTCGCTGTCGTCCCCGGACTAATCGCGGTCTCACTCTATTACCGGGGGCTCGCGAGGACACCCGCCGTCACGGCCACCCTCGCCGAGCTGGCGTTTCCTCTCGCTACAATCGTGTTGTCTTACGCTCTGTTCGACGCGCCCCTCTTAGTATCGCAGTGGATCGGCATCGGGCTGCTCGCCGGGAGCATCACGGCGCTTGGTCTCGCCAGCCGGAAGGGTCCGAGTGAGGTCGGGATTCAACGCGAGCGGAGTGCCGGGCCAGCCGGGGCGCCTGTCTAGATATCCCATTGCAGATCCGCTGCAGTGAGATGGATTCTCGAGGGGCTAGCCCGCGGCTACGAACCTCGCTGTTGCCCTGGGGCTTGGGACAGGTTCCTTATGAGCTCTGAGGGATTCGATATGGAGGCGAATCGCGTCCTTCATAAGGGCCTCGACTTCATCGAGGCTCTCGCCGGCAGCAACACAGCCCGGTAAGTCAGGGGAGTATGCCGAAAACGATTCGCCCTCGCCTTCGATAACAACAAGATACTCAGTCATCCTCGCTCCGTTGCTTTAGACCAGCCTGTCTCAGGATGCTCGCGAGTGTTCCCTTCTTGAGATCGGCTCCCAGTTTACCTGCTACCGTCACGGTCCCTGGTTTGTCAGGGTGGCGGTATTGACGGTGACTGCCGATCTGCCTGTCGATCGCCCAGCCATCCGCCCTCAACAACCTGATGACCTCTCGAACCTTCATCGTTACCTTTCTCCATGGAGGTGCACGATGACGCTAGCGAGAGGGTGAGACATGAGCGCTGCCTAACAAGGTCTGCGAACCGAACCTCATCGTCCCTAGTTGATAGGCAGGTCGTAGTGCTCAGCGCTCGCCTTCTTACGCTCGACCGTCGCTCTCCTCGAACGTCGAGTCGGCTATCCGTAGCCACGCGGCGGTTCCCACGGCTATCGGCAGGAGCAGGAGGACCGCCATCGCAGTGAGACTCGCCTTGGCCCCCCATCCCGTCGTGCCGACCACCAGGGCCACTACCGCGCCGGTCACCATCGCCTTCTGTGCCGAGCTGTAGAGCTTGCGGTGGACGCGGCGTTCCTCGAGCGTTTGACTGATGATCGCCATCGAGACGAGCGCGGCGGCGAGGGAACCGACCAGGAGCCAGCGGACCGTGTCCGGGAGGGGCTCCTCCACATGCTCGATCGTGTTCAGCACGCCTGCGCCTCCGGCCCCGATCGCGATCACCAACGGGAGATGCACGTAAACCCATATCTGGGTAAGGCGGGATACCGGGGGCCGGTGGGACACAAGGTCGAAGTAGATCCACCACAGTCCGATGGCGACGAGCATTCCAAGAATCCCGATCGTCACGCCGTTGAGCTCAAGTGGCTTGATCGCGGCCATACCGTTTACCGCACCGGCGACGACCTCGCCGAGGACGATGATCATGAAGAGGCCGATCCGCTCGATCAACGACGGTGTCATGGCGATGTTGGCGTCGCCTTGCTGGGTTGCTGGAGGCGTCCAGCGGAACGAAGCGATCACGTATCCCACAACTTCAAGAAGCAGGGCCGCGGCCCACACACGGTACTGGGCGGGCTGCTCGAAACCCACACTCGCGGCGAAGAGCAGGGCCGAGGCGAAGTAGCCACTCGAGTAGGGAACCGATGCCGGACGATGCGTGGGGTCGTGAAGCCCCGTCCGGAACCACAGGATCGTGAGGATGAAGCCGTTGGTGGCGTAGGCGAGAGCGAAGCCGTCGGCGCCGTTGCCGGGAACGTCTCCGACGTAGACGGCCATGATAGCCACGGCGAGCATCTGACCGAAGGTGAAGATACGCACGCTCACGTCGTTGGTCGTATGGAGGTCGTGGTACAGGGTGCCGTTGATCCACGACGACCACATCGCGTAGAACAGGAACACGAACCAACCGACACCGGACCACGATGGATGTTCGGCGAGACGGTGGGCCAGCTGCGCGAGTACGACGACGAAGACGAGGTCGAAGAACAGCTCGAGGAACGTGACCCGCCGATCCGAGGCCCGGTCTTCGAAGCGCGCCGGCGGTTGCCACAGGCGACGGAAGGTAGATGTCCGGTTCTCAGTCATCGGCTTGTGCAGCTAATCCGACCCCAGGTCCATGGCGAACATTTCAACACAACGGAGGCGCGGGCGTCGCAAGCACAGTCGCACCGTGGTAGTGCTGGGAACGGCTTCCTATCCTTGAGCGAGTTCTAGCCCGCAAGCCTGGGGTGGGCGGAATTGAGGTTCGGGTGGCGTAGTCACTCACGAGTGCCGACCCCCGTCAGGCGACCATCGCGACCCTGCCTCACGATGAGTTCCGGGGCCGCGGCCAGACGGATCCCTTTCTTACGCTCCCGGATCTGTCGAATGATCGTCGATCATGTGCGGGCACAGGAGGATTGACGTACTTTCTTACTTTCGGAAAGTACGCTAAGGTACTGGAATGGCTGATTCACGTGTGAGAGCGAAAGGACAGGTCACGATCCCTCGTGAGATACGGGAGCTCGCCCACCTCGAAGAGGGTGATCCGATCGAGGTTGAGATGGTCCCGGAGGGGATCCTCCTTAGGCCTCAGAAGGTCGTCGATGCGACGCAGTCTTGGTTCTGGACGCCCAACTGGCAGGCGGGGGAGCGCGACGCGTCGGCCGACATCGCCGCTGGTCGCGTTGAGACGTTCGAATCTGACGAGGAGTTCCTCGACTCCCTGGACGACTAGGCGCGCTCACCGTGCCGACCTACGGGAAGACCGAGCGATTCAAGAAGGACTACGCGGACTTATCGCCCGAGGCTAGGAAGCGATTCAAGAACGCGGTTAAGAAGTTCGTCGAAGACCTTCGCGCGGGTCGCCCATTCCGAAAGGGTCTGCGAGTCAAAGGGGTAAAGGGCGCGTCTGGCATCTTCGAGATGACTTGGGCGGATGATGGGCGCGCCACCTTTGAGTTCGGAGATGAGGGGAGAGAGGGTGAGACCCACATCATCTGGCGTCGAGTCGGCGCCCACGACGTCTTCGGCGAACCGTAGGAGACGATCTTCTCCAGGCCCGACCCAATGCATCCGTGGGTCGGACTGCTGAGGCCGTTTGTGTGACACAGTGAGGCCGATCTGACGGCAGGCCGTCACCATCTCTACGCGCGGGTCGCCGTGCAGGATCGAAGGGAATGAACCATGAGCGCTCCAACTGATGCCGCCTACCCGGCGAGATTGAACATCGATTACCCGGATCGAAGCCTGGACCGCTTTTCGACGTTCTTCCGGATGCTCTTCGCCATCCCGATCATGATCGTCATGGCCGCCCTCGGTGGGGGGTTGGGGCCGGCCGTCGGGCTGATGATCGTGTTCCGCCAGAAGTACCCGCGGTGGTGGTTCGACTTCAACCTCGAGTACACGCGGTTCACCACCCGGGTGAGTGCGTACTTGGGTCTGATGAATGACACGTACCCCTCCACCGACGAGGAGCAGACGGTTCATGTGGAGCTCGATTACCCGGATGCGAAGCAGGGCCTCAACCGGTGGCTGCCGTTGGTGAAGTGGCTGCTCGCACTTCCGCACTACGTGGTGCTCGTGGTCCTGTTCATCGGGGCGTTCTTCGCCGTGCTCATCGCCTGGTTCGCCATCCTCTTCACCGGCCGCTACCCCCGAGGACTGTTCACTTACGTCGAGGGAGTTAACCGTTGGGGGCTCCGGGTCCAGGCCTACGTATCGCTCCTGATCACCGATCGGTACCCGCCCTTCTCGCTCAAGTAGTAGGTCCGGGCGTTCCGGCGTGCTGCTGTTACTGAGGGTCGGTCATCCTGTAGATGTCCGAGCCCATCGGCATGCGCCGGCAGTTGACCTTCTCGTAGTAGATGACCGGCTTCTCGTTCTTATTCGTGAAGGCGAAGGTGTGCGAGGAATCGAACCCGCGCGGGAGCCGGAAGAGGATCTCCGACTTGTACGGCTGGAGCAGGGCGTCGCTCGGGCTGAAGCGGACCATCCTGACCTTCCTTCCGCACCTCTTCCCCGTCGCGAATGCGTAGACGGTTCCGTCGGGGAGGACGGAGGACGCCCAGAACGCAGCTTCGTTCTCGAGGTAGTCCCCGAGGAACTCGGTGCTGCCGTCGCTCGCATCCCAGAGGCCCAGCACCGAGAAGTGGGAGTAGTCCCAGTCCCACTCGATCCATGTGACGAAGTCGCCGTTGATCTGCCCGGGTGAGATGTAGTCGAAGCCGGGGACCGATCGGATCGTCTGCGTTTCCCCAGTCTTGGTGTCGTAGACCATGAGGTGCCGCATGTTGGTCTTGAAGTTCAGGCGACCGAAGACGATGCGGTTTCCGGAGACGTCCGGCAGGTACTCCCATGCATTCTTCTTGTCGATCGCACGCAGGCGCCGGCTCGTGCCCTCCCTTAGGTCGTAGGCGCGGATCTGAGACCATGCTCGCTTGCCGCGACTTCCGAACATGTCGTTGCCTTCGAATTCCTGATAGACGAGGACGCCATCCTTGATGCCGCCGAGAGCGGCCCCGGTTCCCGGGCGGTTGACCTTACGCACGTCGCCCTTCGGGGAGCGAACGTAAACGCTGAGACCTCCGTCCCTGGATCGGCGCTCTCTCCAGGCCAGGTAGCCGTTGCCCTTGATCGCCGCAACCTCAGAAGCCTTGCCGTCGAGCAGGGGTGAACCCTGAGCCGATCCGGCGTAGGCGAGATCAGACTCCCCTGAGGGAATCATCGAGACGGACACGCAGAGGAGAAGGCCCCCCACCCACAGTCTTTTCATGGTCGGAGGATTGGCTCCCCGACGGCCGATTCCTGCTCGAGCGCAGCCCTTTCGGATGCGTGATCGGGGTTCGGTTACCTCCAACTGATCGGCCTCGGGCGTTTTCTCCAAGAGTCATTCCTGGGGTGAGAGGGAGCTCAGCGATCACCGTCGAGTACGACGCGGGTGATTATCTTCCGGGCTTGAGGGGGGATGTCCTTAACCGTGGTCTCGAGACCAGCGGCCCTGGCATCTTCCAGCAATCCTCGCAGAGCCAAGGCACCCGTGAGATCGACGCGGCCCAGGCCATCGAGGTGGATGACGAGCTTCCTTGAGTCCGGATGAGCGACCAAGAGCTCGGTGAAAGTGCGTTCGAGGCCGGGGGAGGAGGCGAAGTAGAGAACCCCCTTAGGCGCGAGATGGAGTGTTCCATTATCGCTCACCCAAGAAGGTATCGAGAGCCGCAGCTCTCGCAATAGATGTGCCGCGGTCGCCAGGGCCACCCCGACGAGCACACCTCTCTCGACGTGCGGAGCGAAGGAGACGGTCGCTACGAGGGTTCCGCCCGCGACGAGGAACTGGAGCCGCGCGTACGACCAGTACTCGCGGAAGGGGCGCAGCGAAAGCATCTCCCGTACCGCAACGATTACCCCGGCTGCGAGCGCAGGTACCGGCAGCGAGGACAGCAGATCCATGAACGGGAGCATGACGAGGACCACAAGTCCCGTGATCCCTCCTGCCAGACGCGTGGTCGCACCGGCGTCGTGGACCACCGCACTTCGCGTGAACGAGCCGCCGACCGGAAAGCCCCCGCCGATCGCCGCTGCGAGATTCGCAACGCCCTGGCTCACGAATTCTCGGTTCGGGTTCCATCTTTGCCGGTCGATGGCTGCGTAGTGGCGCGCTATCGCCGCAGGCTCCGAGAATCCCACGACGGCGATCACCATCGCGGGGATGAGAAGGAGCGGGATCGAAGCCCACGGCAGATCTAGTGAGAGCCGTGGGAAGCTGCCGCCGATCTCTCCCACGGTGTGACCGGTGTACCCGCCGAGGGCGCCGTACAGCGTCGCGCCCACCACCGCGAGGAGGATCCCCGGGAAGAGCCGGTGGATGCGCTTCCCGGCCAGGACAACGACGACGGTCGCCATGCCGACGAACAGCGACTGCAAGTGCCACGAGCCCGGTTGCATCAGTGCATTCCATGCGGCCACGAAAGGGTTGGCGGCGCTACCGGTCGCATATAGAAGGTCGGGGATCTGCGACGCAACGATCACCGCAGCCGCCCCGGTCATGAAGCCCGTGATGACCGGCTGCGAGAGGAGATAGACGATCGTCCCTGCGTGGAACGCGCCCAAGAGGATCCTCATAGTCCCTACTAGCAGGGCGAGGAGACCCGCCAGCGCGACGTAATCGAACGATCCCGGGGCCGCGATCGCGGTGAGCGCGCCCAAGGTCAAGAGAGATGTGATGGCCGTGGGGCCCGTACCAAGATAGGGCGATGACGCGAAGAACGCCGCGGCGATGGGGGCCAGTGCGGCAACGTATAGGCCTCGAGCGGGCGGCATCCCGGCAAGCTGAGCGTAGGCAAGGGACTGGGGGATGAGGACGAAAGCTGCGGTGACCCCAGCCACAAGATCCCCTCGTCCTATCCGCATCCGGGCCCCTTCGGCGATTCCACTTGGGGAGATCAGCTCGCCTTGTGCTTCAGTACGTCACTCAACTCATCGAGGAGACGAATCGTGGATGCGGCACGACCTCTCCAGAATCCTGAGATCACTGGGAATTGTTCGGCAAGACAGGCATGGATCCGCTCCCATCGAACGGCCTCCGATCGAAGCCAGCCGATGGTTGATCCGGAGTCTTGCTCCAACATCGTCTTGAGGATGAAGCGTCGCTCTCCCACGCGCAGCCCGACCTTCGACGATCTGGCCCCGCGCTCCAGATCCTTGCGGGTAAGGATCATGCCGCTTCGCACCGGAGCGAGGATCGCGGAGACGCACTCATCAATCGAAGAGCCTTCCTCCACCTCCGTTGTGCTCCGCAACTGCAAGGGGAGGGCCGCCTGCCGGCCGATGCTTGCGGCCTCATCGGCCAGAACTTCCATCAAGAGCTCGGCCCAGGTCCGATAGAAATCGCCTCCGATCTCGCGGACCTTCGCCAGAAACGCCGGCATCCAGCTGAGTAGATGTTCCCAAAGGAGAGCATCGGCGGCTTGCTCTAGGAGTAGAGCACGGGCGGGATCGGACTCCTCCATCTGATCTGCCCGAAGCCCGGCATAGAGCCCAAGCAGTGATGCCGCATGATCGGATTCCACCGGAGGTGTTCGCCCGACCGCCTTCCAGAAACCCGCCACGCGATCGCGGGCTTCTCCTCCCATCATCCCTTCCTCCCCGAGATGAACCGAAGCGAACGGATAGATCTGAAGAACGAAGATGTTCGTGTACTCGATCCTGTCGGGCGAAGGACGCAGGCCGAGAACCCCGGCCATCGTTTCCTGTTCGCGCGACGGCTCTTCGACAAGGACGGCCAGAGCCCTGATCAGCTCGACGCGTTCAGACGCCATGTTTGGGTTCCTCGTTGAGGAGGAAGACGTCTTTGGCAGGTTTCAGGGGACGCATCAGCCAGTACGGGCGACGGGTTCCGTCCGGAGAATGTTGTCGGGCTGACCGAGTGATCTCAAGCCAGCGCTTGAAGGTCTCGTGCGCCGCCTCGACGTCGACCGAGATGTCACCGTAAGCATCTCCCGGCTGAGCCTTGGTGACGCGTACGGCCTGATGCCAGCAGTGCTGTCCCGAGATCGGGTCGGGCTGCACGGGGAAGGTCAGATTCTGATGCACGCCCACGTCGCTCCACCACAGTCTCTTGGAGTCCGAGTCCGGGGAGTCGTACGGTTTCACATCCTCGGTCCGGCTCATCGACCATCTCTCTGAGGATCGATCGAGGGAGACGGTGGGCATTATCTGCCGCTGGCCCTGATCGCCGAGCTTCCACCGACCCATGTGGTGGCTGCAGGCGACTACACCGGGACGGATCCCCTCGGTGATCCAAGGCTTGAGCACGAAGTGACCGATTTCGGTCTCCACGCGGACGAGGTCGGTGGCGACGAGACCTAGGCGGCGTGCGTCGCTCGGGTGGATCCACAGGGGATTGGTGTGAGCGATCTCGTCGAGCCATTTCGAGTTCCCACCGCGCGTATGGATCTGGACAGGGAGCCGGAACGTCGAGATGAGGACCAACTGGTCGTCGTCCATCACCGAGGGATGAACATGGCTCCTCAGGTAGTTCGGGAGAGCGGCCTCCGCCCATCCCCACCGCGCCAGGGTGGTCGAGAAGAACTCAAGCCGACCACTCGGGGTCGGGAAGCCCTTCAGCACTTTCCCGTCGACGTTGACGCCAACGGGGCGACGCCCCTCGGAGTCTCCCTCTGGGGTGCCGACCGGAACGATGTTGGAACCGATCGGTGCTGGATCGGAGGTGAAGACTCGCCCGTGCGCACCCTCGTGGCTGCCGCGCAGCTCCTCCCTCGGAACGCCCTGTTCAAATACTTGTCCGACTCCCTTGGCGATCTCGAAGGCTCCGTAACGCCGCATGAACTCGAGCGGGGTCATGCCTTCGTTGGCCGCCCGCTCGGGCAGTCCCGGCACGGAGTTCTCGAACATGAACGAGTAGTACTCGTCGACCGAGAGTCGCTCGCCCGGCCGCTCAACCGATTCGTAATACTTCCTTATGCCCATCTTTCCGTCGGGATCGATGCGCCAGGAGAGCTCCATCCAGAACTCGTTTTCTTCCCACACCCCACCCGGGTTCACCTCGCGCGTGTCGTTCACCCGGACCCCGTCTCGTTCCCGCGCTGCCCGCATTACTGGTTGCCGGAATCCGATCCACATGCCGTCGTACTGCTCGTACGAATGGACATCGTGTCGCTCCGATCCGTGTCCCATGGGCAGTACGTAGTCAGCGAAGAACGCTGTCTCGCTCCAGGTGGGCGTGAGGGCGACATGGAGGCCGACCTTGTCGTGGTCGGTGAGCGCCTCAACCCAGCTGAACCCATCAGGGTTCGTCCACACGGGGTTATAGACGCGCGTGAAATAGACATCGAGCTTGCCCCTTCCTTCCTTCAAGAAGTGGGGGAGCAGAAAGGACATCTCATTGAGCGCGAGGGGAAACTCGAGCGGCCAGGTCATCTCATTCCAGTGGCGAGGATGTGCCGGTGTGTGGATCGGCCGGGGCACGTACTTGTTCCACGCATTGGGATGAACGCCGCCCGGGGTCGATACCGCCCCCAGCAGGGCGTTGAGGAGGAACAAGGTCCGGGAGACCTGCCAGCCCCCCAGGTTGCCCGCGGCTGCGGATCTCCAGTTGTGGGTCGAGAGGTGCTTGCCTGCGGTAGCGATCGTGGCGGCGATCTCTCGGAGGACGCCCGCGTCGACCCCAGACTCGGTCGCTGCGAACTCGAATGTGTATCCGGCATAGAGCTCCTTCAGGATCACCTCGAACTCTTCGAACGAAGCCTCCCGCTCCGGATGGATCTCGTACATGTACTCATGCCAGTTCCACCACCGGCGTACGAACTCCCGGTCGTAGTGGTCGTTCTCGATCAGGTGATGAGCGATCGCCAGGTTGATGGCTGCCTCACTGCCAGGATGAGGTGAGAACCAGTAGTCCGCGTGAGTGGCCGTGTTGGAGAGGCGCGTGTCGGCCACGATTAGCTTGGCGCCGTTCTGTTTCGCCTCCATCACTCGTTGGGCATGCGGATTGAAGTAGTGACCGGATTCGAGGTGGGAGCTAATGAGGTAGATGACCTTCGCGTTAGCGTGATCGGGGCTTGGCCGATCGATCCCCATCCAGTAGTGGTATCCGGCGCGCGCCCCACTGGAGCAGACATTTGTGTGGGAGTTGTGCCCGTCGACACCCCAGCTGGCCAGCACCCTCTCTGTGAAGCCGTCCTCTCCGGGTCGTCCGACGTGATACATGATCTCGTCGTGCCGCTCCTCCTCGATCGCCCGCCTGATCCTCCCGGCGATGTCGTCGAGCGCCTCATCCCAGGTGACCTGCTCCCATCGGCCCTCTCCTCGGCCTCCCGCTCGCTTGAGGGGGTGCAGGATCCGATCGGGGTCTGTGATCTGGTTGATAGTCGCAGGACCCTTGGCGCAGTTGCGCCCTCGTGATCCCGGGTGCTCTGGATTCCCTTCGAACTTACGGACCTCGAGCGTGTCCTTGTCGATGTAGGCGAGGAGACCGCAGGCGGATTCACAGTTGAAGCACGTGGTCGGTACCAGCATGTACTTCCGCTCCACCCTCTTAGGGAAGGACTTCGGATCGAGCTCGACCCAGTTGTCCCATCTCTCCTTCGGTGGGTACATCGCGAGGTGAACCCTGCTGGGTCCGGGATAGAAAGTCTCTCCGCGAGCCTCCGTAGCGTCTCGGGCCGCGCTTACCCGTTCCCCTAGGTTGGTCAGATCTCGCTTATTCATCGTCGACTCTCAAGCGAGTGGGACGGCTTGGCCAGCTTGGACGTAGGCGTGCTCGTGTGCCAGTAATCCGAGGAGGGCGGCGATGGCCCCGATGGGGCCCAGCACCGATGTCTCCAAAGCGACGGCGCACAACACCACTCCAGAGGCGAAATACCAGCGGAAGCGACCACGCGTCATTTCCCACACCGCGAGAGAGCCATGAGAGGTTGATTCTCCGAGGGTTATCTCTCCCATCGTCATCAACAGATGTATCCCTGCGCTGACCGCGACGGTGAGGGCGGCCGCCGCACGTGCCCTGGATGGAAGGCCGCCTTGTCCCAGCAGGACCACGGCAGCACTTCCCGCCACGGTCATTTGAACGAGCAGGTGCGTCGGCAACAACGGGCTCTGCCACAGGTCCCGACCTTTCGATTGGGAAAAGAGGAAAGCGGTGTAGACCGCGGTCATGGCGCCGAACAAGAGGGCGGGGACCGCCAGGTACCGGATCCACTCGGGTTTGGACAAGATCGAAGCCGTCAGATGAGCGCCGAGTATGAGCCCATAAGCGGTGATGATGAACGCACCCCGAACCAGCCAGCTGCGCCACTGTGGGCGCGTGAAGATCATGTAGAAACGAAGTGGGTGGGTGAGGTCGGATATCAGGAGCGCTCCGGTGACGGCGAGGGCGAGAAGTGCCGCCATCGGAGCTACCCAACGAACGAGGTCGGCATCCCAGTCGATGAAGTCGAGAAGGGCAAGCGAAACCGCGACGACGTATACGCCGGCGGATATCGACTTCGTCCAGGTGTAGAGGCTGACCCGCCAATCCCACGGCGCCTTGTGGGGGACGTCGTACGAAAGCACGGTGGCCGCACTCGAGTTCTGCCACGGACCGGGGTGGCCGGATTCAACCCCCTGGGATGATTTACCCTTTCGCCTCTGACTCCACATGTACCCGTCGCCTTCTGGACGCCGGGCGGCGAGGGGATCGAGGGTCGTCTGATCGGCGCCCTTATAGAAGACCTTCGGCCGTGTTTCCTTTTCGGGCCGCCGAACCGCGACCGGCTCTCGGTTCACTATCTGTGAGACTTTCGAGTCGGGATCGTTCAGGTCTCCCACGATGATCGCCTCGACCGGGCACACAACGACGCAAGCGGGTTCCAAACCCATGTCGAGCCGATGGGTGCAGAAGTTGCACTTCTCGGCCGAATGATCTTCCGGGTTGATGAAGATCGCATCGTATGGACACGCTGCGATACAGGCCTTGCACCCAATACAGATCGACTTGTCGAAATCCACCAGACCGTCCGGCCGGCGATACATCGCTCCGGTTGGGCAGGCCGCCACGCAGGGGGCGTCATTGCACATCGAACACCGGGTGACCTGGAAGTTGCGTTTGGTCTGGGGGAAGAATCCCGTGTCAACCGACTTCACATAGGTCCGATTCACACCGACCGGTACCTGGTTCTCGGATTTGCACGCCGTTGTACAGGCGTGGCAACCGATGCAACGGGTTTGATCCAGAACCTTGACCCACTTGAACGGCCGCTCGAGAGTCCCGCCCAGACCCCCGCCCGAGAGCTCTATGGGGGTCGTGCTCACCACGATCGTCGTGTCATTGAGGCTATTGAGAACACCAGGCAGAGACACACAGGGAGATGATGCGTCTCTGCCTGGCTGGGTCATGAAGACGTCCCTCGAGCCGGGTCCATCACCCGTGGGCGTTTTCGGAGGCGTACTTTTCGGTACGCAGTCGTGCCGTGATCTCGTGGCCAAGCATCTTCTCGGCCGCCGATAAACGCCCTGCCAGCCCTGCAGTGTCGGTGCTTCCACGCCGGTTGAGCCGATGGGTCGTCACGATCTTCAGGAACTTGCTCACGCTCAGGCCGCCCGTGTACCGGGCCGCTCGACGGGTGGGAAGCACGTGATTCGTGCCTATGCATTTGTCGGAGTACACGACGGTCGCCTCCTCACCCAGGAAGATGGAACCGTAGTTGCGAAGGTTGTCGACGTACCAGTCCAGATCGTCAGTCTGGACCTCGAGATGTTCCGGACCGATCGAATCGCTGATAGCGACGCTCTCTTCGCGGCTATCGGCGACCACTATCTGTCCATTCTCTCGCCAGGCGACCTCGGCGATCTCCTTCGTCGGCCAGTCTCTGAGGAGCTGCTCGACCTTCTCCAGGACCTCCTCGGCCAGCCTTCTGGAGGTGCTGACTAGCACGGCCTCCGATCGGGGGTCGTGCTCCGCTTGACCCAGAAGGTCCGCCGCGACGATGGAAGGATCGGCCGTTTCGTCGGCGATCACGAGGATCTCTGTGGGTCCGGCCAGGAGATCCACGCCGACCGTACCGAACAACTGACGTTTGGCTTCGGCTACGAATGCATTGCCTGCACCGGCGATGAAGTCGACAGGCTCGAGGTCGGCAAGAGCCCCATAGGCCATCGAGGCGAGAGCCTGAACGCCTCCGATGCAATAGATCTCCTCCGCTCCTGCGAGAAACATGGCAGACAGGGTTGCCGGGTTGATACCGTCGCCCCCCGACGGGGGACCCATAGCAATGACCTCTTTCACACCGGCGACACGCGCTGTACCGATGGTCATGAGGGCGGAGACGATGAGGGGGTAACGGCCACCCGGCGTATACGACCCGGCTCTCCCGATGGGGATGACGCGTTGACCCAGCCACACCCCCGGTCGAACGTTCTCCTCGAAGTCCTCGAACTGCTCTCGTTGACGCTGTGCGAAGGCGCGGATATGCGAGAGAGCGAGTTCGATGTCTTCGAGCAGGATGCGAGAGAGTGACTTCAGCGCTCGATGGATCTCTTCCTGACTGACCCGGAAGGATGGAGGATCCCATTTATCGAACTTCAGTGAGTAGCGTCGAACAGCGTCCTCGCCGTTCGTCCTGACGTCATCCAGGATCTCCGTCACCACTTGCTTGATATGAGAGTCATCCTCGTTGATCCGAGTACTCTCCTTCAGATACTCCAAGTTGCCCCCTCCTCAGTCGTTCTAAGAAATGGTCCATCCGCCATCGACAACAAGTGTGTGACCGGTGATCTGGCGGGCGCCGGGCGTTACCAGGAATCCGACCGCGTGAGCGATGTCTTCCGGTTCGGCCAGACGGCCCAGCGGGATGTGGGCAAGGATCTCTCGTCGGCCGCTTTCAGACTTCAGCGCGTTGGCCGTCAGATCCGTTTCGACGAACGTGGGTGCGACGGCGTTGACGGTTATGTCGTGGCGCGCCAGCTCGAATGCCAGCGACCTCGTAAGCATGATTAACGCGGATTTGCTGGCAGAGTAAGGAGCTCGGCTATCCAGTGCCACAAGTCCCGCTTGAGATGCGATGTTCACGATCGTGCCCCTGCACTCCGCCTGGATCATTGCGGTGGCGACAGCTTGGGACATGAAGAACGGACCCTTGAGGTTCGTATCCATGATCCAGTCCCAGGTTTCCTCGTCCACCTCGAGGGCCGATTGCAGACGATTTACCCCTGCGTTGTTCACCAGTATGTCTAGTCGTCCCTCGGCTGCGATCACTTCTTCGACGCATCGCTGCACCGAGTCGACGCTTCTAACGTCTAGCTCGTGAGGAACGGTGTCGAGATCCCGCGCGAGCAGGTCCGCTCGCTCCTTCTCTCGACTGGTGATCACGACGCGTGCACCTAGGTCGTGCAGTTCGCGCGCAACCGATGCTCCGATGCCGCGGCTCGCACCGGTGACCAGCGCCACCAAGCCATCGAGGCGCGAGTGCGAACGTGCCGTTTCGGTACTTGCCTGAGCTTCCATAATGCGGAAGAGTATTTCACCAGTGGGCAAGGTCGTGCAAGAGTGTTCCTGAGACATCGCGGCGGCGTCGGCTCAACGAGCAAGGAGAGCGAGTGTTGCATGGGTGAACTACTCGGGATTGCGTCCGGGATGTTCTACGGACTGAGTTCTGTTCTGTTCCGGATCGGTATGAGGCACCGTAAGAACGACAACGGACTATTCATGGGTGTCTTCATGAACATCCTCCTTCTCGGTCCGCTCATGTTTCTATTCGAACGGAAGCCGGCGAACTGGAAAGGTGTGGTGCTCTTCCTGCTGGCCGGTTTGTTCGCTCCCTGGCTTGCCCGTGCGAGCATGCTGCGAGCGGTTCGTCTCATCGGTCCCGTTCGATCCAACGCGTTCATGCTCGGGGCGCCGCTCGTCACTGTTGCGATCAGTTCAACGTTCCTGGGAGAAGAAGTGGGCCTCCTGGAGGCGGTGGGCGGCTGTCTCGTTCTGGGTGGACTCGCGGTGGCAGGGCGCAGTGGACGATCGACCACTGCTGTGGGATTGGAGATCGAAGGCACAGCGGCGGTCGGCTCCGAACTTCCTGACGACGCGGGATCGATGATGGCTCGTTCCGAGGACTGGCCGCGGGGCCGCTTCTTCGCAGGGCTGGCCGCCTTCCTGATGGGGATGGGATTGGTGGTCCGAAAGATGGGTCTGGATGAGTATTCAGATCCCGTGGCGGGGGCCTTTCTTGCATCTCTTGCCGCTCTCGTGATGATCCTCACCGAGACGACCTTGAAGGGCCGACTGGGGCAGTTGCGTAACGAGAATTTCTCCCCGATCCCATGGTGGTTCGTGGGGGCCGGATTTGCTGCGGCCGCGGCCATCTTGACTCAGTTCACCGCCATGCTCTACCTGCCCATCTGGATGGTGAGCGTGTTACTGAGCACGCATGGCCTGTGGACGTATTTCTGGAGCCACCTGCTTCTTCACGAGGATGAAGAGATGCAGGTGCGCGTGCTCGCAGCCATCTTGGTTTCCACGATCGGCATAGTCGTCCTCGCATGGCCCGCTTGATACGTCTGGGAAAGTTGGGGAAGGTCGGCCATCTTTCGATCGGCGAAGATGTTGACTCGTCGGATATCATGCGGTTGTTGGGATCCGTGGTCGGGAGCGACCGGTTCGGGAACGTGGCGTCCTTGACGAATGGGAGCGCCGCCGAGTCGGGGTTCTGCGACGATCCTGCACCTAGCCTTCAGTGAGCAGTCGGAAAGGTAAACCATCAGGAAGACCGCTGCGAAATCCATAACCAAGAGCGATTCCACACGGACCGATGGCACCCAGGCGATTCGCCGTGCCCTGTCTGTCATGGAACTCTTCATGCAGGGACAACCCGACTTAAGCATCAGTGAGATCGCCGGAACACTGAAGCTCAGCCCCAGCACGATTCATCGGATAGTGAGGGCCCTGGTAGCGCACGGGTTCCTCAATCAGGATACCCACACCGATCGCTACTACCTCGGTCGTTCTGCAGTTCTGCTGGGACAGATGGCGCAACACATCTTTGCCTTCGAGCGCATAGTCCCTCTCCTCGACCACCTCGCACAGGAGACCGGTGAGTCGGTCAATCTCGGTGTACGAGAGGGGAAGTTTGCGATGGTCATGTTCCGAGTCGAGTCGCTACAACCGCTGCGCTTCAACGAGCCGCCGGGCACCCTGGTCCCCTTGCATTGTTCCGCGATGGGCAAGGCGCTCCTCGCATCTAGCGAGGACCCGGCGGCTGAGGTGTCAGCGCTGACAACGCTCTCACGACAGACTCCCAACACGATCGTTCGCAAGGACGACCTACTCGCCGAGCTCAAGCAGACCCGCCGCCGCGGATTCAGTCTCGACAACGAGGAGAGCTTCCCCGGTGCCCGCTGCGTCGGAGCCGCCGTGCCTAGGCCCGGTGAGGATGCCCGAATGGCCGTCGCGGTTCAAGCGCCTACGGTCAGGTTGTCCGTCCGTGATGCAAAGCAACTGGGGCCGAGGGTTATGGATCTTGCCAAACGGATCGCCGAGATAATCCCGGCCGACCGCACGATATAGAGATCCGAAGCGGGTCTACAGGCTCTCCGTCCGACGCGGTTCATCGAAGGAATCGCTCCGGTGCTACAGGATCATTTGGACCGCTCCGTCGTTCACCACCAAACGGTTTCACGCGCGACTTCGATCTGACCTCTGTGTCAATCATCTTCGATCCTCAAACAACGGTAGACAACGGCCGAGCGATTGCCTATCCTTCCCACTATATGAAGGTGAGTTCACGATACGGAATGCACGCCGAGAGGGGATCGAACAGTCGCGCGGCAGCGGGAGCCGCCTGGAGATCCTCAAGGGGAATGCTGATAGCAGCAGTACTCATTGTCGTGGCGTGGGAGTTGGTCGCGCGCTCCAGCCTATTCAATGACCTGCTCTTTCCAAACATCGAGACGACCGCGGAAGCGTTCTGGGACTTGACAAGTTCGGGAGTGATGGTGAGTGACACCGTGGCGACGCTCGGTCGGTTGATTCTCGGATTCATCATCGGAGCATCCATCGGAGTCTTGTTGGGACTCGTCACGGGGAGATTGAGCGTGGCCGAGGAGATGCTGATCCCCCTGGTTCTCTTGCTGCTTCCACTTCCTGCTCTTGCGTTGATGCCTCTCCTCACCATCTGGTTTGGCGTCGGCGGGACTGCGACCGTGATCCTGGTTGCCTTCTCCTCGGCTTTGCCGGTAGCTGTTAACACCTGGGGAGGGGTCAAAGGGGTGAAGCCTCTTCTGATCCAAGCTGCAGAGTCGATGCGCGTGAGGGGCCGTCCCTTGTTTAGGAAGGTCATCCTCCCTGCCTCTCTGCCATCGGTGATCACCGGTCTGCGTATCGGTCTGTCCACCGCGTGGAGGGCGGTCATCGCCGGTGAGCTGATCTCTGCAGCCTCAAGTGGCCTCGGGATCAGGCTCTTCAGCGCTCGGGAGTTTCTGAGGACGGACAGGGTCTTCGCCGTGATGATCGTGATCGCCGTCATCGGACTCCTCGTCGAGCGAACGGTGTTCATCCGCATCGAACGAGCAACACTGGTTCGCTGGGGAATGGTGAGCGACTGATGTGGAGGAGCGCGGTCGGGCGCTCGAAGGACCTCGCAAGGTCGCTTCGCGGCCCCCTTGCTTCCTTCGTCATCATCATTGTCTGGTGGGAGTTGCTCTCGAGGTCCGGCTGGTTCAATCCGCTGTTCATCCCGTCAGTCGGAGAGATCGGAAGCAGGTTCGTCGAGCAGTTGACGAGTGATGTGTTCTGGAACCACGTCTACTCCAGCCTGGTCCGCCTCGGAATTGGATTCCTACTGGCGGTGCTGGCCGGCGTAGTACTCGGCGCGGCTATGGGCCGTATCCGCTGGTTCGAGGAAGTGGCGAGCCCGATCGTCTCGCTGCTCTACCCGATCCCTTCGGTAGCGCTGATCCCGCTGTTCATGTTGTGGTTCGGACTCGGTGACCGCACGACGCTGGCTCTAGTGATCTTCTCGTCGACCCTTCCCATCGCAGTGGTCACGTGGGCGGGGATCAAAGGCGTGGACCCGACGCTGATCCGCGCGAGCGAATCGATGAATGTTCGCGGGAGACATCTGGTACTCCGAGTCGTGATTCCAGGTGCACTACCCCAGGTCATCACGGGCCTAAGACTTGGCTTCGCTCAGGCATGGCGCGCGGTGATCGCGGGTGAACTGATCGCTTCAACCACAGCAGGCCTTGGGCTCCTCCTATTCACCTCTCGGAGGTTCATCGATATCCCGACCATGATCTCCACTCTCGTCGTCATCGCGGCACTGTCCCTCGTGTTCGAAAGGCTGCTGTTTGCGCGGTTAGAGAGCGCCACGGTCATGAAGTGGGGAATGGTGAAATTGACCCGCCATACCGCTCGAGTTGTGGAAACCCCGGCGGCTGCCGGGAGTCAGGCGGGCGCTATGGGTTGACTGCACCGCTGTCGCTTGTGGGTGGGTACTGCATCGCGGTAATGCCGGTTAAGCCGATAGGGGAGGCGAAGGAATGTCATTCATTCAGAGATCAAGAACTTGGTTTCGAACGATGAGTAGGACGGCGACTGTTCTGTTGGCAGTCGTAGCATTGACCGCAGCAGCGTGCGGTTCGGATTCGGACGGTGGATCTGGTGGGGAGGGTGGCGACGATCTGATCTCGATCAAGGTGGGTGGTCAGGCTTCGATCACCGGTTCCGTCGACATGATCGGGTTGGAGAAGGGTTTCTTTGAAGAGGAGGGGCTCGATGTCGAACTGATTCGCCTCTCCAGCGGCAAGGAAGTACGAGACGCGTTGATCTCGGGTTCCGTCAACGTCGGAGGAGTTGCCCCGGCGCCCTTCGCTGCTGCGGCGAGCAGTGGCGAACTCCTTGCGATAGCAACGTTGGGATTGATCGGTGATTCCGTGGCGGTACTGGCGGGCGCCGATTCTGGGATCGAAACCCTCGAAGACCTCAAGGGCAAGAAGGTGGGGTCGCAGGAGGGCTCTTCGTCAGAGCTGATCTTCCTCGGGAAGGTTCTCCCGAGTGTTGGCTACAGCGCCGACGACGTAACGATGGTGAACACCGAAGAAGCCGACCATCCCGCCGTCTTGGCGAGCGGCCAGGTTGATGCGGTCATTGCCAACGAACCGTTCATCAGCATCGCCGAGCAGGAGGGCATCGGTTACATCGTGACCCCTTACACCCCCTTCGACCCATTCCCGAACCTGGTCCTCGGACAGCGAGGCTATGTTGACGACAATGGAGAGGCGGTTCAGCGCTACGTCACGGCTCACGTCAAGACGATGCAGTGGATGGCCGAGAACACGGAGGAGGCGGTAGAAATCATCGTGGCGGACCTGTCGGCTCAAGGGGTCGATCTTGAGCCCGATATCGTCGCCAGCGCCCTCGGCAAGGTCAATCTCACGCCCGAGTTCCCGAGCGATCTCGCGGAGTATCTGAGCGAGACCTTCCAGCTTCTTGCGGGGGCCGGACAGGTCGAGGGCGATGAGCCGAACTGGTCGGACATGATCGAGCCCAAGTTCCTGGACGAAGCTCTATAACTATGGCTAATGCAAAGATGGAAGGAGGCCGCTCGATGGGCAATCGCTCGATGGGCGAGCGACCGTCCTCCCCCGATGATCTGGTGGTCTCCATCGAGTCGCTGTCATTCCGGTACGACGACGCGCTCGTCCTCGACAACATCAGCTTCGATGTCGAGAGAGGAGAGTTCGTCGCGATCATCGGCCCCAGCGGGTGCGGGAAGTCGACCCTGCTGGGGATCTTGGCCGGTTTCCTGCCCCTCGATAGCGAAACGGTGGCTATCGAGGGGCAGCGACCCAGCTCGCATTCTCTGAAGCGAGGCGTCGTTTTTCAAGATTATGGACTCTTTCCGTGGCGCACCGCGGTGCGGAACATCGAGTTCGCGCTCGAGGGTACGAAGCGCGTCTGGACCGGTTCCCGAGCGGCGAAGGAGGAGCGGCGCGAGCGTGCGATGCAGTTGCTGAGCATGGTGGGCCTCGAGAACCATGCATCGACTTATCCCCATCAGCTCTCGGGAGGGATGAAGCAACGGGTGGCGATCGCTCGAGCACTGGCCTGCGACCCCGATCTGCTCTTGATGGACGAGCCGTTAGGGGCTCTGGACGCACTTACGCGTGAGTCCCTCATCGACCAGATCGGGAGCATCGTTCAAGCCAGCGACCAGACGGTCGTGTACGTGACTCACAACGTAGTGGAGGCCGTCACCCTTGCGGATCGTGTGGTGGTGTTTCGGGCCAACCCTGGGCGGATCGAAGGCATCGTTGAAGTCCCCTTACCACGACCCAGGGACGCGCTTGCGGATGAAGTCGTGGAGTTGGAAAGAGAAATCAGGCGACTTCTCGGGGCAGGAGAGTCGTCCGCCTGAGGTTCGGTTTGATCACAGATCTTGATCAGATCCTTAGGAAGGAGAAGGGTGGAGCATTCGTTCTTGATCCATCATGCAGGTGATCTCGTCGGGGTGGCGGTGAAGGACATCCCCGCCGATCAGGAGGTGGTCGGCGTCGAGATGGATACTGGCGACGTGGTCAAAGTCGTAACGAGGGCGCCGGTGTTGCTCGGCCACAAGGTCGCCCTGGCGGAGATCAACAAGGGTGACGACGTCATCAAGTACGGGAAACGGATCGGGCACGCCACCGAGCCCATCAAGGTAGGAGACCATGTCCACACCCACAACCTGAGGAGCGCTCGGTGGTAGACACGCTGACTGGATATCGCAGGGACAACGACAGGGTTGGTGTTCGCAACCACGTAGCGATCATCCCGGTCGACGACATCTCGAATGCCGCGGTGGAGAAGATCGCAGCGCTCATCCCAGGCACTCTTCCGCTGCCGCACGCTTACGGACGTCTTCAGTTCGGTGACGATCTGGAGCTGACCTTCCGCACGCTGATAGGGACCGGCGCGAACCCAAACGTGGGAGCCGCCATCGTCGTTGGGATCGAACCGGTGTGGACTGAGCGGATCGCGGAGGAGATCGCCAAGACGGGCAAACCGGTCGAAGCGTTCGCGATCGAGCGTCACGGAGACCTTAGGACCGCGGAGGCGGCGGCCCGGTCGGCTCAGAAGATGCTGCAGGACGTGTCGGGGATGGCTCGTGTCCCCGTCGATCTGAACGAGATCTGGGTGAGTATCAAGTGCGGTGAATCCGATACGACAACGGGCCTGGCTTCGTGTCCTACGGTTTCGCGGGTTGTCGATAGGGTCGTCGAGGCGGGCGGAACCGTCTTCTTCGGAGAGACGTCGGAGCTGACCGGTGGCGAGCAGTTGATCGAGCAGCGGTGCGAGACCGACGATGTCCGCGACCGATTCAAGAAGACTTACAACGACTACATCGCGATGATCGAAGAACAGGACGCGGACCTCTTCGGATCGCAGCCGACAGAGGGCAATGTCCGCGGCGGCCTGACTACGATCGAAGAGAAGGCCCTGGGCAACATCGCGAAGACGGGAACGGTTCCGGTGGTGGATGTGCTGGCACCGGCTGAGGCCCCCAAGAAGGCCGGCCTCAACTTCATGGACACCTCTTCGGCGGCCGCTGAGTGCGTAACGCTGATGGCCGCTGCTGGTGCGGTCATACACCTTTTTCCGACGGGCCAGGGGAACGTGATCGGGAACCCAATCGTTCCGGTTGTGAAACTCAGCGGTAACCCGTTGACCGTTGAGACGATGAGGGAGCACATCGATCTCGATGTCTCTGGGTTGCTCAGTCGGCAGTTCGGCCTCGACGCCGCCGGAGAGCAGCTGCTCAATGTCGTCCGAGCGACCGCCAACGGCCGTCTAACCGCAGCGGAATCGCTGGGCCATCGAGAGTTCGTGATGACCAAGCTCTATCGGAGTGCCTGATTGGGGTCTGAAACCCATCTAGAGCGGCGCGGTTCGGGGAGATCCGTGTGACGGACAAGGTGCGGCTGGCGTCGATCGGCCTCGGTTGGTGGGGGAACGAGCTGGCGAGCGCTGCCGGCCGCGCCGGCGTGGAGATCGTTTCGTGCTTCGCGAGATCCGCGGTAGCGCGCGATCGATTCGCTGAGACACACGGCTGTCGAACGGCCGAATCACTGGAGAGCCTCCTCGCGGACGCTGATGTCGAGGGCGTTCTGATCGCGACGCCCCATTCGACGCGCGTCTCCGTGATCGAGGCCGCCGCGGAGGCAGGCAAACACATCTTCGTAGAGAAACCGATGGCGCTCACCTACCGGGACGGAAGGGCCTCGGTGGACGTCGCCGATAGGGCAGGTGTGATCCTCCAAGTAGGGCACAACCGACGTCGGCAACCGGCGATCCGGAGGATCAAGTCGATGATCGACGGCGGCGAGATCGGGATCGTCCATCACGCCATGGCCGATCTCTCCTATGCCAAGGGGCAACGGCCCCGCCCCGGCTGGCGCGGGGATCCCGCCGAAAGTCCGGCCGGGGGCATGACGGGACTCGGAGTGCACATGATCGACAGCCTCATCTATCTGTTCGGCGATATTCAGCGTCTCGCGGCCTTCAGTAAACAGATCCTGCAGGCAAGCCTCTTGGACGAGATCACGACCATCATGCTCGAGTTCTCATCGGGCCCGCTCGGGACCATAGTGATATCCACCGTGACGCCCGAGAGAGCAATGGTTGCCGTCTTCGGGACCGAGAAGGCGGCCTGGAGCGAAGGCGACGGTACCCGTTTCCTCGTCCAGAGTGTGGCCGAGACCACTCCCACCGAGTTGCCGGTCGAGGTGGCAGACACGTTGCAAGAGGAACTCACTGAGTTCGCACGGTGCATCCGAGACGGAACGCGTCCGGAAGTGGGAGGCGCCGAAGGACTGAAGGTGGTCCAGACCCTTGAAGCGGTCACGAGGAGTGTCCGCGACGCGCGGATCATCGAGCTAGACGAGATCGCGGCAGGTTGATTCGTCGCGGTTTCTTGGGCCAGAGAGTTGCACGTATGCGTGAATATGGAATAGGCTTGCACGATGCGGGATGAGTCCGCTGAGCCACCATCTGTGGTTCTGAGACCTGAACCGAGCACGTTCGCACGACGCGAGCGTCCGATCGAAGGGGAGGATCCGCTGTGCCGATATTGCCGAACGTGAGATACGAAGACATGACTTGGCCCGATCTCAAGAAGGCGGCAGAGCAAGATGCAGTCATCGTTCAGCCGGTCGGGGCCATCGAGCAGCATGGTCCTCACCTCCCGGTTTCGACGGACACCATGCAGGTCAACAACGCGACTTTCCTCGCTTGTGCGGAGGCCGCCGAACAGATCCCAGTTCTGCTTGCCCCGACGGTTCACTGGGGCTTCTCCACGATCCAGATGGACATCCCGAACGAGGACAAGGATCGCTATCCGGGCACACTGACCCTCACTGCGCAGCTGCTGATGGACCTGTGCGTCCAGTTGAGCCAGTGTTTTGTACGCGCCGGGTTCAAGCGGATTCTCTTCGTCAACGGTCATGGCGGTAACTACCAGCCGCTCATGACGGTTGCCCGGACGATCAGGGATCTCACGGATGCGATGGTCGGAGTTGCTAACTACTATGGACTCGTTGAGGTTAAAGACATGCTCGATGTCCCCCTTGAGGAAGCCTCGATCAAGCACGCCGGTGAGTGGGAGACATCCCTCGCACTCTTGTGGGACGCCGACAATGTGCGTATGGATCAGATCAAGAGTGAGCAGCGTGCGATCAACGCAATCAAGGTCAACTCCGAGTACGTCAGCAGGGATGAACTAGGTGGAAAGCAGTACTCCACAAAGGCATTCGTTGCCGAGAAGAACATCGACTTTTCGTTCGAAGGCGTCGTGGGGAACCCCGCTCAGGGCTCGGCGGAGAAGGGTCAGAAGTTCGCAGATCTCCATGTGGCCTCGATTGTCGAGTTCCTGCTCGAGTTCAAGAAATGGGAGTACGGAAAACTCTAGAGCTTCAAGTCTTTCCGGCATCTTGCTCCCACGAGGGGTTGCGTTTTCGGCGCCCGGATCTCAGTTACGGGCAACCAGTGAAGGCGGGAGAAACCGTTGTTACTAGAGAAGGCAGGTACGACTCGGCCGATCCTTGGCGGTTTCATCAAGAGCAGTTCACCGTGGCTGGTTGAGGTCCTCGGAGTGCTGGGATTCGACCTGGTCATCATCGACACCGAACACGGGATGATCGGCCTGCGGGATTGCGAAGAACTAGTTCGAGCCGCGGATGCGACCCAGATCCTCTCTCTCATCAGGGTGGCAAGCGCGGACCCGATCAATATCCTGCGCCTCGCGGAGACCGGGCCGGATGGGATCGTCGTCCCGCGGGTACGGACGGCCGAGGACGTGAAGGAATCGTCCGATGCCGTTCGCTACCCGCCAGAGGGTGCGCGGGGACTGGGGAGATCCCGCGCTGCAAACTTCGGCGCCCAGGGTGCGCTCGGCGACTACGTCAAGGCGATAAACGCAAAAATGACGGTCACGGCGATAGTCGAGGACGCCGAAGGATTGGCGGCGGTGGACGAGATCGCAGCTGCACCGGGCCTGGACATGCTCTTTACGGGCAGCGTTGATATGTCGGTCTCCCTGGGGGTCCCGGGGCAGCTCGGTCACCCTAGCGTCCTCGACGCCAACAAGAAGATCGTCGAGGCCGGGAAGAAGGCCGGGAAGCTGGTTGGGGGCTTGGCGGCGACTTTCGAGGAGGTCACCTCTCTTTTGGACGAAGGCGACCTGGATGTGATCTGCGTGCCGACCGAAAGTATCGTGGTGGAGCACCTCAAACAGATTCGAGCCCTGGTTCCGTCGCGATAATGCTCATGCACGCCACCGACGTCGATGGAGGACGGACCAGGTTTGGTCTCTACGTGAGGTCCCAGCATCCGCGTCATGAAGACAGATCGGCGTCCTGGGAAGAACTACTGCGAACCGTCGACCTCGCGGTGAACTACGGGTTCCAGTCCATCCTTGTAGGTGAGCATTACATAGCCCCTGGGGCTGATTGCTTCCCGCCTCTTCTTCTTCTCGCGCGTCTTTCCGCATCAACGGGGGAGATGACCCTCGGCACCAGCGTTGCCCTTTCGAACTTCCGTCATCCCATCGAACTGGCTTCGGCGGGTGCGTTCCTTGATCTCCTAACCAAGGGCAACTTCGTCCTGGGGGTCGGCACCGGTTTCCGTCGGGAAGAGTACGCAGCGTTCGGGGTGGATTTCGATACGCGCCTGCCGCGACTGGTCGAAGGGACGCGCCTGTTGAGGCGGTTGTGGTCCGAGGATGCAGTCTCTTCCACCGGAGGCCACTTCGTGGTGAAGGACGCGATCTGCAGCGTCAAGCCGTATCGCGCATCTGGTCCCCCGATATGGATGGGTGCCACATCTCCGAAAGGAGTACGAGTAGCGGCCGAGCTGTGTGACGCCTGGATCATCGATCCCCTTTCCGGCGATCTCGTCGTTGGCCAACTCCAAGCCATCTATCGGGAAGAACTCCGGAAGCTGGAGAAGCCACCACCCCAGGAGATCCCCCGGGTGGTGGATGTCTTCGTGGCCCCCTCGCGGGAGCTGGCGCTGGAACGTTCGTTCGCCGTCCTCGCTCAGAAGAGGGGTGCGTCGATGAGGGCCCGAGGGGCAGAGGTGTCCGGAGAACGAGCGGTGGAGGGGGCCATCCTGGGATCTCCCCAAACTGTGATCGAGGGACTTCAACACCAGATCGATTCGTTCGGAATCACGCACTTCAGCGTGCGGATGTCTGGGCCCGGCATCGATCCGAAGCATCTCAGAGAATCCGTGTTTCTCTTTGGGACTGAGGTGCTGCCTGGGTTCCGCGATCGATCGTGACCGAGATCTGGGAGATGAGCGCCGCCGAACTGCTACGCGGTTACTTGGACGGTGGGTTATCTCCGGTAGACGCGGTTGATGCCTGCTTCGGTCGGATCGAGTCCCTCAACGACCGGCTCGGTGCCTTCACTGTCGTGACCGCCGAACGTGCCCGCGCCGAGGCCCTCGAGCGAACGACCGAACTGGCCGCAGGGGATCTTCGGGGCCCGCTCCACGGGATCCCGATTGCGGTTAAGGAGCTGTTCGACCTTGCCGGGGTGGAGACGACCTACGGGTCCGACGTCTTCTGTGGCCACATCCCCGAACGAGATGCCTTTGCGGTGGCTGCGCTCCGGAAGGCCGGCGCTATCGTGCTTGGCCTCACCCGGACTCATGAGTTCGCCTGGGGTATCACTACCGTGCACGAGACCCGCGGGGCGGCGAGGAACCCGTATGCGACGGACCGCATAGCGGGGGGCTCCAGCGGCGGGTCGGCGGTAGCGGTCGCAACCGGGATGGCTCCGCTCGCGCTAGGAAGCGACACCGGCGGTTCGATCAGAATCCCCGCCGCATTGTGCGGCATCACCGGGATCAAGCCGAGCTTCGGTTCCATCGACACCTCCGGAGTCTGTCCGTTGGCACCGACACTTGATCACATCGGAACTCTGGCACGTACCGTCGAGGACGCTGCCGAGGCGCTCTCGCTGATATCTGACATACGGGTCCCTCAATGGCGGGACGATCTCTTAGACGTGACCGTGGTGTGCGCACCCGACCTCCACGTCGTCGGACCCCAGAGCGACCACCTCACGGTTTTCGGTGATGCGCTCGCTGTGATCGAGGATCTTGGGGCGACCCTCGAGGAGCGGGGTTATTCAGGAGCGGAAACGATCTATTCGGTCTATTCGACCCTCCAGGGACATGAGGCTTACGAGGCCCACACCGATCTGCTCGGGACCTTTCCGAATCGAATTGCCGACTATTCGACCGCTGCCCGCGGGAACCTCGAAATCGCGAGTGAGATCAGCGACGCTGACTTCATCGAGGCAGTCGCCGAGCGCCTCCGGATTCGGGAACGATTCCATGCCCTGCTCCGGGACGCGGACGTGCTCGTGACCCTAGTGGCTGGGGGCCCACCGTCGACGGTCGCTCGCCCGGACACCGGGACGCTCGAGGGCGCCGACATTTCCTTCCGGAACCTCGTGCTGCCCTACACCGTGCCTCAGGATATGACCGGCTTCCCTGCAGTTGCGGTACGTGCCGGGACCGACGACCTCGGGATTCCGGTCGGCATACAGTTCACAGCCCTGCAGGGAAGAGATGATCTAGCCATGATTGCCGCCCGAGCTTTCCAGCGTGCGGTTCCCAGTGGGTGGCCGTCGATCCATTGAACGCTTTGCGTGCCAAGCGCAACCGGTTATGAGGGCTTCGGCTTCTTCTTGAAGGGCTTTGCGATCAAGCGGAAGGGTGCACCGATCATGTAAAGGCCGGAGCGCATCGCCGAGTTCCTCCAGATGTTCTTGGCCCGCTTCCACTGGCGCTTCTTGTCGACGCAGACCGCCGTCTGGGAGAACTCAGGTGTGGCCGCGAAGTGGTTCGCCAGGGCCTTGAGCGTGTGCTCCCAGAACTTGTCTTCCTTGCGGTGGCCGCCGAGGGCCATCGCGACCTCGAAGATCGGATCGCTGGCCCGAAGGAGGATCTGGACCTGGGCGACCGTCACCCCGTCTTGCTCGAGCGCACTGAAGGTGATCCACGAGGCGAACATGTGGCCCTCGGGAGTCATCAGCATGAAGGAGTCGTCGTCGGCGTAGAGAACGAAGACGCCCGTGGACAGCTTCATCCCGCCGGGCATCCCGAGGTTTAGTACCGCCACGTCACCTGGTGCGATCCCGGTGATACCACAGGCTCTGGCCCATGCTCGTAACCAACTCGGCATTCTCGAGAACGCCCGCGGTCGCTACGACGAAGCGGCGGTTCACCTCGAGGAGAGCCTCCGCGTGGCCGCGGAGCTCGACGATGCCGCGGTGCGCTCGGCGGCACTCAACAACTTTGCCCAGACGGCGCGCCTGCGTGGAGAGATCGAGAGAGCCCTCGATCTGACCCGGGAGGCTCTCGAGATCTGTATCCAGCAGGGTGACAGCCATCACGAAGCCGCGATCCGCAACAACCTCGCCGACCTGTTGCACAGCACGGGTGACTCCGACGGGGCGATGGAGCAGCTGAAGACCGCCACCGCGGTGCTCGCCCGGATCGGCGACGAGCCCGCCGGCATGCTTCCGGAGGTCTGGAAACTGGGCGAGTGGTAGCCGGCCTTCTTGGTTCTCTCTTTCAGAGTTCGGGGATCGCGAGGATGGCTGCTCCGGCACGTCTGTATTCCTCGAGCTGCTCGATGGGCTCTTCGGGCCCCCGGAGTTCGGCAATCATGACGTGCGTGCGGGCGATCTCCAACTTCAGGTCTTCGGCTTCGTAGAGCTCGAGGGCCCGGCCGAAGTGTTTCTCGGCGAGGACCCGATCGTTGACCGCGAGCGCCAGCCCCAGCTCCCGATGGGCCCACGCTTCCAGCCGCGGTTGGCTGCCGGGCTCGATGAGATCGAGCGCGCCCTCCAGCCTCCTGGTCGCCGTCTTGCTTTTGCCTTCGAGGCGATCGACGCGGCCCAGTTCCATCTCGGCGTTGGCGTGTTCGGGAGCGTTGGCGGTCCCGGCGAGATGCTCGGACGCTCTGGTCAGCGCGTCACGGGCGGCCTGGAGCTTGTCGCTGCGCGCGTAGTTGTAGCCCCGGGCCAGTAGGGCGATGCCGGCTTCGTTGTTGAGCTCGAGCACCTCGAACAGTTCCTCGGCCTTGGCCAGCGAGACGTTGGCGTCGTCGTGATGGCCGCGTTCGATCTGGACGCCGGCGATGTTCACGTAAGCGGTGGCGAGGATCGCGGGATCGTTGACCCGCGGCATCAGACGCTGACAGGCTTCGGCCACTTCGTGTGCCTTGATCCGCGATCCTGCCGCGAAGTAGGCGAGCACCATGGCCGACTGAACGCGGACCAGCGACGCGGGAGACGCCATCTGCTCCTTCTTGAGGCGCTCGAGGTAACTTTCGCCGATGAAGATCGCTTGGTGCGGATCGTTCATCAGTTTGTGGCACCGGATCAGCCCCGCGATCGCGTAGGCATGCGAGGTCGGGGCGTCGGTCCTGATGAGCTCGATGGCCTTGTCGTAATGACGAAGGGCGCGCTCGGTGTCGCCGCTCTGCTCCAAGGTCAGCGCGAGGATCTCGTGTCCCCGGGCCTCGACCCTGGGGAAACCGAACTGGTGGGCCTCCTTGATGATCCGTTTCAGCTGCTTGGTAGCGTCCTCGATCCCGCCCCGGCTTACCTCAAGTCGGATCTCGTCGAGTTGTTTCCGGAACGATCCGGCGAGCCCGACGGGCCGACCAGTCTCGAGTTCATCGAGGTGCACACCGAGTTTCTGCGCCAGGAATTCCATCACCTGGTGCGACGGCGTCCTGCGACCGGATTCGATCGTGCTGATGTAAGCGTGCGTGTAACGGGGTCGCGCAAGCTCGGCCTGGGTGAACCCGCGCTGTAACCGAAGGCGCCGGAGACGCGTACCGAACTCCGTATCGATGGCCACCGGTTCCTGCTTGGTCTCGCTCATCTGTAACTGCCGGTTACGGCGGCGTCGTCGTCGAGGGCTCTCAAGTGGGGTTTCTCCTTGTCGTCGTGGTGTGTTTTCGGAGTGTAACAAACCCTGTTGATTCAGTTAAGTACCTAGCTACGCTCGTTCTACTAGGTCGGTGGACGAAGGGAGCACGGGGTGTCGCGGTTTCGAGCGGTTCTGCTGTTGGTGATGGGCGTGTTGGTCGCGGGTGCTATCTGGATCGGGGGTGCGGCTCCGTTCCCGGGCTGTTGCGGGTAAGGGGGCCGGGTTTCCTACTTGCGGGTTTCACCATCCAGGCGGTCGCGGGCTTCACGACCACCCCGCCCGCCTTTCTGGTTCTGGCCATGGGCCTGATCGCATCGTTCCTCTGGTTCAACCGGACCCACGTCGGCCTCCTGATCGCGTGCGTGGGACTCGTGGCCAACATGGCTGCGATCGGGTCCAACGGAGGCATGCCGGTGTCCCGGTCGGCGATGGCGCGCTCCGGGACGTCGGCGATCGGTGAACGAGATGCCCGCCACACCTACGCGGACGACGGCACGCGCCTGAGGTTCCTCGGGGACGTGATCCCGGTCGGCGGCAAGGTGCTGAGCCCCGGCGACGTCCTGATGGCGGCGGGACTGATCGTATTTCTCACCTCCTTGGGGAAACGGGTCCTTGTGAATCGTGGATGAACCCTCGGTCTATCGGCAGGACCGAGGGGGGCGGGGACGAATCGAACGGTGTCGGGTCCATTCGTCCAGGGAGATCTTCCATGCCGCTCAGCAGGCGGGAATTCATGAAGACGGGGGCCGCCGCAGGCGCGCTTCTCGTGGCTCGTCCGTTGGGTGCGTTCGCTCAGAGTCTCGGGCCGACCGCCGAGTTCTCCGTCTCCCGTGAGTCGCGGCTGTTCCCGGGGACGCGCCTCGTCCATGCCGATCTCCACAACCACACCCTCTACTCCGACGGTGATGGCGATCCCGACCTCGCCTTCGCGTCGATGCGCGCCGCGGGACTCGATGTCGCGGCGCTGACAGATCACTCGACCGTCTCCTACGGGATGCCGATGGGCACGATCTGTCCCGATGGATGCGGAGCCGGGGGCCTGGCCGGGATCAACGAGAAGACCTGGGCCGAGTCCAAGGTGCTGGCCAACGGTGCCAACGACGACGGCAACTTCACCGCGATCCGGGGCTTCGAGTGGTCGAGCCCGACGCTGGGGCACATCAACGTGTGGTTCTCCGAGAACTGGACCGATCCGCTCCACACGGCCGGCGCGACAAGTGGCGAGGGGGTGTCCCAGTTCGCGCACGACAACGCGGGGACTCCGGCGCCGGTGAGCCTCGCGCTCGATACCGCGGTGCGCGCCCTGCCGACCACCGGAGTGACCATGGTGCCGTTCTACGACTGGTTCAACGCCGACCCGTCCCGACCGGCGCTCGGTGGTGGACTCGATGGGATCGCCGGCTTCAATCACCCGGGCCGAGAGACCGGCCGCTTCGGCTACTTCCACTTCGAGCCGACCGCGCGCGACCGCCTCGTCAGCTGCGAGGTCTTCAACCGCAACGAGGATTACCTCTTCGAGGGCACCAACTCCGGTTACGGCTCGCCGATCAACGAGTGCCTCAACGCCGGCTGGAAGGTGGGACTCCTCGGAGTCACCGACGAGCACGGAACCGACTGGGGCTATCCCGACGGCAAGGGTCGCACGGGACTGTGGGTCGATTCGCTCGATCGCGAGTCGGTGCGCGAGGCGATGGTAGCGCGACGCTTCTTCTCCACCCGCCTCCGCGGTCTGCGCGTCGACGCCTCGGCTAACGGAAAGCGGATGGGGAGCACATTGCACCACTCGAGCGGTCCGATCGACTTCGGACTCGACATCGATAGGGGGGAGGAGTGGTGGGGCCACACCCTCAACGTTCAGATCCTCCAGTCCGGGACCTTCATGCCCACGATCGTCGATTCCCTCGAGATCACGATCCCGACGCCCGACGAACCGGTTATCACCTTTGCCCGCGACATCGATCGAGAGGACGGTGACTGGGTCGTCCTGCGGATCACCGACCCCGCGGTGCCGGCCGATGGCCGAGCGACCGGTGACTGGGCCTCACTCGGCAACGCGATCGCCTACACGAGCCCGTTCTTCCTGGCCTGAATCCCGTCCTAAAGCGGGGACTCCGAGGCGCCGAGATATCCAGCAACACGGTGCCTGGAGGACGCAACCGACGGCTAACTCTAAGACCGATGCTGAGGATGTAGACCGAAGCGTGATGACCTAGTCGATCGCCCGGCTCGTCCTCTTAAGCTGGCCTGACCAGCCATCGAGTTGGCCTCCAGGCACCGTTCCCTCTCTCCATCTCCGCCCGGCGGGACCCCCGAGCGGGGGTCCTCCGGTCCTCCGGGCCGTACCGGAGATAGGACCTTCGGGCAAAACAGGCAAAAAGAGTTGTAAACACCCTAAAATCCTTGCGGCAAACCGGGCAAAACCCCTAGAATCCTTCCGAAATCTCTGGGTGCCTTGGGGGGACGAAAGGGTGAATGTCGCAGCACCACGCTCGGCATCC
>WHTI01000410.1 GCA_009377815.1 Actinomycetota bacterium
CCCAAGGCAGGCGAGCCCCCGTTCCAACCCCCGGCGTTGGAGGGGCACATCTGGTGAACGTTCTCGGCTCCATCGGAAACACGCCATTGGTCCGACTCGAACGTCTGTCCGGTCCTCAGAGCGCGGAGATATGGGTCAAGTGGGAAGGCGCTAACCCCACCGGCAGCATGAAAGACCGTATGGCCTTGAGCATGGTGGAGGGCGCCGAGCGGCGGGGAGATCTACGCCCCGGCGGCCGCGTCGTCGAGTACACGGGAGGCAGCACCGGCAGCTCACTTGCCCTCGTCTGTGCCGTCAAAGGATACGAAGCGCATTTCGTATCGTCGGACGCGTTCGCCGAGGAGAAGCTTCGAACGATGCGGGCCTTCGGAGCAAACCTTGACATCATCCCGAGCGAAGAAAGACGCATAACGCCTGCCCTTGTCGAGAAGATCATCTCTCGCGCCGGGGAACTCGCCGCGGAACCCCACTCGTTCTGGGCCGATCAGTACAACAACTCCGACAACCGGACCGCCTACCACGCGATGGCGAGAGAGATCCTCGATCAAACCGACGAGCGATTGGACGCGTTCGTGATGTCGGTCGGCACGGGCGGGTGCATCTCAGGCAACGCCGAGGTCCTGAAGGAGACCGCCTGCCGGGCATCCGATGCATAGCCATCGAGCCCGAAGCCTCGAAGCATCTATCCGGAGGTCCGCTCGCGGGTCATCGGATCGAAGGCATCGGGCCCGGATTCATAACCTCGATCACGAGGATGGACCTGATCGATGAGATCATGGCCGTAACCGACGACGACGCGATGAACACCGCTCGCGAGCTTGCCGTCACAGAGGGGATCTTCGGGGGGACGTCCTCCGGAGCGAACGTTCGTGCCGCACTGAAGGTCGCCGCGGATCTCGGCCCAAAACATCGGGTTGTCACCGTGATAGTGGATTCTGGACTCAAGTATCTGGAGGGCGATCTGTTCTCCTAGGACAGCGGTGACGCTCGCTCGGTTGCGGAGGGATCGGGAATCCGACGTTCGTTGCGGCGATCACCCGCTGCCGTCCGTCTAGGCAGACACGTCGCCCGTTGAATCAGGAAAACCCAGGGCCCGCGGCAACGGTTTTCCCGACAGTCGCTTCACTGGAAGAGAGTTGGCACCTCTGAACGCGAAAGCCCACCTCAGAGGTCCGATCTGCGGAGGGCGTGGTGTGCGGAGGGCGTGGGACTCGAACCCACAAGCCCTTTCGGGCAACGGTTTTCAAG
>WHTI01000201.1 GCA_009377815.1 Actinomycetota bacterium
AAACGGATACGAGGATCCGGACCAGATCGCCAACCTCATCGATGAGGGTTACAGGACGGCCGACATCGAAGAACGCGAGGAGATCTATGGAGAGCTCTTGAGGCTGCTGTACGACGATCCGATGTGGATCTACCCGGCCCAGGAGACAAACGCGCAGGCGTACCGCTCGTGGGTGGACGGCTTCGTCTACAACCCTCTATGGAAGACGTTGCGCTGGGCGTATTACGACAAAGGCTGAGTCCCAAGCGCAACTAGAGGGGGGCAGGACAGCGCGATATGCAAGTGCGCCAGTACGTCATCAGGCGTCTCCTCGCCTTGCCCCTTCTCATGCTTGGGGTCTCCGTGCTCGTCTTCGGGCTTTCGCGCATCGGCGGATCGCCGATCGCCATCTACGTCACGCACGAGATGTCTCCTCAGGAGGTCGCTCAGATCGAGGAGCGGTACGGGCTCGACGAACCACTCCCCCAGCAGTACGTCGCCTGGCTGAGGGGCGTGGCGGGTGGGGATCTCGGATGGTCGGGCGTGTCGGCGGCGCCCGTTTCGTCGATCATCGTGCCGAAGCTCACCGCAACGATGGAGCTGGCGGTGCTGGCTGCACTCGTCGCGGTGCTGCTGGGCGTGAGCATGGGAACTTTCGGTGGGGCACGCAGAGATAGGCTCGGCGATCATCTGACGAGGGTGTTGGCGATCAGTGGGGCGAGCATCCCGATCTTCTGGTTCGGCCTTCTCTTGCTCATCCTCTTCTACCTGATCCTCGGCTGGGCCCCTCTCGGCAGGGCCGATCCTTCGATCTACTCACGGATCAGCCACCCCACGGGGTTCTACACGATCGATTCGCTTCTGAACTTCGACTCGGGGGCTTTCCTCGACGCCCTCCGTCACCTCGCCCTGCCGGCGATCACGATGGGCTACGGAAGCACAGCGATCATCGCCCGCATGATGCGCTCGTCGCTCGTCGAGGAGTTGGGAGAGGATTACGTCGACGCCGCGCGAGCCAAGGGGCTGCCCGAGCGTCTGGTCGTCCGCCGGCATGCACGCCGCAACGCTCTGATCCCCACGATGACGGTGATCGGACTCACGTGGGGATTCCTGCTCCAGGGAACGGTTGTCGTCGAATTGATCTTCAACTGGCCCGGACTCGGTCGGTGGATGACCGACGCGGTGCTGCGCGGGGACCAGGCGACGATAATGGCCTACGTACTGGTAACGAGCGTCATCTTCCTGGTAGTGAACCTTGCCGTCGACGTGGCGTATGCGTATCTCGATCGCCGCGTGGTTCTCGGGGAGTAGTCGACGTGGCGAGCGGCTCGGGACTCATCGGCGCTCGACCTGCGGCGTGGCGCTTCCGTGCGCTTGCCACTCGTGTTCGCCGCACCACGGACATCCTTCGGGAAAGCTTCCGGAACCCAACCACCCTTGCGGGTGGATTGATAGTTCTCGTGCTCGTCTTGATGGCCTTGTTCGCGCCGGCCATCATCGAGGCGAACAGTCCGAACGCGTACCAGATGCCGCGCAACTTCGCGGCGATCGACGCACCGCCGGGTACCGACGGACATCTTCTCGGGACCACTCCGACCGGAGGCGACGTCCTCTACGGCGTGGTGTGGGGAGCGCGGAACTCTCTCCGGCTGTCGCTCATAGTCGTGTCCATCACGGTGGTGATCGGCGTTGCCGTCGGCAGCCTGGCCGGATTCCTTGGGGGTCGGTGGGACTCACTCCTCATGCGCGTCGTCGACGTGTTCTTGTCGATCCCCGAGCTGATCTTCGCCCTCGCCATCGCCGCTACACTCGGGCCCGCCTTCGGCAACATCATCCTCGCTCTCGCGATCGTCTTCTGGGTGAAGTACGCCCGCATCGTGCGCGGGCAGATCATCCACGTGAAGCAGAATGACTACGTGGATGCCGCTCGCGTTATCGGGGACTCACGGTGGCGCATCTATCTCAAGGACGTCCTTCCCAACTCGATCACCCCCGTCATGGTGCAGGCGACGCTCGACATGGGACACGTGGTTCTCATCGGGGCGACGTTGAGCTTCATAGGGCTTGCCGAGGCCGGGCTTGCAGAGTGGGGCAACCTCGTGAGCGAGGGCCAGTCCGGGATCGTCGCGGGACGGTGGTGGGTGGCTACCTTCGCCGGGGCGATGGTGTTCCTCTGGGCGCTGGCCTTCAATCTGCTGGGCGACGGCCTACGTGACGTCCTCGATCCCCGAACGGAAGGACGGTGAATCCGCGAGACGTCCGTGCGAGTACTGCCTCTTCGCCCGGCCCGATCACCGTCGATGGTACGCCCAGTACAGCGTCCGTCCCACTCCTGTCGGTCGACAACCTCGCCGTACACTTCGCGACGAAACGCGGCGTGCTGCATGCGGTCGACGGCGTATCCCTGAACATCGGAGAGGCCGAAACGCTTGGACTCGTCGGGGAGACCGGGTCCGGGAAGAGCGTGACGGCAAGGTCCCTGCTTCGACTCGTGCCTACGCCTCCCGGGATCTACGCCGAGGGGCACGTCTTCTTTCGACCTCGGGTTCTCTGCACGGCCTGCGGCGGCGCGGGATGCGCCACCTGCCGTGGGATCGGGAGGGTGCCCGCGCCCTGTCCCGCGTGCAGTGGCGCCGGCTGCCCGGCATGCGAGAGCTCGGGGCGCGAAACCTTAGACCTGCTGCGCGTGCCCGAGCGGAGACTGCGCAGTATCCGAGGGAACCGCATCGCGATGATCTTTCAAGACCCCGGAAAGGCGCTGAACCCTGCCCTATCCGTTCGCCAGCAGCTCGCCGAAGTCTTCGCCGAACATCGGTCGCAGGAGCTGTTGGAGGCGGCGGGAGCGGACGGCGACTCGTCCTCGGGGGCGGGCGTACTCATGCGCCGGGCCGCGCGCGGGCGCTCGAGGCTGGTGGAGCGGCGCGTCCTCGATATACCGCCGTTCCGCTCCCGCTACGCACGGCTGCGGAGGGGGCTCGACGACCGGATCGCGGAAGCGCTGAAGGCGACGCGCATCCCCAATCCGCGAAAGGTGATGAACAGCTACCCCCATGAGTTATCGGGCGGGATGAAGCAGCGAGTGATGATCGCCCAAGCACTTGCTTGCGATCCTGATCTCCTGATCGCCGACGAGCCGACCACGGCCCTCGACGTCACGATCCAGGCCCGGATCCTGGACCTCATCGACGAGTTGCAGGAGAAGCACCACACCGCGGTGCTCTATATCAGCCATGACCTTTCGCTCGTACGCCGGATCAGCGACCGCGTGGCCGTCATGTACGGCGGTAAGCTCGCCGAGGTCGCGTCCACGGAGCAGCTCTTCGACGATCCGCTTCATCCGTACACCAGGGCTCTACTGGCCGCGATCCCGTCCCGGGAACAGCGACGCGGCGAGCTTGTCGCTATCGAAGGTACGGTGCCAGAGTTCATCGTTCCGAAGGCATGCTGCAGGTTCCACACTCGCTGTCCGCACGCCGGCTCACTCTGCTCTTCGGAGGATCCCGAGTTGCTCGAACGGGGACGGGAAGGCCACCACGCGGCCTGCTTCCTCTACGACTCACCCCACGATGTCGGCGCAGCTCCGGATCGCATGCCGAGTTGGCAAGAGGGGCGGGTTTGATGGCGATCGCAACGACACCGCTAGGTTCCGAGTCGAGCCCGGGCCTTGGGCGGAACATCGTCACCGTTCGAGGGGTGCGCAGGTACTTCCCGATCAAGGAAGGCGTACTGCAGCGCGTGACGGGCCAGGTGCGCGCGGTAGACGGTGTGAGCTTCGACATCCCCCGGGGGGAGACCGTCGGGCTGGTGGGCGAAAGCGGATGCGGTAAGACCACCCTCGGCCGCTGCATCAGCGGGTTGATCCCGCCGACCGACGGGGGCATCTACTTCGGCCTCGACGAGGAGGCACATCGCAGGCTCGATGATCTCCTCCGGATGCCGGCGGGATCCCGAACCCCAGAGCAGGATCGAAAGCTCGATGAGCTCGCCGCGCGCTACCGGATCGATGCGATGCCGAAGGAGCGCTGGAAGGCGTACCGACGA
>WHTI01000205.1 GCA_009377815.1 Actinomycetota bacterium
CACCTCCGTAGGTCCGAGAGGAACGCTAGGCCTTGGCTGCTCAGCTGTCCCTGGCCAAATGGTGGAACCTGCTATCCCCACTTGACCTCATGGAGCAGCGGACCGCTCTGGGAGCGAGCGAGGTTGTCGAGGAACCCGTCGACCACCGGCCGGATGCCATCCCCCGACATCCAGGACATGTGTGGGTCACTCGGACCCGAGGGTGCGTGAGCAACCAGTGTCCTGGCGGAAGCGGCTCCGGATCGGTGGCGTCGCGCACGTGCGATCTGGCCCGTATCGAGCGCGGCGCGCAGCGCGATCATGTCGATGAGCGCGCCTCGCGCGACGTTGACGACATGCACCCCGCGCTTCATACGCGCTATGACGGCCGCGTCGATCATCCGTTCGGTGCGCTCCGTCCTCGGCGCGGCGAGCACGACATGATCGCAATCGAGGACGAGTTCATCCACGGAGGACACGATCTCGACATCCGGAACCGGGCTGGGTAAACGGCGTTGCCGAAGTGGCCTTCTGCCTTACCTCAAACGGCGCGAGCCGGACGGCGACAGCGGAACCGATAGCGCCCAACCAAGCATTCCAACAGTTGGCCCGCCAAACTCGCACGCGGTCCAGCGATCCCCGAAATTGCCCCGGCACTGTCGTTGCGGTCCGGGATCCCCTTGACGAAACCCAAGATGGCAGCAAGGACATACTCGGCGATCGGCCCGGCAAAGGCACCCCGGGAATACGTCACGAGCCGTCTCCGGAGCAAAGACGCAGGGAGGCGGTCGAGTCCCGTCGCCGCGAGATGAACCCATTGGACACCGAGTTCGTCAAGCATGGCGAACACAGGGGTGGGCGCCCATCCTGCCAGGAGGATGGGCGCCTGATGCCGTTGCCGGTCGACTTCCTCTCATCCGGCTCCAACGTCATGACCTGCGTACTGAGCGAGGCGGCACGAATCATCTCACTAACTAACGTCGGCGCCCAGCTGGTTCAGCACCCGAACTTCGTCGGCCTTGTCGGTCACGGGTAGTCCGACTCAATTCTCGCGCGCTGCTCTTCCGAGACGACTCGGCCACCCTCATCATAGAGCGCCACTCCGTCATAGGGGCTACGCACCCGGTACACAACCAGGTTGTCCTCACCAGTGTTGCCGAGCTTGTAGTACTCACTCTCGGCGAGGAGGGCAGTGTCGCCTGCCTCCAACACGAGCACGTGGTGCGCTTCGGCAGCGTCCACAACTGTGAGCGTGGCCTGTCCCTGGAGAACGAAGAACAGTTGAGACGTCCCCTCCGACATGCCGACGGAGACAATTCTCGGCGCCGGGCCTGTAACAGTTGAGTTCAACCTTGAGGTCGTCTCCGTTGAGTACTTTCGCATGCCCGCGACCGTCGCCGGCTTCGTCGAAGTCGACGAGCTTCCACACGTTCTCCGCGCGCTCACTACCCATCTCCCTCGACCCACGCCCATTGCAAGCATCTCCGTCATCCGCCGAGGTGACGGTTGAAGAGATCGATCGTCTGTGCCTCCAACGGGCTTACCTCGTTCCAGTCAGCGACCATGATTTCCTTCCATTCACTTGCGGAGGGATGGCGCTCCTTCCACACGGGATCCTCCTCGAAGACCTGCAGCAGTGCCTCCTCCAGCGGGGGTGCGAAACCAGTCAGCTTCATGATCTCCACCATGGACTCAGGCTCATGGGCGATCCGCATCCACACTTTCGCCAACTCCTCGACCTCGGTGCCCTTGACGATATCCGTATAGCCGACCTCGGCCCAGCCGCGCTCCCCCACTCCAGGCAGCTCAGGAACCACGAAGTCGATCGGCAGACCCTCGTCGGCGAGTTGCCATGCGCGGCCGTCAGCACCTGCCGCGATCCAGATGTCCCCCGTGGAGAAGTCGTTCTGCATGTCCCCCGACGCGCTGTACAGCGAGTACAAGTCGAGCTCGGCGAGTTTGAGCACACCGGCCTCAACGTCCATCAGGTCACCGCCCGTGGCCACCGCGGCGGCCGCCATCGTCACAGGCATACCCATGACCGTGGAAATGTCGGGAACAGCCACCCGACCGGCGAGCTCCTCTTGCCACAGCGCATCCCAGCTCGTGGGCGGGTCGAGCCCGAGCTCTTCGAACTTCTCTGTGTTGTAGGCGATGCCTGTGAAGAACAGATTGTTCCCAGGCGAGAACCCCGGGTTGATAGGCGGGAAGGATTCGGCGATCTCCTCCGCTGTGGGGACGGCTTCCGGATCGATCTCAAGCAGCACGCCCTCTTTCACGAGATCGGTCTGAACCTTCCCATCGGTGTAGATCACGTCAAAGGGCACCTCTTGACCAACCGTCGCGTAGAGCTTTGCCGCATGCTCCGGCGGATTACCCTCGATGTATTCGACCTGGGCGCCAGTTTCCTCCTCGAACCTCACGCCGGTGGTGTCGCGCACTGCGTCGTTCCACGATCCGCCAAAATTCGCCACGCGCAGCGTCTGGCCCTCGAAGGGGCGATCGTCCGCTACCGGCGTGCCTTCTTCCGTACTTACTGTATCGTCCTCTGCACTTACTGTATCGTCCGCTTGATTTGCGTTGGCGCAGGCGGATGCAAGGAGCAGCACCGCCGTGAGCAATGCCAATGTGCGTAGTAGCCGCTTTGTGAACATTCTTCTACCTTTCGCATTGGTCGTAGCCGTTCGCGCGTACGGGACTGTCCCAAGACTCCTCCCAACGGGTAAACGCCCATGGCGTTCTCACCGAGAATCCTACGCTTCGCTTTATCATTTAGGAAAGGGGAAATTATAAATAGTGCTGAAGTCCCAGTGGGGATAGTCAGACGCGAACAGCAGTTGAGACTCGGCGTTGATCATCTCCATCGTCAGTTCGAGCGCCCCCATGTTGTCCATCTCCAGCGGCTGCGTTGTGTAGTAGAAGTTCTCGCGAAGGTAATCGCTCGGCTTCTTCCTCAGCAACGGCGCCTCGGACGTGCGCATCATGTACTCATTATCCAGTCGCTGCATGAGGAAGGGCACCCACGTCAGGCCGGATTCGATCCAGATCACTTTCAAGTTAGGAAACCGCTCCGGAATGCCGTTGATGACCATGTTGGTCGCGCGCACCATTGTCGGAATACGAAACCAAGGGCATGTACCGACAGGAAATTGCTGATGCCTTCGAATTACCGTTTCCTTCTGGTAGAAGGACGCATGGGAAGGCAAGCGGCATGTTTCTTCCTGCAAGGCTGCATAGACCGGCATGTACCTGTTGTCATGCACCGGCTGATAGCGGGTGGTGGTTACCGTGAAGCCGACGACGCCGGGCTTCCCCGTGAAATACTCGATCGCCCGTAAGCTCGCCTCTGGGTCGCAAAGCGGCAGATAGACCATGGTTTTCATGTTGGCGTCGTGTGGAGTCACGTTTTCAACCAACCAGCGGCTGCACGCCCAACTGAGCTGGATCTCGACCGAGGGGTCCGGATGCATCCCCAACTCCAGCATGGCGGTGGGGAACACGATTCTGATAACCGAGTCCGATGCTCTCCCGCTGCCGGCGTGAGAGCTCGGCATCGCGGTGAATCCCCTCGGGGGTCTTCTCGCGGTTATAGAGCTCGTACCGACGCACCCTGCTGGCGTTGCTCTGCCGCCCCGGCTCCTCGAAGTGGATGGGCCGGCCGCGTCCCCCGGCGTGGTCGCTCGACTGGGCGCGGTGACGCAGCACCGGGTCTTCGATGTAGGCGTAGATGTCCGGCCAGGCTTCGCTCTCGTAGTGGTGCGCGTCGGCGTCGACGGTGAGTTCACCTCGTTCACCTCCGTGCTCCCACCTCCGTAGGTCCGAGAGGAACGCTAGGCCTTGGCTGCTCAGCTGTCCCTGGCCAAATGGTGGAACCTGCTATCCCCACTTGACCTCATGGAGCAGCGGACCGCTCTGGGAGCGAGCGAGGTTGTCGAGGAACCCGTCG
>WHTI01000151.1 GCA_009377815.1 Actinomycetota bacterium
CGGGATCGCCTTGTACCTTACGCAACTGGCCCCCAAGAGGATCGCCCGGCCACTCACGTATGCCGTCGATCTCCTCGCCGCGGTTCCGAGCATCATCTACGGCCTGTGGGGGTCGTTGTTCGTGGTTCCGGTGCTGTTGCCTCTCATGACGTGGATGTCGGAGAGGCTGGGACCGTGGCTCCCGATGTTCGAGGGTCCGGTGAGGGTGCGCAACCTGTTCGTGACTTCGTTCGTGCTTGGGATAATGGTGCTTCCCATCACCAGTGCCGTGATCCGTGAGGTATTCGCACAGGTCCCTAGAGATGAGCGGCTGGCTGCATTCGGGTTGGGCGCCACGCGCTGGGAGGTGATGCGTCACGTCGTTGTCTCCCGGAGCAAGGCCGGGATCATCGGGGGCTCGATGCTTGGTTTGGGCAGAGCCCTCGGTGAGACGATCGCGGTTCTGTTGATCATCGGCGGGAACCCTCGCAGCGAGTTCCGCCTCTTCAACACCAGCCAGACCGTCGCGTCACAGATCGCGGCTGCTTTCAAGGAGGCTTCGCCCGAGTACATCAAAGCCCTGATCGCACTCGGCGTAGCTCTGTTCGTGGTCACGATTATCGTCAATATCATCGCTCGGCTGGTGGTTAACCGGCTTGGGCACGTGACGGGGGACGCTGCGCTATGAGCGAAACCGCCCTGGGCCAGGTTTCCGGAGGTCATCGGAGTCTCCTTCTGCGCTCGGAGAGGGCATCCAGGCGAGCGAGGGTCGATGCCTTTTGGCGTGCCGTCCTTCTCCTGACGGTGGTGGTGGCGCTGATACCTCTGGCGGCGATCCTGGGAGTCACGATCTACCGAGGTGCGGGAGCTATCAACCTCGGTTTCCTGATCGAGAACCCGCCCTTCAGTCCCGGTCAGGAAGGTGGTGGGTACGCCCCCGCCATCTTCGGGAGCATCTACATGACGGGGCTCGCGATCTTGATGGCGGTGCCGCTGGGGATCCTCGCAGCAGTCTTCCTCGTGGAATACAAGCGTAGCCGGCTGGCCGGTCCCGTACGCTTCTTCACCGACGTGATGACCGGGGTTCCCTCTGTCTTCGTCGGTCTCTTCATCTTCTCCTCGCTGGTCGTGGATGCGGACCTCTTCTTCGGTACCGTGCCGGGTGCCGCCGCTCTGGCCGTTCTCATGCTGCCGATCATGGTGCGTTCGGCCGAAGAGGTGCTGCGACTAGTGCCTCAGGATCTTCGCAATGGCGCTTTCGGACTTGGGCTCCGAAGGTGGCAGATGATCACTCGGGTTGTCCTTCCTGCGGCCGCCCCCGGTCTCGCCACCGGCTCGATGCTCGCCGTTGCACGCGGGATGGGGGAAACCGCCCCCCTTCTGTTCACCGCCCTTGGTGCCCGACAGATCGTCACGTCACTAACGGGAACTCCTCAAGGCGCTCTGCCCCTTCAGGTCCTGGACGAGGGGCGTCAGGCTCTGCCGGCGGCCATCGAGAGAGCCTGGGCGGGGTCCCTCACGCTGATGGCGATCGTACTGCTGTTCACGTTCGCGGCGCGGTTCGTAGCTCGACGTGGCAATGCAACGAGTCTGTCCTGATTACAAGGTCTGTTTGCCGATAGTTCATGAACGAGTAAGGGTCCGGACACATGGGATGCCTACGTTGACGGTGAGTAGTGGCTAGCCACGCGATCTGAGTGGCTGCCGGGAGCAAAGGTTCTAACGGATCCGAAGAGAGTAGGGTTCTCGGACCGGCTGGGAAAGATGGCAACCGGGCGCAGGGAGTGGTGAGCATGGGGACTTTGGAAACCGACACCGAGGTACGACGAGACTTGGAGATGCACATCAAGACCCGCGATCACGAGTCGGCCTCGGCCGACGCGCATGATTTCGTCTTCCGGATCGACGATGTCTCGGTCTTCTACGACAGATTCAGGGCGGTCCGCGATGTGACATTGGATATCCATTCCCGCCAGATAACCGCCCTGATCGGCCCATCCGGCTGCGGGAAGACCACCGTCCTCAGATGTCTCAATCGCATGAACGACCTGATCGAGACGGCCAGGGTTGAGGGAAGGATCTCGTACCACGGTGAGGACCTCTACGACAAACAGGTGGACCCCGTTGAGGTTCGCAGGCGGATCGGGATGGTGTTCCAGAAGCCGAACCCCTTTCCGAAGTCGATCTATGACAATGTTGCCTTCGGGCCGAAGATCATCGGAACGAAGGAGAACCTCGACGAGCTCGTGGAGCGGTCACTGCAGCACGCGGCTCTGTGGGACGAGGTTAAGGACCGATTGAAAGACTCGGCGATGGGTCTTTCCGGCGGCCAGCAGCAGCGACTCTGCATAGCACGTTGCTTGGCCGTCTCGCCCGATGTGATCTTGATGGACGAGCCCTGCTCGGCACTCGATCCCATCGCCACCGGGCGGATCGAGGACCTCATGGGGGAACTCAAATCGGAGTACACCATCGTGATCGTGACGCACAACATGCAGCAGGCGGCCCGGGTTAGCGACCGGACGGCGTTTTTCACCGCCGAGGTCCACGGCGATCAGGACCGCCGGACGGGGGTCCTGATCGAGTACGACAAGACCGAGAGGATCTTCACCAGCCCGGCCGACGAACGGACCGAGAACTACGTCACGGGCCGCTTCGGCTAACTCCCCGCTCTGGAGCCTAAGGAACGAACTTGTAGCCGAGGCCTCGGATCGTGATCAGGTGCTTCGGTTCTTTGGGGTCTTCTTCGGCTTTCGCCCGTAGACGCTTCACATGTACATCGAGTGTTCTCGTGTCGCCGAAGTAGTCGGTGCCCCAGATGCGGTCGATCAAGGTCTCGCGCGTGAGTACCCTACCGGCATTCTCCATAAGGAGCTCGAGCAACTCGAACTCCTTGCGCGGAAGGTGAACCGATTCACCTCGAACGGTTACCTCGAAGCGTTCGGGATCTAGTCGGATGCCCCCACCCTCGAGGACCTCCATCTCGTCTGCGCGACCCCCGCCTCCCCGTCTGAGAACGGCTCTTACGCGTGCGACAAGCTCCCTCGTACTGAAGGGTTTGGTCACATAGTCATCGGCTCCGAGTTCGAGCCCCACGACCTTGTCGATCTCTGTGTCGCGCGCCGTCAGCATGATGATCGGAACGTTGGACGATTTGCGGATCTGTTTGCAAACGTCCTCGCCCGGTAGGCCGGGGAGCATGAGGTCGAGAAGGACGAGGTCGGCCCCATCCGTCTGGAAACGCGTCAGGCCCTCGCTTCCATCCGTTATCCATTCGACTTCGTACCCCTCGCGTCCGAGTGTGTACGTCAGGGCATCTCCGAGGGCGGTCTCGTCCTCGATCAAAAGGATCTTCGGCATCAGTTCTCCACTGTCTCGGGGGTTCGGGGCTGAGCGACGACGGTCGACGTCGGAAGCCGGACGGAGAGGGTCGTGCCTCGGCCAAGCTCGCTCTCGACTGCGACGGTGCCTCCATGCAGGTCAACGGCATGTTTGACGATGGCCAGCCCCAGGCCGGTGCCCCCGTGGTCACGGGCGCGGGCTTTATCGACGCGATAGAACCGCTCGAAGATACGTTTCTGCGCCTCGAGGGGGATCCCTATACCGGTGTCTTCTACTTCGAGAAGGGCGTCGGATCCGATGACGCCGAGACGGACCTCGATCTGGCCCCCATCGGGCGTGTAGCGGATCGCGTTCTCCACCAGGTTCCTGACGATGAGACCGAGCTGGGCCTCATCGCCGTGAACGGAGATGGGGAGAGCGGGGAGTTCGAGTCGTAGGCGGATGGCCTTCTCCCCAGCGTCGCCCCGGAGGGCCTCGACCTCCCTCTCGGTGACTTGTGACAGGTCGACCTCGGCCCGAGGAACCAAGGAGGGGTTCTCGAGTCGGGAGAGGTCGAGGAGGTCCACGATCAGTCGGCTCAGCCGCTCGGATTCCTCGACCAACCGGTGAGCGAATCGGGTTGCGTTCTCGGGGTCATCCTCCATCGCCTCGGTGATGGCTTCGGCGAGGGCCCGCAGGCCGGCCACCGGACTCTTCAGTTCGTGCGACGCATTGGCAACGAACTCCTTTCGGACCTGTTGGACCCGCAACTCCTCGGTGGCGTCCTGAAGGACGGCGATGATCCCGCTCCCGTCCTCCAAGGGGGTGGAGCGGACGCGGATGGTCAGGCGGTCCGGATACCACACGGAAACATCTTCCTCCGCCGACTCCTGGGTGAGCAGTACCCGGTGGGCGGCCCCGAGGATCTCGTCCTGAGGGAGTCGGGCGGGAAGGCCCGCTCCATGGAGGCCAAGCATCTTGCGAGCCGCCCCGTTAGCGAGCACCGGTCGCATGGTCTCGTCGAGAACGACGACCCCTTCGGTCATCCGTTCGAGGATCTCGTCTGCCCGACTTGGGGCCGTCGGGCCCTCGGGTCCGGGTTCGACGACCGCAGGGTGGATCCTCATCCTCCGCTTGAGTTCCCACCCGAGCCCCAGGAACACGAGGATGAGGAGGATGAACAGCGGGGCCCGGTCGACCTCCAACCCGAGCGCTAAGGCCAGGAGGGCCACCGCGATAACGATCGGAAGGATCAGGGTCATATTTCGTTCATCTCCGGCCCGAGTCTAGTGGGAGCGCGGGGCCGATAGGGCGCGAAAAGGCTGCAGGGGCCCACATTTCACGGCCTGATGCGGAGAGTTCGCGCGTGGTTCACATGAGGCTGAGTATGGTGGTGAACATGGACCCTTCGCTCGAACCTGAGATCCGCCGGGCCAGCTTCCACGAGGAGCTCGAGGCCGCCGAAACGGCCCTTCTCAGCGAGGGCTCGGTGGTCGCTCGTCAGCTAGAGCTCGTGATGGACGCGGTCGAACGGCAGGATCTGGGGCTGGCTCACGACGTGATCGCCGGGGACGACGAGGTCGACCGGATCTATCTCGAGAACGAGGAACGGATCCTCAACCTGCTGGCCCTCCAGGCCCCCGTTGCTCGTGACCTCCGCCTTGTCAGCGCCATCCTCCACTCCAACCTCCACCTCGAACGGATGGGCGATCTCTGCGTCAACATCGCCAAGTTCGTACGCAACGACCATTCTTATCCGGCGGATTCACCGATGGTGTCGAGACTCCAGGAGATGGGGGCGCGTCTCGCAGAGATGCTCGAGGTGACCCTCTCGGCTTTCGCTCAACGGTCTCAGACCCTCGCCGAGGAGCTTCCGGAGCGCGATCTCGTCCTCAACCGTCTTAATCGAGGGATGCTCGATGATCTCAAGGCGTACGCGGGCGACGAGGAAGCGTTCGAGTGGGCCACCAACATCGTTCTCGTCGCTCGTTACCTCGAGCGGTTCGGTGACCACTGCGTGGACGTCGGAGAGCAGATCTCCTTCCTCGTGACCGGCGTCTTCCGTGAGTTCACCGACGCCTCTAAGTAGGCCGCAAGGTCAGTAACGTGGCTTCCGGTCGCGCCAGGAACCTGATCGGGGAGAACCGGCTCGTTCCCAGCCCCGGGCTCACGTGCAGCCATCCCCGGCCGATCTTCTGGAGTCCACCCGCCAGCTCGAGCGGCAGTGAGCAGTTGGTCACCAGGGCACCGACCAGCGGCGCCCTGACCTGACCGGCGTGCGTGTGGCCGGCCAGCACGAGATCGAATCCGGCCAGCAGCCACTCCGAAACGATGTCGGGGGCGTGGATCAGGGCGATCGCGAGCGCCTCGTCCTCGGCGCGTGCCGCATGGTCCGTGCGGTGGCGACGGAGGTAGGGGTCGTCGGTGCCGGCGATCCTGATCACCGTGCCGGCGTCGTCGATCCATTCGGTGCGGTTGATCACTCCGGTCCACCCGGCCGCGGCCAAGCGCTTTTCGAGGCGATCGGTGGAGTTCTTGTGGGCGGTCACCGGCGCTCTCTCTATCTTCAGCAGAGCCTTGAAGATGCCGGAGACGCCCCTCAACGACGAACGGTAGTAGTCGTGCGAACCGAGGACGTAGAAGCGGCCGAGGCGCGCGTCGATGTTCTCGAACGCCGACACCAGGGGCTCGATGCCGGTGTCGTTCTCGATGAGGTCTCCGGTAGCCAGTACGAGATCGGGAGTGACTTCCATCATCCCGGGAAGGCGTTCGAGGAACCCGATCAGGCGCCGGTTCGATCCCGCGAGATGGGTGTCGGAGAGGTGGAGGATCCGGAGTGGCGGAACCGCTGAACCTACGGGCACTTCGTGGTGCACGAGCCGGTAGGACTTGGCCTCCGCCAGGGCGTAGGCGCCCGCTCCGGCGGCCGCCAGGCCCGCCAGAGCCACGGTCGGGCCGATGCGAGTGGGTGTCATCGGGGTCGAGGATACTGTCGGGGTGAAACTGTCCCTCCGCTGGAAGATCACGGGCGGTTTCGGGCTCATGTTCCTGTTCATCGCCTTGCTCGGCTGGGTGACGCTCTCGCTATTCGGTTCCGTCAGGTCCGTTCAGCAAAGGGTGTTCAGGGAATCGATCCCGGCCGTCGTCGCGGTCGATGAGATCGTCCGCTCCTATACCGCCCAATCGGCGGCCGTCTCGCGCTCCCTGATCGGAAGCCAGTCAACCCTGCTGGAGCGCTATGAGCGTGAAGTCGAGATCGCCGAGTACTGGGAGGAGCAAGCGCGCGCTCTGTTCAGCGAGGGCCGCGGGCGGGCGATCCTCGACCAGTTGACCGAGGCCGGGGGCGAGTTCCATGCGCTGGTCGAGGAAGAGGTCATTCCCCGGGCCTCCGCGGGCAACCGGTCGCAGGCCTTCCGCGTACTGGACCAAGAAGGCTCCCGTCTGATCCAGGACATCGAGATCCAAAGCGAGTTACTGAGGACGCTCCAGGAGCAACG
>WHTI01000081.1 GCA_009377815.1 Actinomycetota bacterium
CAGGATCAGTACCTCGCCGGCCGAGGGATCGATCAGTCCTGCGAGGATCCTCAGGAGGGTCGTCTTGCCGGCGCCGTTGGGGCCCAGGAGCGCACGGACCTCCCCGGAGGCAACCGCCAGAGACACCTCGGAGAGCGCGCTGGTCCCACCGAACGACCTCGTAACTGCGACCGCTGAGATGGGCGTCGACCGCGGGGCGTCCATAGGGGCCGGGAAATACCCGGCCCCTATGACCGAACCCAGGTCCGTTCTAGGACAGGCCATGAGCCCCGGCGGACGGCTCATCGAACTTGTCGAGCGTCGGCGCGCCGTTCTTGTCCTTGCCGGTGGGTCCCGATCCGGGAACCGTTCCGGTGTTGGTGAACGTGTGCTGGGCGATGGAGCCAAGATCAGTGATCTTCGGGACTTCGAAGGTCATCGTTCCTCCCTTAGGTAGACGGTGTTCACCTAACAACGATCTTCGGATACGAGGCCCGGCAGGGCATCCCCCGAAAGACCACAATGCCCGGACCAAAGGCCGCATCTGCGCCCGACTAAGGGCTTTCAGATAGAGGGCCATCTCCCCCTTTATGACGAGGCCTTAGTCCTAGCTTCCGGTGAACCTCGCCTTGCCGGGTCCGTTAGCGACGAACGATTCCATGCCGATCGTTTGGTCTTCGGTGGCGAACAGGGCGGCGAATGCCTGCCGCTCGAGCAGCAGACCGGTTGCCATGTCCGCCTCGATCCCGTTGGCGATCACCTGTTTGGCGGCCATCAGGGCCACCCGGGGTCCGGCTGCGAACCGCTCGGCCAGCTTGGTCGCGCGCGCGTAGACCTCGTCGGCGGGGACGACCTCGTTGACGAGACCGATCCGTAGTGCCTCCTCCGCGCCGACGAAGCGGCCGGTGAAGATGAGCTCCTTGGCTCGGCCCACCCCGACGAGACGTGGGAGGCGCTGCGTTCCCCCGGCCCCCGGGATCACGCCGAGGAGGATCTCGGGCTGGCCCAACTGGGAATCCTCCGCGCAGATCCGGAGGTCGCAGGCGAGGGCAAGCTCGCATCCCCCACCCAGCGCGTATCCGTTGATCGCGGCGATCGTCACTACGGGCAATTGCTCGAGGCGCGTGAAGACGTTCTGGAAGCGACCGATGTAACGGAACATCTCTACCGGATCCTGGGTCGACATCTCCTTGATGTCCGCGCCCGCGGCGAAGACGCGCTCCCCGCCGTACACGATCACCGCCCGGATGTTCTCGTCGGCTGCCGCCGCGTCGACCGCGGCGCCGATCTCGAGGGCCACCTGATCGTTCAACGGGTTCAGCTGCGGGCGGTCGATACGGATGGTGCCGACACCGGAGCCGGATACCTCGAGCTTCACGAACTCGCCCACAGATCCTCCTTGATCGGATTCGTTAACCAAGAGGCTACGATGCCAACCGCATGTCTACGGATTTCGAAGAGCGCCTCCGAGCGGTGGTGGACGCCACCCCGGCCCAGGAGATATCGCTCCACGGCACTCGAGATGCCGCCGTATTGATCCCGATCGTGGCGGTCCCCGAGCCGACCCTCATCTTCACCGTGCGCACCGATCATCTCCCGAGCCACAAAGGCCAGATCTCGTTCCCCGGGGGATCGATCGACCCCGGGGACGGATCGCCCGAAGCCGCGGCCGTCAGGGAGGCCGAGGAGGAGATCGGTCTCGACCCGAAGGCCGTGCGCATCCTCGGGCGCTTCGACGACTTCCCCACCTACGTGACCGGCTACGTCGTCTCCCCCGTCGTCGGATGGATCGACGAGGAACCGGACCTGGTCCCTAACCCGGCCGAGGTGGCAGAGGTCCTGCTCGTGCCTATCTCACATCTCGTAGACGACATCCGGCGCGAGCCCGGCTTCATCGAGGGCGATCGCACCTATCCGACCGAGGCCTGGGTGTGGAACGGGCACATCATCTGGGGCGTCACCGCGCGAGTGGTGAGGGTGTTCCTCGAGCACCTGGCGGCCGCCGAACTAGGCCCCCGACCCGCGGGCACGGGAGTGTGGCCGGACCTCCCCGGGTACCGACGATGACCTTCCTTTGGGCACTCGTCCTGGCACAGACGCCGTCGCCAACTCCCACCGTCCTGAAGGCTCCCCCGGCGAGCGGTCTCGAGGTCGCCGGAGCGATCCTCTCGATCGCGTTCGCCATCGCGGCCGCCGTCATCGGTTATCGCATCATCCGCGGAGGCAAGGGTCTCTGACCCGATGACTTTGCCGACATAAGGGGCAACCTGGGCCCCACCCCCTATCGGATGAGCTAGCGGCTAGATATCCTCGGTCAAACGCTTGCTTCGCAACAATCGTCCGGGCCAACGCGCCCAAGGGGGGTCCCACCGAATGACCAGACGCGTCGTCTCTCTGCTCGCCTCACTCACGGTCCTGCTCGCACTGGCGGTGCAGCCGGCGATCGCCGACTCGCCCCCCGTGCCCGACGGGATGACCGCCTACGCGGTGATCCCTCCAGGCCAGAGCGGCTCGGCCTTCGGTCCCCAGGCGGCCCACCGCAAGGACCAGCTCGAGATGTACAAGGACCTCATCAACGACGACGAGGTGACACCCGAGGAGCTGGAGACCTACTTCCACGACTTCCAGTTCGGCACCTCGGACATCGAGCGGGAGTACGCCCCCGCAGATCGCACCGACGTGACGATCTACCGGGACTCGTTCGGGATCCCGCACATCTTCGGATCGGACGCGGGGGCCGGGTTCGCCCTCGGCTACGTGACCGCGGAAGACCGCCTGTGGCACATGCACGTCCTGCGTGCCGCGGCCAAGGGGCGACTGGGTGAGGTCCTCGGGGATGGGTACCAGGCCTACGACGCGGGGATCCGTCGCGACGGGTACTCCCTCGCCGAGGTCCAGAAGATCTTCGATCGGTTCGACAACAAATTCGGAACCACCGGTCAGAAGGCGCAGCAGCTGCTGCAGAACTACGCCAAGGGCGTGAACGCCTACATCGCCATGACCAAGGCCAGCGAGGTTCCCACGCCGCCCGAGTTCAACAACTTCGATATCAAGCCGCAGAACTGGAAGGTCACCGACACCCTTTACCTCGCGATCCTGCAGCTCCGTGACTTCGGTGGTGCCGCGGGTGGAGAGATCAGGAACGCCGCCCTGCTGCAGGGACTCGAGGCGCGCTTCGGTGCCCAACAGGCCAACCTGATGCTCGAAGAGATCCAGAGGCAGGACGACGACGGAGCCGACACGACGATCCAACCCGAGGATGGAACCTTCGACTCGCAGGATCTCGGAGACTCCGGGTCGGGCGTCGCGATCCCCGACAACGCCGCCGGGCTTTTGAGTGCTTCTGCGGATGCGAAGGACACCAGTGGCTTCAGGGTCGCATCGCCGTCGTCCAACTTCCTGGCGGTGTCACCCGAGCTGTCCGCCACCGGCGGGTCCCTCGAGTGGGGAGGTCCGCAGGTCGGTTACTCGGTCCCTCAGTTCTTCATGGAGATCGACGTCCACAGTGACTCGTTCGACTTCCGGGGGCCGGCGCTGCCGGGAGCCTCGATGCTCGTGCCCCTCGGACGCTCAACGAACTTCGCGTGGTCGCTGACCACCGGCGTTTCCGACGCGGTCGATGTACGAGTCGAGAAACTGTGCAAGCCGATCAAGAAGGGCAAGAACAAGGGCAAGCCTTCGGGCAAGAAGCCGAAGGCCGGGTCTGCCTACTACGAGCACAACAACAAGTGCAAGAAGATGAAGGCTCGCACCGAGACGGTCAACGTCAACGGCGCCGACAGCTTCAAGGTGAAGGTTCAGCGAACGGTCCACGGTCCGGTCGAGGACCGGGCGAAGGTCGACGGATGGCCGGTCGCCATCGTCAGGGAGCGCTTCTATTGGATGAAGGAAGCAGATGCCCTTCCGATCTTCCTCCAGGTCGTTACCGAGACCGAGTCGGTTGAGGATTTCCAGGACATCGCCTCCCAGTTCGCGATGTCCTTCAATGCGGTCTACGCCGACGCAACCGACATCGGTTACTTCCACATCGGCCACTACCCCAAGCGCGCCAAGGGCGTGAACCCGCTGCTGCCTTCGTGGGGTACCGGGAAGTGGGACTTCAAGGGTCGTCGCTCGTTCGCCAACAACCCACAGGTGATCAACCCGACGCAGGGGTGGATCTCCAACTGGAACAACCGACCGGCCTCAGGCTGGGAGGGTGGCGACAGCGGTAACTGGGGGCCGGCGGGACGCGCTCGTCTGCTGTCGGATCAGATGACGGAGCTCGCCATGGCCGGCGACATCACGTTGACCGACCTCGTCAACGTCATCCGCACGGCCGCCACGCAGGACGCCCACGGGGTCCACCTCGGACCCGCGATGACCGCTCTCGTCACCCCTGCCGCGGGCAACGAGACCGACGCCCTCGACGCCATCGAGGCGTGGATCGCCGGCGGTGCCCACCGGCTCGACAGTGATGACGATGGGAACCAGGACGAGGGGAGCGCGGTCGCGGTCTTCGACGCCTGGTACGACAACCTCGTCGATGCCACCTTCGACGACGAGTTCGAAGGTCTTTACGGCCTCATCTCGCGCGGCAAGAGCGCGGGGGCAGACCACTCGAACGGATCGGCCTACTTCGCCGATTTCTCAGACTTCCTCTACAACCTTCTGGCCGTTCCCGACGGCTACGCGATCAACTACTGCGAGGACGTGAACACCGATCCGGCCGAGACCTGTGCGGAACTCGTGCAGCAGACCTTCGAGGCCGCGGTTGCCGAGATCGAGACGGCCCAGGGAAGCGATGTCTCGATGTGGACCTTCCCGGTCGACACGATCACGTTCTCATCGGTCGGATTCGATCCGGCCTTCGATATGCCGTGGCAGAACCGCGGCACCTGGAACCAGGCGATCCAGTTCGTGGCACCCTAGGACCGAGACGAACGAGAGAGGTGGCGGGTTGCCCCGCCACCTCTCTCGTCGCGATCAGAAGACGACCAGCGCCTCTCCGGTGATCTTCTCCACGACGAAGTTAACGAAGAAGAACCCGAAGAAGAGGAAGTTCAGGAGCAGAAGCACGTAGTGGCGCACCTTGGGCCGAGCGGCGCGCGGCAATCTTCGATTCAGATAGATCAGCGCGAAGGGGAACATCAGCGCGCCGAGGTTGGACATGTTCGCAGAGATCTGGATCAGGTCGACGGGCAGCTGCTGGAACAGCAGGATGCCGACCACGATCAAGACGAAGACCATGAACGGGTAGTAGAAGCGTCGTGGGTCACCCGACACCAGGTTGCGGAAGCGGGAGCTGGTCCCGTGGGCCGCATCGGTGAAGTTCCTGATCATCGCTTCGAAGATGCCCAGCTGGGTGCTGAACAGGATGAACGTGCCCATCAACAGCACCACGTAGAAGAGGAAGCGCCCGTACTCCGCGTCGAGCGCGCCCGCGATGAACGTCGGGACGTTGGCCTCCGTCGGCGTAGTCCCCGAGATCTCCACCGCGTGTCTCATGAGGATGGTCGGAAGGAGCATGCCCAGCATCGCTCCGACGAAGAAGATCCCCCACATGTCGACCAGTAGGAGCCGGTACCAGCGGCGCCACAGGCGCTCGTTCTTCTCGTCATCCGGGAAGGTCGTTCCCGACGACATGATCTCGTGCTGGGTTCCCCTCATCCCGGCGATGTATCCGGTGTGGTGCCCCATCCCGTAGCCCTTGTCGCGGTAGTGCCCCATCACGTACCAGTTGAGGCCGGATGCGAGCGCCGTGAACCCGGCAAGCGCTCCGAGCTGCGTGGCCGTGATGCCTTCGGGTGGAGCCGTGAAGGTGAAGAACCCCCGGATCGCTTCCCACCAGAGTTCGAAGGGAACGATGACGAGGTCGACGATGAGCAGCACGATCACGATCGAACCGATAAGCACCCAGTTGACCAGCTCCAGTCCGCGACTCACACGGCGCGCCAGCGCGGTGATGACGAAGACGAGCGCGAGCAGGCCGATCGCAAGCCACCTCACCTGCGAGAGATCGGCGTCGGTGGCGACCCGTCCGTTGAGCAGGGCGAACAGCCCTTGCCCTGCGCCCGCGGCCCAGCCGCCCCAGATGAAGGCGAAGAACACGACGAACACCGAGAACGGGACCCAGAACTTGAACCCCGGGGGAACGCGACCCCAGCCGACCACGGGGACCTCACCGGTGGCGAGCACGTAGCGGGCGCACTCGATGTTGTAGAAGACCTGAAGGAGGGCTGAGACGAGGATCACCCAGCCCAGGCCCTCGAAGCCGAACTGCCCGATGTTCAGCGGACCGAGTAACCACTCCCCGCTGCCGATGGAGATACCCAGGGCGATGAGGCTAGGCCCGACCGCGAACTTGATGATGTTCTTGAAGCCCAGCCGTTCGACCCCGAACACGGCCTCCGGCTCGGGAAGATCCCTGAGCTCCAGATCGGGCCGGCTGACCCCGAGAGGGAAAGCACCCCTGGACGCCTCGAGTCCGGCAGAATCGATCGCCATCTGATCCCCCTTTTCCCGACAAATGCCTGCTTTGCCCTACCCGCAACCGAGTCGTGGAAACCTCGGGGGCCCATATCCGTCAGATTCAGTCCATATCGGGCTGGGTCACCAGCGTGAGGAATTCGACGAGGTCGTCCGCCAGAGACACCTCCTCGAAGAGGGCCTGGGCCTCCTTCGCCCGGCTGGAGGCATAGACCTCGTCCCCCACCACCTCCCGGATCCTCTCGAGCTCCTCCTCCTCGATCCTGTGGATGAGGTCTCGATCGATGAGACCACCCTCGGCGGTGTGCGCCCCCAGGCGGACCCACTGCCAGATCTGCGTACGGGCGATCTCGGCGGTAGCGGTGTCCTCCATCAGGTTGAAGATCGCCACGGCGCCGTTGCCCCGCAGCCACGACGAGAGGTACTGGATGCCGACGTTCACGTTGCTGCGCAGTCCTTGTTCGGTTATCCGCCCATCTGGGACATCGATGGTCAGTAGATCTTCGGCTGTGACCGTGACATCGTCCCGCAGGAGCGCTCGCTGGTTCGGCTCATCGCCGAGAGCTGCGTCGAATGGTTCCATCGCCACCGGCACGAGATCCGGATGCGCCACCCACGTTCCATCGAAACCATCGCCCGATTCCCGCTCCTTGTCCTCCCGCACCGCTTTCAACGCCGCGTCGTTGACCTCCGGGTCCTTGCGCGACGGGATGAAGGCGGCCATGCCCCCGATCGCGTGAGCACCCCTCTTGTGGCAGGTCTTGACCAGCAGTTCGGTGTAGGCGCGCATGAACGGGACCGTCATCGTGACCTGGATCCGGTCCGGCAGCATGAACTCGGGCCGGGTCCTGAACTTCTTGATGATGCTGAAGATGTAGTCCCACCGGCCGGCGTTCAGTCCCGCACTGTGATCCTTCAGCTCGTAGAGGATCTCCTCCATCTCGAATGCGGCGAGGATCGTCTCGATGAGGACGGTTGCGCGGATCGTCCCGCGCGGAACCCCGACGTGCTCCTGCGCGAGCTCGAACACGTCGTTCCACAGCCGGGCCTCGAGGTGGCCTTCAAGTTTGGGGAGGTAGAAGTACGGACCCGAGCCGCGCTCCAGCAACCGGTGGACGTTGCTGAAGAAACAGAGTCCGAGGTCGAACAGGCTCCCCGACATCGGTTCGCCGTCGACCAGAACGTGACGTTCGTCGAGATGCCAGCCACGGGGTCGGACGACCAGCGTGGCGATCTCGTCGTTGAGTCGATAGTCCTTACCCTCCGGACTCGTGAAGGAGATCGTTCGTTCGATCGCATCGACGAGGTTGACCTGGCCTTCGATCATGTTCGTCCAGGTCGGCGAGTTGGCGTCCTCGAAGTCCGCCATGAAAACCTTAGCCCCCGAGTTGAGAGCGTTGATCATCATCTTGCGCTCGGTCGGCCCCGTGATCTCCACCCGTCGGTCCATGAGATCGGCCGGAGCATCGGCGACCCGCCAATCGGATCCCCGGACCCCGGCGGTTTCCGGCAGGAAGTCCGGCAACTCCCCGGCATCGAAGCGCTCCTGCCGTGCGGCGCGAGCGGCCAGCAACTCTCGCCTCCTCGGCCCGAACTCGCGCTGCAGGCGAGCCAGGAACGCCAGCGCCTCATCGGTCAAGACCTCACCGCTACGCTCTCCCACCGGGGCGCGTACCTCAACGTTCACAACCATCACAGGCTCCTTCCCTCGATCGACGCCGCGACTATCTCCAGGGGATGGACAAGGGGAAGGGGCCGCCCCAACGCCTCGAGGTGGGCGGTGATCTGCAAGGCGCACCCCGGGTTACCCGCGGCGATCACTTGCGGCTCAACGGATAGGAGGTTGTGAGCCTTCCGCTCTCCGAGTTCGCGGCCCGCGTCCACCTCGAGCAGGTTGTAGATGCCGGCGGATCCGCAGCAGAGCTCCCACTCGGGGGGCTCCACGACCTCGAGCCCCGGGATCGCCTGCAGAAGTGAGCGCGGTTGAGCGCGGACCCCCTGCGCGTGCGCCAGATGGCACGCATCGTGGTAGGCGACCCTGAGATCGAGCGGCCGGCGCGGCGCCACGGGCTCGAACTCGGTCAACAGTTCGGTAACGTCGCGGACCTTGGTCGAAAAGTCCCCGGCCCTCTTCGACCAGACGGGGTCGTCCGCCAGCACGCCTCCATAGTCCTTCATCGCCGAACCGCATCCGGCCGCGTTCGCCACCACGAAGTCGCAGTCCTCGAAGGCCTCGATCATCCGCTTGGCGAGGACCACCGCCTCCGACTCGAGCCCCGAGTGGAACTTGAGGGCTCCGCAGCAACGGACCTCCGGCGGCGCGTGGACCTCGAAACCCTCGGCCGCCAGCACACTCACGGTCGCCTCGTTCACGTGCGGGAAGAACACCCGCTGCACGCAGCCTTGCAGGAGACCCACTCGTGCCCTTCGGGTCCCGCGCGCAGGCGTCCGTGCGGGGAGCCGGTGGAATGCGTTCCCGACGGAGGCCCGGGGGGCGAGTCGCGCCATGGTTCCGAGGCGTCCTCGCAGGCGGGCAACGGATCGATGGAGGCGCAGGGACAGGAGGAGGGCCGCGGCTCGGAGCCATCCCGGACGGGTGAACAGCGCCAGCATCACGCGGCGTACGACACGTTGACGCAAGGGCCGGGGGAAGTTCCGCTCGATCTGAGGTCTCGTTTCCTCGATCAGAGTGTCGTACCGAACGCCCGACGGACACGCCGTAACGCACGCCATGCAGCCCAGGCACCGGTCGAAGTGCGTCACCATCTCCGGCGACATCTCGCTCCCCGCCTCGAGTCCGGCGTTCATCAGAACGATGCGGCCGCGCGGCGAGTCCATCTCCTCGCCCCACAGCACGTAGGTCGGACAGGTGGGAAGACAGAATCCGCAGTGGACGCAGTCGTCGATCAGGTCCTTCTCCGGCGGCCGGTTCGGGTCGAAGGCGCGCCTCAGGTCGCTCGCCACTAGATGCCTCCCATGAAGATGCCCGGATTGCAGATACCCGCCGGATCGAACTGTTGCTTGAGCCGTCGCATCAGATCCATACGCCCGTCGAGTTCGGCTCCCCAGACGTCCAGCTTCGCTCGCACCTCGATGGGGGCATCGAGCACGGTGCAGACCCTGGGAGCGAGGGCGCTCCGGAGCTCCTCGACCGCCGCGACCGCGTCGAGGGGAGCGGCCGGTGGCAGCGTGACCCACACGAGCCCCACGGCACGACCGGCAACCGAGCCGGCGGCGGCGTCGGCGCACCTGAGAACCTCGGCGATCTCGGTGGGAAGGACCGAGAGCCGAACCACCACACCGGTCTCGGATCGCTGCCCTGCTCGTTGCCGGCTCCAGAGTTCCTCGTCCGCATCGACGATGTCGACGTCGGTGCGGACGGCGCTCAGCACGTCGGCCGCTCGTCGCGCTTGTCCACCGGCCGCGGCGCCGCCGAAGCGGGCAAGCACCCGCCCGACGCCTCCGGACCAGGCAACGTCGATGGCCATGGGTTCGAGACCTCCGTGGGCGAGTTCGCCTGCGGCCGCTTGGATCGCGAAGGGATCCTCGGAGCGTCCCACGGCGGTGACCATCGCCGGCGGCCGGGGATGGAGTCGCAGAGCCACGCGGGCGATCATCCCAAGCGTTCCCCACGCCCCGCAGAACAACTTCCCGAGGTCGTAGCCGGCGACGTTCTTGATCACCTTGCCCCCCGAGCGTGCGACGGCCCCATCCGACATCACGGCAGTGATCCCAAGGACCAGGTCACGGGGGGCGCCGTACCGGTACCTCATCGGACCGGAATCAGCCGTTGCGATAGCGCCGCCGATGGTGGCACGAGTCGACTCGGGAGGATCGATCGCCAGCATCTGCCCGGCCGCACCGAAGGCCTTCTGGGCATCGATCAACGGGGTCCCCGCCAACACGACCGCCGTGAGGTCGCCCGCATTGTGCTCCACGACACCGGCGAGTGAGGTGGTCCGGACGACGACATCCGGCTCCGGAGCCGCGCCTCCCCAGTGCGACTTAGTGCCCCCTCCGAGGAAACGCACCGGCACCGAGTCGGAGCTCAGCGAACGCAGCGTGCCCGACGCCTCTTCGATCGTCGTGGGTGCTATCTCGTCCACGTCAGAACCTCTCCGCGAGACCGGCACGTTCGATCGGGTGCTCCCGGTACGGGCCGGGGACCTCGCCGCATAAGCGGGGTGTGGGCATCACCTTGCCGGGATTGACCAGCTGCTGCGGATCGAACGCACACCGCAACCTCTGGAATGCACCGAGGTCGTCGTCGCCGAACATCAACGGCATGTAGCGCTTCTTGTCGAAACCCACTCCGTGTTCCCCCGTGATCGACCCGCCGGCGTCGACGCTCGCCTCGAGGATCTCGCCGGCGAGTCGTTCGGCCTTCTCTGCCTCGCCCGGGACGGTGGGGTCGTAACAGACCAAGGGGTGGAGATTGCCGTCGCCCGCATGGAAGACGTTAGCGACACTGAGTCCATAGCTCTCCGACAGTTCGTCGATCCGTCGAAGGACGTCCGGAAGGCGCGTGCGCGGGATGACCGAGTCCTGAACGTAGTAACTCTTCGATACCCGACCCATCGACGCGAACGCGGCCTTCCGCGCCTTCCATATGAGCTGTCGCTCTGCCTCGTCCGCCGCCACGCGCACGCCGGTTGCCTCGTTGCGCCGGCACAAGGCCACCACCTGATCGAACCGCTCGTCGCATTCGGGGGCCGGCCCGTCGAGTTCGACGATCAGAGCAACGGCGGTGTCGAGTGGGTAGCCCGCGTGGGTCGCCTCCTCGCACGCCCGGATGGCGAGCCGGTCCATCATCTCCATGGCACCCGGAACGATCCCGGCAGCGACGATGTCGGACACGGTCTGACCGGCCCTGTCGGCCGAATCGAAGTAGGCCACGAGGGTGCGCCAGGACTCGGGGACGGGAGCTACTCGCAGGGTGATGCGCGTGGCGATGCCGAGCGTTCCCTCGGATCCGACGAAGGCTCCGAGGAGGTCGTAACCGGGAAGATCTAACTCCTTGCCTCCAAGGGTCACGACCTCGCCGTCGGCCAGCACGATCTCGAGTCCGGTCACGTAGTTGGTCGTGAAGCCGTACTTGAAGCAGTGAGCTCCGCCGGAGTTCTCGGCGACATTGCCGCCGATCGAGCACACGACCTGGCTCGACGGATCAGGCGGATAGAAGTGGGTGGGTCCCACGGCCGCCGAGATCTCGAGGTTGGTCACCCCCGGCTCGACAACGATGCGTTGATTGGGAAGGTCGATCTCCAGGATGTGGCGCAGGCGGCTCAGGACGATCAGCAGGCCGTCCTCGATCGGGAGGGCCCCCCCGGAGAGACCGGTTCCCGAACCCCGTGCCACCCACGGAACGCTCTCGAGGAAGCAAGCACGGACGATCCGCCGTACCTCGTCCGCGGTCCCCGGCAGGACCGCCGCCGGGGGACGTACCCGGTAGTGGAGCAGCCCGTCGGACGCGTAGGTTTCCAGTTGGTGTGGATTCGTCAGAACGTTGGCGCGTCCGCAGATACGCCTGAGTTCCTCGAGGAATCGATCCTTCACGACCCTCCACCCGTGTCCAGCCGCCGTTACAAGCGCTCGCCTCCCTCACCCTACCCAAGCAGGCGGGGCAGAATCAGCAGCC
>WHTI01000327.1 GCA_009377815.1 Actinomycetota bacterium
GAGAAGGGTGAGTGGGGCGGGGACGTTGCTCACAACGGCCCTACGAGCGATCACCCTTGAGCCATCCGCCAGGATGACTCCCCGTGCCCGGCCGTCGGTGACCACGACCTCGGCCACGCCGGCGCCCGCCCGGAGCAGCCCCCCGTGGCGATAGAACTGGGAAGCCAGCGCCAGCGCCAACCTGTTGCTGCCCCCCTCAACGATTAGACAATTGAGGAGACCCGCCACCGCCTGGGCGACGACATAGCCCGTGCCCGGGACGTCGAGAACCGGCAGGTAGCCACGGAGGGCAGCCGTGAACATGACGAGTGCCCGCATCGCCTCGGACCCGAAGTTCTCCTTGATGACATCGATGGCGCTGGACTCGCTGAGCTCCAGGAAGCGACGACCGTCGACACTCGAACGCAAGACCTGTTCGCGTTCGTCTTGGTCCATCGGAGCTGCAAAACGCAGCGGTTCGATCACCGTGCGAGAGATGCGCTCGGACTCCTCCAGGAACTCCATGAAACGGGAAGCGTCCGCCCCGCTGAATCCCGCTATCGATTGGGCGGTCCTCTCCCGATCGTTGTAGGCGATCAACACACGGCCGTCACTCGTGGGCAAGGCATTCTGCATATCGGGCTGGATCATCCGAACACCCGAGTCGTCCAGATCGAGGTCGGTCCACAATCGATAGTCCGGCGTCCACCGCATGAAGAATGCGTGGAGATTGTGCTTGAACATCGGCAGGGTGACCTCTTCGGTACTCAACCCACCACCGATCGTCCGGGCGGACTCGACTACCACGACCTCGAGACCGGCCCGGGCGAGATAATTCGCACAGATGAGCCCGTTCGGCCCACTTCCAATGACCACGACATCGGTCTCGCGGAGGGCTTCAGACGTCTTCATGATGATCTTCCTCTCTGATAGACGGGACGATCAAGATCCGGTCCAGACCAATGCACCGCGTCCCTCGAGGTTCCCGGCGCGCAACTCCTCGTGTAGATCCCCGACATCGGCCGGCGCCGCGGTAGCCCCGATGACGGGCGTCACCCGACCGCTCTGCACCAAGGCGGCCGCCTCCAACAGCTCGGAACGAGATGCGTATCGGCTGCCGATGACGGAGGATTCGCGGAACACAAGCTCACGAGGATCGACTCTCAGCTCAACATCGCGGAAGGTGGTCAGAACACAGAGACGGCCACCCGTCGCAAGGTGCTCAAAGCCCCACGCGAGGCTCTGGGGTGTCCCGACCAGATCGATGACGGCATCGGCCTCTCCACCAAAGTCCGAGAGTTTGACCGCCGAGAAGTCCGTCGAATCGAGGGGGATGCCACCGAATCGCTCGATGACCTCGAGCTTGCGCTCGCCTCGCTCCAGCCCGGCCACAGACGCCCCGTAGGCGGATGCCACCTGCAGCATGTGGATCCCAACACCCCCACCCGCCCCGATCACCGCAACTCGGTCACCCGGGCGAAGCCCGAGTCTGGTGTGACAGACATGGACCGGTGTAGCGATCGCATCGGGTATGGCGGTCGCGGCGGCGGCGTCGATCCCCTCCGGCACCAATACCGCGTTGCCCGCGGGTAATACCGTCATCGGGGCATATCCGCCATCACGATGGACTCCGTACCAGCCGGCGAGTCGCTCGCAACGAGATTCCCTCCCCGACAGACAGGCGCGGCACCGCCAACACGACAGATAGAAATACGCTACGACGCGTTCGCCCACCGCAAGACTTGTGACCCCCTCGCCGAGTTCGACGACTCGACCGACCATCTCGTGGCCCGGGGTCAAGGGGAGGAGCGACTCGTCGTTGTCGAGATCC
>WHTI01000145.1 GCA_009377815.1 Actinomycetota bacterium
CCCATGTCGGCGGCGAGCTCGACCACCGGGCCGGCAGTCACCGCGATCATCACCTGAGCGAAAACGACGTTGACGGAATTGACCGTTGCCTCGAGCAGGGGCAGCCGGCCGACGTGGCCCTCACCGGAGTAGTTGCAGACATTCCATGGTCCACCGGCGTTCGCATTCGGGAAGACCATGCAACCTTGCGATTCGAACGTGCTCGACAGCGACATCCCATCGGCGAGTGCCGCCGCCAGCGCGAACGGCTTGAAGGCGGAACCGGCCTGGCGCCCGGTTCCCGGCGCCTTCTTGACCCATTTCCCGTCGACCTTCTCCCGGCCGAGATCGGGTTCGGCCTGGATCGCGAGGTTGAGTTTGGCGAAGCGATCCTGCTTGCGTTTGGCGAACCAGTCGCGCCCTCCAACCATGGCCTTCACCTCACCCGTGAGCGGCTCGATCGAGACCAGCGATGCGTGTGGGTCGGACGGACTCTCCAGAACGCTCGCAACGGTCTCTTCCGCGGCGCGCTGCATGCCGAGGTCGATGGTCGTCTTGACTCGCAGGCCCCCGGTATAGAGGAGGTTCTCGCGATCCTTCCAGGTCTTCCCCAGGTGCGCGAAGCGGGGATCGAACATGATCAGACGCTTCACGTAGTCGACGAAGTAGGGAGCCGCGTACTCACCCTCGGGGGCTCGCTTCAGCTTGAGCTTCCTCGACGTCGCCGCTTCGACGTGCTCGGCATCGGCGTATCCCTGCTCCTCCATCCGGGTCAGGACGAGGTTCCGGCGGTCGGTGGCAAGTTTCTTGCTGTCGAACGGGTCGTACGTGTTCGGGGAGCGGATCACCCCTGCGAGAAGCGCTGCTTGCGAGAGGCTTAGCTTCTTCGCCGGCTTGTTGAAGTAGGCGTAGGACGCGGCCTGGATCCCGTAAGCACCTTCGCCGAAGTAGACGGTGTTCAGGTAGCGCTCGAGGATCTCGTCCTTGGAGAGTTTCTCCTCGAGCTGGCGGGCGAGTGCGGCTTCCTGGAGCTTCCGCTCGTAGGATTTCTCGGCGATCTCACCGGGGGCGATGATGACTTGCTTCACGTACTGCTGCGTGATGGTCGATCCACCCTCGGTGATCTCACCCTCAGACAAGTTCTTGACCATGGCGCGGAGGATCGCCTTCAGGTCAACCCCGTTGTGCTGGTAGAAACGCTCATCTTCGATGGCAACGACCGCCTGCTGCATGTGCTCCGGGATCTTGGCGAGAGCGATGACCGTGCGGTTCTGGGTGCCGTGGAAGCTCGTGATCAGGGATCCGTCCTCGGCGTACACGAACGAGGACTGAACCGGCTTGAACCGCAGATCCTCTTTGGTGAGAGTCGGGAGGCTGTCGGCGATCTCGATGATCTGGGCACACGAAGTCATCACGACGGCCAATATCGCGACGAGACCGATCCGGTATGCCCTTGGGAGTCTGGTGAACATGCCCTCTCAGTTTAGCCGGGGTGCCCGCGTAGGCCCGGAGGGTCGGCAGGGCCCGGGGCGCCGGGGCCCATGACGTAGCATCCAGGCGAGATGGCCGATATCCAAGGGCAGTTCGAACGACTCACCAGACACGCCGAGCACATGATCCCGGCGGATGAACTCAGGGCGAAGCTCGAGCGGGGGAAGCCCCTTCGGGTCAAGCTGGGCGTGGATCCGACCGCCAAGGACATCACGCTCGGGTGGGGGGTTCCGCTGCGCAAGCTCCGCCAGTTCCAGGACGAGGGGCACACGGCGGTTCTGATCATGGGCGACTTCACCGCGCGTATCGGGGACCCCTCGGGCAAATCGCAGACCCGCCCCCAACTGTCCACGGATCAGGTGCTGGCGAACGCCGAGGCGTGCGTTGCGCAACTTCTCGACATCCTGAGCGAGGACAACCTCGAGATCCGCTACAACTCCGAATGGCTCGAACCGATGGACCTCCCTGCACTGCTCAAGCTGACCTCGATGTACACGGTTGCGCAGATGCTCGAACGAGATGACTTCTCGAAACGCTATGCCGACCAGCAACCGATCTCGATCGTCGAGTTCATGTACCCATTGATGCAGGCCTACGACTCGGTCGCGATCCAAGCCGATGTCGAACTCGGCGGAACCGATCAGCTCTTCAATCTGCTGGTCGGTCGCGACCTCCAGCGCGGTTTCGATCAGGAGCCCCAGATCGCTCTCACCATGCCTTTGCTGGTGGGAACCGACGGTGTACAGAAGATGTCACAGAGCCTCAACAACTACATCGCTATCCGCGAGCAGCCTGCGCAGATGTTCGGAAAGATCATGAGCATCCCCGACAAGCTCGTGGGCCAGTACGCGCGTCTCGGCACGGATTTCGACGACGACACGATCGATGATCTCGAGAAGGCCGCGGCCGTGGGGGGCCCGGGGGCTGGACAGGCGAAACGTTCGATCGCTCGCGGCGTCGTGTCGCTGTACCACGGGGATGAGGCCGCCGGCGATGCCGAGGCTCAGTTCGATCGTCAGTTCAAGGAGCAGGCGCCTCCCGAGGAGATCCCAAATGCGGCGATCCCTCACAACGCCATCGACGGCTTGAAGGTCTACCTTCCACGCGTGATGGTCGAGCTCGGCTTGGCGAAGTCGGGCTCGGACGCGCGACGCCTGATCGCCCAGAAGGGCGTCAAGGTCAACTCCGTAACGGTGACCAACGAAGAGATGGCTCTCGATGACCTCGGGGGAGCCGTTCTCCAAGTCGGTAAGCGTCAGTTCGTGCGCCTCGAGGATTGAAACCTCTCAAGGACCCGATGTCTGGCATCTCGTGACAAAGCCTTACGTAACGAACCTCCCACCGGTCACCCCGACTGGACGGAGGGCTCTTACGCGCCCGGATCCTTTCATGTGCAACCCTTTTAACCAGGGGCGTGTCTGAGGGGTAGTGATGATGAGGACCAGGGACCGCGACGCCGAATTCCATGATTTCTATCTCGCGGAGGTCTCCAGGCTCCGGAGTATCGCCCTGATGCTGACGGCCGACCCCTCGGCCGCCGACGACCTCGTTCAAGAGGCACTGCTGCGGTGCTACCGGAAGTGGCACCGGATCCGTGACGAGGATCCCGGCCCCTACGTCCGCCGCACCCTGACCAACCTCTACCGCAACGACATCCGCAAGAACATCGTCCGTCGTAAGCATCCACCCGAGCCCCCCACGCCGGAGCCGAGCCACGCCGGCTCGGTCGAAGATGGGATGCGGGTCGGCCGAGCGCTGCAGGATCTCTCTCCCATCCGTCGCGCCACAGTGATCCTCCGCTACTACGAAGACCTGCCCGAGCGAGCGATCGCTCAGATCCTCGACCGTCCCCTCGGAACCGTGAAGTCCGACCTGCACCGCGCGCTAAAGACCCTGAAGCCCCTTCTCGAAGATGACCCCGTAAAGGAGACCGGATGAGCACCGAAGATCGGCTCCACCGCTTGATGTCGATGGTCGGGACCGCTGAAGTCGACCCGGGCTCCTGGTCGGACTTCGTAGCAGTTGCTCACCGAGACCGCCTCCGCCACCGGATCGTCGCAGCTTCCGCGCTTGTCGCGACAATCGCCATCGCGAGTCTCGGAACCGCTGCGGTCCTGAATATGGACCGCGCGGACCTGCCCATCCCTCCCTCGGATCGCAACGTCGTCCCGGTCCCCATACCCGAGGACGTTCCAACCGACTGCCCGACCGCGCCCGAGTTCACCGAGGGCCCACTCGGAACCGTCGCCTTCCTCGGTGCGACAGAACTCCACGTCGTCGATGTCGCTACGGGCGAGGACTCGATCCTGGTCCAGGGCGGCGAGGGCTTCGGCGAAGGGTTCTTTGCGGGCGAGGTACAGATCAGCCCAGACGGTCAATGGGTGAGCTTCGGAGAGGGCCTCGTGGTCCCCACGGCCGGCGGAGAGGTTTGCGCGCCATTGGGAGAAGGCGTGCACAGCTTCGAGTGGGCTCCCGATGAAGGAGTCGTCGCCCTTAATGGAGGGGAGCTTCTTGTCGGCGGCGTAGACGAGTCAGCGACTGGCCACTCATACGGTGGGCATCCGTTCACGTCCCTCGCGTTGTCACCCGACGGACGTTGGGCTGCCGTTGCTGCGATCCCTCCGAATGCCCGGGCGTCCGATCGCCCGGATGAGTCGTCGGAATGGAGTGAGAACCTCCCCGGGCTCTGGGTCATCGATCTAGAGGCGAGTAGCGACGAAGTATTGAAGTTCTCAGTTCATTTGGGGGATCTCACGGGAATCGAGATCGCGGGCTGGAGCCCAGACGGAGAGTGGATCCTTTTCTGGAACACCTACCAGGACGGGGCCTCGGTCAATGCAGACGGGAGCCCACTGCGAGTTATCGAGGTAGCGACCGGTGAGGTCCTGACTATCACCGACTACATGATCACCGCACGAGACCAACTTACTCGGTGCGGTGACCGTTTGGTCTTCACGGACGGGTTTGGACGCCTGATGCAGGACAAGAAGGTGATCGCAGCCGCCGGACCGCCCTCGTGGGACAAAGAGGTGATCGGGGAGCAAACGGGGCAGAGTCTTACGGATCCCGCTTGCGACGACTCCGGGACAAAGCTCGCCGCGGTCTCAACACGCATCGATGGCGAGGGTGCTCCGGCGCTCGTGCGGTGGAACTCAACCACGAGTCCGTCGGAGGTTCTGCCCATTGGTTTCGGGGTTCTGCACCCGGTGCTGTCGAACGACGGACTGGTTGCGGTCGTGGAAGTCATCTCCGACAGGAACGCAACCGGGCAAGCAAACGAGCTGGTCAAGGTTCAGGGGGAGGACACGACGCCTTTGGGAATCCTCGGAGGCCAATCCTCCTATCCCATGGTGGGGGGCCCTAGTTGGGACTGGCACCGGCCCTGACCTGCTCTTTTGGCTCGCGATCGGCAGAATGGCGAAGTTGTATTTTCGCAGGTCGCACGGAGGAATTCGCGACCTGGGGGATGTTTGACCGTGTTCCGCAGGGGCTGGTAAGGTACGTGAGCCCTGCGGGGCAGAACGTTGGCAGACTCACTCGTCCACCTGAGAGAAACGGGAGCGGCCTAGAGGGCACCTGAGCCTCGTAAGACCCAGGTAGCTTGGTTGCTCGCCGGTGCTCAAGGGCCCGGCGTTTTTGTTTGCCCAACGGCAGTTCGCTCCTTGAGAACTGAATAGTGTGCCTGCCAATCTAGGTCTCCCTCTGGGAGAGCAGATTGGAATCAGTGGACCCTCGTTGGATACATCACCTTTGGTGAGGTCCAGCGAAAGTACAAACTGAAATAAATCCGGCAACAAACGTATGAAGGGTCACTTCGGTGATCAGTCATCGTTCGTTTGCCAAGCATCAACTTTCTACGGAGAGTTTGATCCTGGCTCAGGACGAACGCTGGCGGCGTGCTTAATACATGCAAGTCGAGCGACGAAACCAGAGTGCTTGCACTCTGGCTGAAAGCGGCGAACGGGTGAGTAACACGTGGGCAACGTGCCCTGGACACCGGGATAACAACGGGAAACCGTTGCTAATACCGGATGATCCCTGCAGATCGCATGATCAGCAGGGCAAAGCTCCGGCGGTCTGGGATCGGCCCGCGGTGTATCAGCTTGTTGGTGGGGTAACGGCCTACCAAGGCGATGACGCATAGCTGGCGTGAGAGCGCGACCAGCCACACTGGGACTGAGACACGGCCCAGACTCCTACGGGAGGCAGCAGTAGGGAATCTTGCACAATGGGCGCAAGCCTGATGCAGCGACGCCGCGTGAGGGATGAAGGCTTTCGGGTTGTAAACCTCTTTCAGCGGGGACGAAGCCTTACGGTGACGGTACCCGCAGAAGAAGGTCCGGCCAACTACGTGCCAGCAGCCGCGGTAATACGTAGGGACCGAGCGTTGTCCGGATTTATTGGGCGTAAAGCGCGCGTAGGCGGCCGATCGCGTCGGATGTGAAAGCTCGGAGCTCAACTCTGAGAGGTCATTCGATACGGGTCGGCTAGAGGCAGGTAGGGGAGATCGGAATTCCTGGTGTAGCGGTGAAATGCGCAGATATCAGGAGGAACACCGGTGGCGAAGGCGGATCTCTGGGCCTGTTCTGACGCTGAGGCGCGAAAGCTGGGGGAGCAAACAGGATTAGATACCCTGGTAGTCCCAGCCGTAAACGTTGGGTGCTAGGTGTGGGGAGGTCTTCAACCCTTTCCGTGCCGACGCTAACGCATTAAGCACCCCGCCTGGGGAGTACGGCCGCAAGGCTAAAACTCAAAGGAATTGACGGGGGCCCGCACAAGCGGCGGAGCATGTGGCTTAATTCGATGCAACGCGAAGAACCTTACCTGGGCTTGACATGCTAGTTAAAGCGGGTGAAAGCCCGTGTCCTTTTGGGGCTAGCACAGGTGCTGCATGGCTGTCGTCAGCTCGTGCCGTGAGGTGTTGGCTTAAGTGCCGCAACGAGCGCAACCCCTGCTTCTAGTTGCCAGCGGGTAATGCCGGGGACTCTAGAGGGACTGCCGGGGACAACTCGGAGGAAGGTGGGGATGACGTCAAGTCAGCATGGCCCTTATGTCCAGGGCTGCACACATGCTACATTGCGCGCTACAGAGGGCTGCGATCCCGCGAGGGGGAGCGAATCCCAAAAAGGCGCGCCTGGTTCGGATTGGAGTCTGCAACTCGACTCCATGAAGGCGGAGTCGCTAGTAATCGCAGATCAGCAATGCTGCGGTGAATACGTTCCCGGGCCTTGTACACAATTAAAGGCGCGCGGCAGCGTAGAAGACGAGACGGTGAGAATCCGTTCCTGTGTTCCGAAAAGGGACACAGCGTAGGGAAAGGCAGGACCGACCCGGTAACGGACGGTCTGAAGGGCCTGAAACGAAAGGCAGCCCCAACCATCGAAGGGTAGACGAGTCACGTGTGTACCGTGACGAAGTCCGATCCACAGAACCCGGTTGGGAATGTCCGAAAACGCCTTCTACGTGACCCGTGGAGATCCTGTAGTGGTTAGGGAACCTGAATCCCACTACAGGAAGTCAGCTGAGTCGTAGTAGCCAGCGAGAGCTGGTGAAGGACGAAACCGGCGTCGTAGACGCTGGGCTCGCCGGATGCGCGAGACGTGCTTGTCCGGTGGGAACGCGAGCTAGGTTCCAGAGCATCGCAATCACCGCCCGTCACACCACGAAAGTCGGTAACACCCGAAGCCGGTGGCCCAACCCTTGGGAGGGAGCCGTCGAAGGTGGGATCGGCGATTGGGGTGAAGTCGTAAGGAAGTTGCGACCCCGA
>WHTI01000310.1 GCA_009377815.1 Actinomycetota bacterium
CTCGATGGAGAACGTATTCGTGTCGGAGGTATTCGGCACCTTCATGCTCGTCCTATTGGGTGACGGCGTCGTCGCCAACGTCCTGTTGAATGAGTCGAAGGGTAAGGATTCGGGGTGGATGGTGATCAGCACCGGGTGGGGTCTCGCCGTTTTCGTTGGTGTGATCGTCGCCGGACCATTCTCAGGCGCCCATATCAACCCGGCCGTGACTCTCGGACTTGCCGCCAGCGGGGCCGAACTCCCGGCGAGTGTGTTCACATACATCGCGGGGGAGATGACCGGGGCGTTCCTCGGAGCTGTCGTGGTGTGGATCACCTATCTCAGCCACTGGAGGGTCACCGACGACCCCGGGCTCAAGCTGGCCGTGTTCTCGACGGGTCCGGCCATCCGCAAGCCGTTCAACAACTTCATCACCGAGGTCGTGGGCACCTTCGTCCTCGTGTTCGTGGTGATCGCCTTTGGTGTCCAGGCCGGTGACCCGACTGCGGCCACACCGATGGGTCTGGCGTCGCTGGGCGCACTTCCCGTGGCCCTCCTGGTGTGGGGAATCGGTCTCTCCCTCGGTGGCCCCACCGGATACGCCATCAACCCGGCCCGTGACCTCGGTCCCCGGATCGCCCACCAGGTCCTTCCCATCGCCGGGAAGGGAAGCTCCGACTGGGCCTACTCGTGGATCCCCGTGCTCGGGCCGATAACGGGTGGCGTCATCGCCGGTCTGCTGGCCACCGCGGTTTTCTAGAAAAGGGGACCAAACCTCAAGAGGAGGAGCATGAAGAAACTCATCAACGGAGTCGACGATGTTGTCGCCGACTCACTCACGGGATTCGAAGCCGCTCACCCGAACCTCGTCCGGGTGAGCCACGATCCCTACTACATCGTTCGGGCCGACGCCCCGGTAGACGGAAAGGTGGGAATCGTCTCCGGTGGTGGCTCCGGTCACGAGCCCATGCATGGCGGTTTCGTCGGTATGGGGATGTTGGACGCCGCCTGTCCAGGTGAGGTCTTCACCTCGCCCACCCCCGACCAGATGATGGAGGCAACCTCGGCCATCGATGGCGGCGCCGGTGTGCTCCACATCGTCAAGAACTACACGGGCGACGTGATGAACTTCGAGATGGCTGCCGAGATGGCGGAGGGAACAGACGTCCGTGCGGTGGTCATCGACGATGACGTGGCCGTTCAGGACAGCCTCTACACGGCGGGGCGCCGTGGGGTGGGCGCCACGGTTCTCGCCGAGAAGATCTGCGGTGGGGCAGCTGAAGCCGGCAAGTCCCTCGACGAGGTTACCGAACTATGCGAGAGGGTCAATGCCAACGGCAGGTCCATGGGCATGGCCCTGACCTCGTGCACCGTCCCATCGGCCGGTGAGCCCACATTCGAGCTCGGCGACGACGAGATGGAGATCGGGATCGGGATCCACGGTGAACCGGGCCGGGAACGGAAGAAGGTCGCCTCGGCCGCCGAGGTCACGGCGATGCTCACCGAGCCGATACTCGACGACCTCGACGTCGGCGATGGTGAGCAGGTACTCGCCTTCGTCAACTCCATGGGAGGGACCCCCCTCATCGAGTTGTACATCGTCTACGCCGAGTTGGCGAAGATCCTGGGCGACCGTGGTGTCAATATCGCCCGGAACCTGATCGGCCCCTACATCACCTCACTGGAGATGCAGGGTTGTTCGATCACCCTTCTCAAGCTCGACGAGGAGATGACGAACTACTGGGACGCCCCCGTTCACACCGCCGGACTCCGGTGGGGGGTATGACGGGAGCGAGCGTGAAGCCCGGATGACCGTGGGAGTGGACCAGGTGGTGACCTGGATCACCACCTGCGCCGACCGGATCACGGAACGTCGCCATGAGCTGACGAAGCTTGACGCCGCTATCGGTGACGCCGATCACGGTGGCAACATGACCCGTGGTTTCCGCGCCGCCGCCGACAA
>WHTI01000444.1 GCA_009377815.1 Actinomycetota bacterium
CGCCGAGATGACGTCGAGGAAGTAGGGGTTCACGAGGTTGCGTACCAAGAGTGCTACCGAGTCGGTGGCGCCGGTGCGAAGGGCACGGGCATGGGGATCGGCCCGGTAGCCCAGTTGTTCCGCGGCCGCCCAGATACGGGCGCGGGTGCCCGATGCGACCCCGTCGCGATTATTGAGTGCCCGGCTGGCCAGGGCGGGAGACACGCCTGCCAACCGGGCAACGTCTCGGATGTTGGAACGTCGCCCCATGAGCTGCCCTGCGGTGTGATGGAACCGTAAGCTTCAACGGTGTAAATCGTTTCATGTAGGGTACCCGGTCCGGGAGCGTTGGGCCCGACAACCCGGTTGTGACGACATCGCCCTTCCCAAGAGGTCATGGTCGTCGGGATCGGATCGAGACCCGTGACGACGGGGCCGCGCCGACAGTGCGCTGACAGACCACGGGGAGACCGACGTCGAGACCACTCGGCGAACGTGCCAAACTCGCGTCAACCGTGTCCGAGGTAACAATGATCATCGTGATGTCCCCCGATAGCGGCCCGGCCGAGATCGAGGCAGTGGTACTACGACTCCATGAGGCCGGGTGCGAGGCCCATGTATCCAGAGGGAATTTGCGGACGGTCATTGGCGCCATCGGTGACCGGGAGGCCGTCACGTCGATGCCCTGGGAGGCCATGGCCGGGGTGGAACGCGCCGTCCCCGTTCTCAGCGAGTTCCGTTTCGTCAGTCGTGAGTTCCAGCCGGAGGACACCATCGTGGATGTCGGTGGTGTGCCCGTGGGCGGGAACTCGCTGACGCTGATCGCCGGCCCCTGCGCGGTGGAGAGTCGCGATCAGTTGTTCCGGTCGGCCGAGGCCGTGGCCAAGGCCGGTGCCACCGTCCTCCGTGGCGACGCCTTCAAGCCCCGCACCTCCCCCTATTCGTTCCAGGGCCTGGGTGAGGAGGGTCTGCTGCTTCTCGCCGAGGCCCGCGAGGAGTTCGGGATGCCGTTTGTGGCCGAGGCCCTCGATCCACGAGATGTCGAGTTGATCGCCGGCTATGCCGATGTGATTCGGGTGGGCACCAGGAACATGGCCAACTTCACCCTGCTGACGGAGCTGGGTCGCCAGCCCAA
>WHTI01000395.1 GCA_009377815.1 Actinomycetota bacterium
GCGCCCGGTGGCGGCCCGTACGAGATCGAGGTCCGCATCACGTCGTTTGATCTGGTTCGAGAATCCCGCCGCAAGGCGCTCGAGTTCTTGGTCGAGGTCCGCCACGTCTCCGAGGTGCTCGCGATCCCAACCGTCCGAAGGCCCCAACTGGTAAGGGCGCGGCGCGGAGATATCGCCTGCGGCGACCGAGACCTGGAAGAGTCTCTGCACCGTCCTGGGGCGTTCGCCGGGAGATGCCACCGACACCTCGCCTGAGTAGGTCCCAACCCTGGTGGTGGTGGAGGTTCTGTCGAGACGAAAGAGTCCGCTCTCAGCGGTCGCAACCTCGTCGCCGAACGAAACTTCGGTGGGACGACCGGCGCTGACGAGGATGCTCCCGGAGCGTGCGTCGATCCCGACGTCACCGACGACGGCAACCTGGGTCGCCGGTCCGAGAGAAACGGTCTGCCCCTCTCCTTCGAGGCGCAGCATCGCGGTGGCATCTTCCGAGGTCGACACGATGTCGCCCGGTTCCAGATCGAAGTCCTCCTCGACCTGGAAGCTGTCGTCTCCGCGCACAACGGTGACGACCCCGTCGTCTGAGGTCCTTTCGAGTTGCATGGCGCCTAACGGCTCGTCGCTGGATCCGGCGCAGGCGCTGAGCACCATCGCCGCTACCAGAACGAGGCTCTTTCCCTTCAACCGCACCGTCCCATGGGTTGTGCCCCCGAGAATCGTCCCCTTATAGGGCCTAGATATCCAATTATCCCTTCTTCGCATGGCTGATAAATAGCTCAGATGGACTAGTTATCCACGAGTCCTACCGGCGCTTCTGGGAGTGTGATCGTGAACGTACTCCCCCTGTCGGGCTCGCTGGTGACGTCGATCGTTCCCGCATGAGCCTCGACGATACGCCTGACGAACGCCAATCCGAGCCCGAGCCCGCCGAAGGTCCGTGTCTCGGAACCATCGATCTGGTGGAAGTCCGAGAAGATCATCGGGAGTTCATCGGGGTTGATCCCGATCCCCTGATCGGTGACCGCCAGCTCGACCATGCCCCTCGCCTCGGCGCCGTTCGAGGAGATGCGCCGGCCCTTCACACTGACCGCGCCACCGTCGGGCGAGAACTTGACCGCGTTATCGATCATCTCCTCGATGGTCCTCCGAAGGAGCCGCTCGTCTCCCACGACGGGTGGAAGCTCGTCGATCGACTCGAGCACGAACTCGTGGTCGGGGGTCCTCTCCCTCCACCGCTTCGCGAGCTCTCCCACGACTTCCCCGATATCGACGGGCGTGCGCTTGGGAGCGAGCCGTCCCGCCTCCATCGCGGAGAAATCGACCAGCAACTCGACGATGCGCTCGAGTCTCTGGGTCGATTCGAGGATCCCCTTGGAGAA
>WHTI01000412.1 GCA_009377815.1 Actinomycetota bacterium
CTGGCCTGCACCCGGTTCCGAAGACACCAAGTTTGGTGTGACAATGGGACCGGAGGTGCAGCATGGAGAGGCGTCGGTTTACGCGAGAGTTCAAGCTTGAGGCTGTGCGCCTGATCAAGGATCGAGGCGTATCGTACGCTCAGGCATCGCAAGACCTGGGTGTGCATACGTCGCAGCTTCGCGATTGGGTGAAGAAGTTCGCCGACGATCCGCAGCACGCGTTTCCCGGGCACGGGCAGATGAAGCCTGAGCAGTTGGAGATTGCCCGGCTCAAGCGCGAAGTGATCAAGCTCAAGGCCGAGCGGGACATCCTAAAAAAAGCCGCGGCCTTCTTCGCGAAGGAATCGACATGAAGTTCGGTTTCGTTGCGAAGCACCGGGGGGTCTGGCCGGCGGACTGGATATGCGGGGCGCTCGGTGTCTCGCGAAGCGCTTTCTATGCGTGGCTCAAGCGACCGCGCAGCCGGCGCAGCCGAACCGACGAGGAGCTTGGCGCCAAGGTGCGCGCCAGCTTCCTGGCGAGCGATCGAACCTACGGAGCCAGGCGCGTATGGCATGATCTGCTTGCTGAGGGGATCAGTTGTGGACTGCACCGGATCGAGCGTTTGATGCGGCAGCAAGGGCTCAAAGCGCGTCCGCGACGGCGTCGGCTGCCGCCTGACTTGGGTGAGCGGCAGGCCTCCGCCGTCGCTCCGAACGTGCTTGATCGAACCTTTGCGGCTCCCGCTCCGAACCGTCGCTGGATCGCTGACTTCACGTATGTCTGGACGGCGGAGGGTTGGCTCTATGTGGCCGCGGTGGTCGACCTGTTCTCTCGCCGCGTGGTGGGCTGGTCGATGAACGCAGCCATGACGGCCCAGCTCGTGACAGACGCGCTGGTGATGGCAATCTGGAGACGTGGAAAGCCCGATGCGCTGTTGCATCATTCCGACCGGGGCAGCCAGTACACGAGCGAGCAGTTCCAACGGCTGATGACTGATCATGGCGTCATCTGCTCGATGAGCCGCTCGGGCAACGTCTGGGACAATGCCGCAATGGAGAGCTTCTTCTCGTCGCTCAAAACCGAACGCATAGCTCGCAAGACTTACAGGTCGAGGGACGAAGCCAAGGCCGATGTGTTCGACTATATCGAACGCTTCTACAATACGAAACGCCGACACTCGACGATCGGATATCTAAGCCCTATGGAGTTCGAGCGACAGGCTGGATTCGCTTAAGTCGGTGTCATCCAAACCGGGTGCAGGCCA
>WHTI01000320.1 GCA_009377815.1 Actinomycetota bacterium
AAACGCCGAGGCGAGATCGTCGAACCGGTCATCGGTCATCTAAAGGAGCTACGAGGGCTGCGCCGGTTCCTCCACCGGGGTCTGGCGACCTGTCGCTGTGAGCTCCGGATGGTGGCCACCGCCCAGAACCTCCGCAGGATCTGGGCCTCCGCTCAGACTCGGAACAAGGATCTCCCCGGCTTCATCATCTTGCCGGCCTGATTCCCGGTCGACGATTCTGCGACAGGCTCGGAAGCGACCTCTCACCTACACAGAGTTGGTAAGGGGTTCGGTTAGGGGCGCAGGGCCCGGCCCAGGATGTGCGGGGCGACCATGCGATCGAGGGGGCAGGTCGTGAACATGAAGCTCTGGTGGCGGTCGAGGACGAAGCCGGCGCGCTCGATCGCCGCCGCGGTGTCCCGGCTGCAATGACAACCTCCGCCGACGAACGGCCAGATGGTCCTGTCGAGCGTGCGTTGGATCCGGGCGAGTCGCTCGTCGGTGGCGCGGACGTGTTCGTAGTAACGGAGCTCGCCGCCCGGCTTGATCACGCGGAACAACTCGGCGAGCGCCTCGTCCTGATCGGGCACCGAGCAAAGCACCAGTGAGGCGACGCCGGCGTCGTAACCGGCCCCCGGAAGCCGGTCGGCGGTCCCCTCGACCACGGTGGCGTTGAGCGGAGCACGCTCGGCCGCCTTCATAGCCTTTGCCCAGAGATAGGGCTCCGGTTCTACCGCCACGAGTTCGGACACCGCCGAGGGGTAGAAGGCGAAGTTCGGCCCGTGTCCGCAGCCCACCTCGATCACCCGGCCGGCCAGCCCTTCGAGGAGCTCGACCCGGTGCTCCGCTCCACCACGGGCAAGATCCGCCTTGGCCAGACGGGCGTAAACCCGGGCGAATACCGGATGGTGGGTAGAGGTCACGCTTGCTCCTCGGGGAACGACGACAAGGGTGACGAAACCCTAAGCGAGAAGCGGGATCACGACCAGGCCACCCCAGAGGGCCGCCCCTACTGACCGGGCTAGACCGGAGGCTGAGGGTCGTACTGGATCAGGAACTTGACCTCTTTGGCGCGCTCGACCGAGGCGAGCCTCACGATCAGATGCAATGCCATATCGATGCCGGCCGAGACCCCGGCCGCGGTGATGACGTCGCCCTCATCCACGAAGCGGTCGTCGGGGCGGGGCTCGATCGAGTCGTCGATCGAGAGCAACTCGTCGAACGAGCTCCAGTAGGTCGCGGCGGCTTTGCCCTTGAGCAACCCTGCGTCGGCCAGCAGGAGCGCGCCGGTACAAACGCTGGTCGTCAGGGTGGCGCCCTCATGCACCGAGAGGACCCACGACCGCCAGGCCTCATCCCCGAGCAGCGGCCTCGTGCCCTGGCCCCCGGGGATCAGGAGCACGTCGATCGGAGGGGCCGACTCCCACGAGTGATCCGCCAGCACCCGCAGACGCTTGGCGCACGTGATCGGCTCCGAGTTGTCACGTGCGACGGTGAAAACCTCGACGTCGTCATCGAACATCTGCGCCCAGAACGCGAGGACCTCCCACGGCCCGGCCCAGTCGAGTTCCTCGGCACCGTCGAACAAGGCGATCCCGATGCGAGTTGTCATCGCGCCTCCCATTCTGTGCGCATCAGTCCCATGTAGACCCAGTCGTGGTACGCACCGTCCTGCCACACGTGCTCCCGCAGCCGGCCCTCTTCGACGAAGCCGAGACCCTTGTACGAGCGGATCGCACGTTCGTTGTCGGCGTTGACCGTGAGCCACACCCGCCGCATGTTCCGCAGGCGAAAGGCGAAGTCGAGCAGCAACGAGACCGCCTCTCGGCCGTAGCCTTTGCCGAGGTACTCG
>WHTI01000260.1 GCA_009377815.1 Actinomycetota bacterium
AAATGGTGGACCCGGGTGGACAATGAGGGACGTCTCTATGGGCGAATGCCCTACCAGCGTGGTCGGCTCGTCACCCTCGATGGCCGACTCTTTGGTCGGTCCTACCCGGGTCCACCCCCGATGATACGCGATGTCTCGTCCCGATGCGCCCGGAATTCTCCGCGACCGGTCGTCAGTGCGGGTCGGTGTCCAACACGGTGTGGCCCGACGGGGACTCGTTGTCGTCGACGGGCTCGAGGGTGACCCACAGCCGGGGGAAGTCGGCGCGGCTCACACCCGTGGTCAGCTCCACCCTCTCGGCGGCGATGAATGTCCCCGCCGAGACGTGCAAGGTGTCGGTGCTCAGCCACAACTCGTAGACGAACCCATCGGGGGCGGGATCAAGACCATCGATCTGCATGACCATGCGGGTGCCGGTGTCGGTATTCCACCCCTCGATGGTCCCCGCGGCGACCGGCGCCAGATCGGTACCGGGGATGGCCACCTCCCAGTCCGGGGCGGGGGAGCGCATCGTCACGACGAGACCGAGGATCACGATGGCGACCGCCGCCGCCGATATCGGTCCCAACAGACCACGACGCCACCACGGGCGGGGACTGCGCGGTAGGGCCGTGACCAGGGCGGTGACCCTCGCACCCAGTTCGGGGGGCGGCTCCTCCCAAGCCGCGGGGTCGCCCAGGGCGGTACGACCGGAATCCAACCCGGGGACCCGACCCCGGCAGGCGGGACACTCGTCAAGATGTTTTCGATCCTCATCGCCGATGATCCCGGCGAGACGGTCGGCACGGAACCGTTCGCAGTTCATGCCATCTCCTCGTCGAGGTGGGATAGGAGGTCGGCCATGTGACGATGGGCGCGATGTGAGCGTGATTTCACGGTGCCCACGGGGATCCCAAGCTCCTCGGCCGCTTCCTGGTGGGTGAGTCCGAGGAAATGGGTGGCGTGGAGCACCTGGCGCTCGTCCTCGGGCACCCGATCAAGGGCCATACGGACCTCCCACGCCTCCCAGGTCCCCTCGAAGGAGGGGGGCAGCACCGCCACCTCGGGCTCGTCGTCGCTCGTCCGGTGTCTGCGCTCCCTTCGGTAGAGGTCGACTGCCACTCGACGGGCTATGGCGTACAACCACGGTCCCGGTGCCCGACCGACCTCGAAGCGGTCGGCGGCGCGCCATGCCTGGAGAAAGGTTTGTTGCACCGCCTCCTCGGCGAGTCCCCGATCGCCCAATGCACGGTAGGCGACGGTGAACACCGCGCGTCCGAACCGGTCGTACAGTGCCGCGACTGCGTCGGGATCTCCTTGCCCAAACCTCGACATCAGCCGTCTGCTCATCGTATTGGTCCGTTCCGGATCGATATTCCCCTCCCACCGTAGGAGGCCGGCGGGAAGTGCGATATGTGTTTCACACCGGCCTCCTCTAAAGGTTGGTCAGCGGATTGCCTCCCCATTCGGGGCCACCAGATACCAGACGCCCCCAATCCCCTGGCCCTCGGTGTCGCCCGGTTCGGCGTCGTTGGCGAAGTAGTAGAGGGGCCAGCCGTTGTAGGTGACCTGCTCGGATCCGTCGTCTCGGGCAGCGGTGCCGATGAGGTCGCCGTCGATCCCGTCGCCGGCGGTGAACTCACCGGCCAGAGGGGGCCAGTTGGCCTCACATTCGTCATAGCAGGTGCTGGCGCCCTGCTCGTCGGGCATGAACAGATACAGGGACCAACCATCACCGGTGGTGAGATACTCACCCATATCCGATTCGGCGACGACCACGGTGTCTCCGCCCGCGGGGGCTTCCGACCCAGCGGCGGCGGTCGTGGTCGATGCCTCGGGTTCCGCCGGACCGTAGTCGTAAGGATCGGATGTGTCGGCTTTGGTGGTGGTTGTCGCCTCCGTGGTCACCGGTGCCGTCGTCTCGGGTGAGGTCTCGGCGATGGTCGTCGGTGCCGCCTCCTCCTCCGCCTCGTCGCCGGCGTCGGTATCGGTGCCACCGCCGCAGCCGGCGGCTATCAGCGTCGTAATCATCAGCACCAGACCCAGTTTCCGTGTCATAAGGTCCTCTTTTGTCGTCGGATCACTCCCCATCATCTATCAGTACGAGTGATGACGCCAGAATGGTTCTCTTGTGGTCTGTCGCTTAATGCCGCGGGTCGCCGAGGCACCGCAACCAACTCACCAGGCGAGCCCAGGGTTCAGAGTCACGCCAGGCGTCACCCTCGGCCCACGGTACGCACCGCAACCAACTCACCAGGCGAGCCCAGGGCTCAGACTCACGCCAGACGTCACCCTCGGCCCACGGTACGCACCGGCTCAGGCACTAGATTCCACCCGGTATTGGTCATCGGTGCGAATTACCAAGACGCCCTCGCCCTTGCCCAGGGGAGGCACCACCTCGCCGGTGAGTCCGAACACGGCGGCCTCGTTGGTCGGGGAGTGACCCACCGCCAGGGCTCTCCCGCCATCGGGGAGACGAGCGAGGAGATTCCGGAGACCGACGGCGAGCCGGGCCGAGTCTTCGGCAACCAGATCGGGGTCGGCCCGACGCAGGGACATCAGATCCCCCGCCCCCGCCTTTCGGTACGCCTCCCTCCACCGATCCTCCACGTCCGACCGAAGAGAGGGTTCCAC
>WHTI01000138.1 GCA_009377815.1 Actinomycetota bacterium
AACACCGCGTCGTCGTCAAAGTCGGCCCAGAAGCAGATCTCGACAGGACCGTCCTCACCTTCGGTGGCGCCGCGAGTGAACGTGAAGGTGCCATCGGCTCCGGTGGTACCGACGTTGTTAAGGTCGGCAGTGAGGTTGGTAGCGGCTGCAAACCCGAGGTTGTCGGGGTCGTTCGTGCCCTCAACCTCTGCGTCAACGACGACTCCGCTGATGACGTCCTCGGTGAGAGGGTCGAAATCGTCGTCGGCGGCGGAGTCCACGAACGCGGTGCAGATGTAGGTAACGGACTCCTCGATCGGCCGAGGGGCTGTGACGTCGTCGAGTCGGCTGTCCTCGTCGTCACAGTCAAGCGTTGCCTGTGGGTCGAGCGACGCGAACCAGCTGCGCTCAACAACGTCGGTGTCGTCCGGCTCGGTGATGTCACCTGGGGTCACCGTCTCGTCGCGACCTTCGGTCGTGTCGAGGTCGGCGGTCGTGTTGTTGGTGTCGTCATCGATCCAGAACGCGATCGTGTCGGTGCCCGCGTCGGCGCTCGTGTATTCGTACTCGAGGACGCAATCCCCGTCGGCGGCACCGCCGTCCGCGTCCGTGACTCCGCCGTCCTCACACGATTCCGTGTCGTCGGGGCTCGTGTAGGAGGTGCCGTCGTCGTCGTTGACCGAACCGGCGAGGAACTCGACGTCAACCTCGGTCGTGTCCCCGGCGACGTCGAGGCCGTCGATCGTACAGGTGATCGTGGTCACGACTGTGGTCCCGTTGGTTTCTGTCTCGTCTTCACAGTTCATATCGTGAGCGAGTGTGTGCCCGGCGCTTGCCGTACCTGCCATCGGTACCAGCAACGCGAACATGACCGCGAGCGATGCGAACATCGCCAGCGGCTTTCTGCGTACTGCTCTACTTGCGGTCAATACCCCACCTCCTGGTGTGGTCGATTCCTACCTACACTGACTTTGAACGGCGTCACTAGCCCATCCGTCCAACTGTTACAACGACACATCTTCGTGGAAGTTGCTTGCTCGGTGCCGAATCCTCGTCGATCATGACCAATCTACGAGATCGCCTCCTCCGTCCAGATCTGCAATCCGTCCGACAGTAACCGCTAATCCCTTGCCACGTTCCCGCAGAATGTACCCCAAAAGTGACTAATCAGTCAGATATACCGATTCTGACCTCAGCCTGCCCTTCGAGCAATGCAACCCCAGCGAGACGGTGAAGTCGCCCCCATCGGGTAGCCCTGCCTCGGCGGGCTTGCTCCCGTAGAGAGGCCCATAGGCACCGCCGAGGGACGCCGCGGAATCCGACCACGTGGCCGCAGGCGATGCGCCCCAGGAGGAGTACCTGAAGTTCCTTCCGTCCTTGTAGATGGAGAGTTCCATGCGCCCGACCGCCCCAGAGATCTGAACGTAGGCCTTTGCCGGATAGGCAACACCGTTGTGCCAGAAGGATCCGCTCACGTTGTGCTCCAACCTCTGGCCATAGCAGTTGAGCATGGCCGCCGAAGACGCCGGGGCGCCCGGAGAAGCTCCGGAGCCCTCCGTGCCCATCTCGATCGTGAACGGCGTCGGCGCGGGTGCGGGGGCGGGGTTATCGCCTCCGCCCGGGGGTGGGGTCGTCGGGGTGGGGCTGGGAGTGGGGGTCGGGTCCGGAGGGGGCGGCGCGCTCGGCTCTGGGGTCGGCACCACCACCGGAGCATCAGCCGGGCCGTTGTCTTTCGGGGGCCTGCGCTCCCGGGTCTTCCTGCTGTCACTAGGGGTGCCGGTTGCGGAATCGACCGCGGCGATCGTTGTCGTGGGGGCGCTCGGGGCCTCCGGAGCGGGGGCGCCGACACCGGCAACGGCGCCGGCGGTCACCACCACCGCGGCGGCCGCGGTGGCGAAGCGTTCGGTCACCACGACCCCGCAGGCCTGCATGAAGCCTCCGCAGCTGGTCGCGGTCTGTGATGCGCCCGCGGCAAGATCGGCCAACGGAGTCGCGGTCTTGGCGGTCCCGGTCACGGTGTGTTCGACCTTGCGGAAACGATCCACGAAGCTCGCCGGCAGGAACATCGAGGCGACCGCGGCCGGGTTCCACGCCCGCTTGAAGCCGGTACGCGCCCGGTGCAGCAATGCCTTGACCTGCGCGTCGGTAATCCCGAGGGCGATGGCGACCTCACTGTAGGAGAGGCCCTCGAAGTCGCGCAGGATGATCGCGGCACGGTGCATGGGGGGCAGGCTCTCGAGCACGCGCCTCACCCGACGACTCTCGGCGCGCCGGATGACGAAGAACTCGGGATCGCTATCGATCGCCTGGTCGGGGAGCGTGAGCTCCATCTCTTCCATCGGCGTCGGCTGCGACGGGCGACGCGCCTGGGTGCGCAGCGAGTCGAGGCAGACGTTGGTCGCGATGCGGGTGATCCAGGCCCCCAGCTGGTAGCGACCGTTGAATGAATGTAGTGACTGGAAGACGCGCAGGAATGCCTCTTGGGTTGCTTCCTGGGCATCGTGCGGGTTGGCCAACATCCGGCGACAGAGCGACTCGACCCGCGGACGGTAGCGACCGTAGATGACGGAGTAGGCGTCCTCGCTTCCGGACTTGAAGGCGATGGTGAGGTCGCGCTCATCCGCCGAGGCAAGAGCCTCGCCGTCGGGGCCGTCGTAGATCAGTTCGTCGGCGCGCTGAGCGACCATCTAGCGGATTGTCCTCTCTAGGACGAGTTTGAGTGCGGCATTTGAGTAGGCGCGAGACATCTTCTTCCCATACCCACCCAGACGGAATAGCCCATTCGGGTCATTTCGTACCGCTATTTTTGTGCTCTCGACGTAATCCACCTTAAGAACGTAAACGCCGGAGCACAACAGAAAGTTGCTCGGGTCGCCGATCATCCTTCTATCAGACGCATCGGCCTCCTAATAGGTTGCCTTGATCCAGTCTCTTTCCAACGTTAAGGCTCTTCCGCGCGGGAGACGGCAGCGTAGACCTCGTCGAGGTCCGCTTCTCCGATGATCAAGAGATCGATGTCGTGCGGAACCGGTCCGATTCTCCGGTAGCCCGATCAGCCCAAGAACCAAGACGGCAGCGGCATCGATCCCTTCGACCGAGTCGAGTTCCCGACGAAGCTGGCGGGTATAGTACAATCGTTCTATGACACAACCGTATGTTGCACCCTCGACCGCCGCTGCCCTCCTGCAGCTGGCCCGACTCAGATCCGGTCTGAGCCAGAGCCGCCTCGCTGAGCGTGCCGGCGTTTCACCGACGATGATCTCCGCCTACGAGCGCGATCTGAGGCAGCCCTCCCTGCCCACACTGCTGAAGCTCCTGAAGGCGGCGGGCTTCGACCTTCGCATGAAACTCGTTGCCGCGGAGGCGCACGACGACATCCTGGGTGAACTTGGCGCCAGCCTCTCCGCGACAGAACGGAAGAGGAACGACGAGAAGATCCAAGCGTGGCGCGCAGCAGAGCCCGTTCGATGAGCCAGGGCTCGGATCATCCGCCGGCGTTACAGCCCAGCCACGATCATCTCCGTGCTGAACAAGCATCGGGTTCGCCATGTGGTGATCGGAGCCTTTGCTGCCATCGCTCAACAAGCCCCGATCCCCGCCACCCGTGATATCGACCTGACGCCCGAAGACAGCCCCGAAAACCTCGAGCGGTTGTCGGACGCGCTCAGGGCCTTGGATGCGCGAATCCGCGCGCAGGGTGCACGTGACGGATTGCCCTTCGATCACGACGGCTCGTCACTGGGGGCCGGAGCGATGTGGACCCTGATCTGCCCCGACGGCGAGTTCGACATCTCATTCCGTCCCTCTGGGTTCGGATGTGGGTTCGAGGACTTGATCGACCGCGCTCATCTGGTTCGGGTCGCTGACGTCGAGGTGATGGTCGCGGATCTGGATGACGTCATCCGTTCGAAGGAGGAAGCTGGGCGCCCGAAAGATCTGAGGGTGCTGCCGCTGCTCTATCGACATCGGGACAGTCGCGGCCCCTCAGCGAGATAGGTGGGACACGTGGGTATCCAATCCCCGCGTAAGTCGGGTCATTCGCAGGCGATCAGCTTGTTCTTGCCTTTTCCGCCTTTACAGCTGTCGGTCCCCGCGCCGCCGTTGAGGCGATCTGGGCCCTTGCCCCCGATGAGCACGTCGTCGCCGGCGCCTCCGAGGAGGATGTCACCCTTCCGCTTGCCCTTGAGCATGTCATCGCCGGCAAGGCCGCAGATGACGTCCACTCTTCCCCCGCCCTGGAGGACATCGTTGCCGGGGGTTCCGGCGATCATCTTGGTCCCGTCCTTGAGTATCTTGATCGACCCGTACTCCATCCCCCTGCAGCGGCCTTTCTTGAGGAGTCCATCGTCGGTGGCGGTGAAAATCGCGGTAACCGCGCGGTCACCGTTCATCTCAACCGTGCATTCGTTCGCGTCCGTGGAAGCGCAATCCCCCTCCCAACGGGTGAACTCGAATCCGTCATCCGGGGTCGCGGTCAGAACGCCGGTGGTTCCCTCGACATGCTCCGCCTCGCATTCGGCCCCGCAGTCGATGTCGAACTCCTCGCTCGTTACCGTTCCGCCGCCAGCGTTTGTCACCGAGAGCGAGTGCCGCGGCTTCGGCGGGGGAGGAGCGGCTTCCTGGAGTTCGTAGGCACCTAGATCACAGGCGCCGCCCGAGGGCCGTGGCTCGCCGCGCTGATCAACGCCTTCGAGCTCGGGCTCGGAACACACGCTCCCGTCGGCTGCGTTCACCGCGGGACTTCCCGGAAGGAGCGCGTGCGTGTCGGTCGGTCCGCCGTTGTCGGCCAGCGCACCCAACATCGGGGGAGCAGTGATCGAACCGACGCCGGAGGCCGGGAAACAGGTGCCGTCGGAATCGAGGTTGGGGTGGTCTTCCTCAAGCGGATCGTTGCAGTCCTCGCCCGTGTTCCCGGCGATGATCGATGAATCCGACAACGTGTCCGCCGAGGGATCGGTCCACACCCCGCCTCCTTCGCCGGGTGCCGAGTTATCCGTGATCGTCGAATGGACGAGCAGGGCGACCAAGTCGCTGAGGTGGATGCCTCCCCCTTGTCCCGCGCCGTCGCTCACCGAGTTCCCACTGACCGTGGAGTTCACGATGATCATCAATGACTCGACGACCCAGATGCCTCCGCCGGCGGCGACCGCATCGTTGTCGGAGACGGTGGTCCGCTCGAGGAGCACCAGCGAATCGAAAGCGGCTAGCGCTCCCCCACCATCGCTGCCGGTGGCGTGATTCTCATGGAGAGTTGAATCGGACACCTCGAGCTGGATGCTCTCAGCGGCGATGGCTCCAGCACCACCGGCACTGTTGTTCACGAAGCGCGACTCCTCGACGGAGAGGATCTCTGGGCCGGCGCTACCTTCCCCGAAGAGGGCGCCGCCGCCGATGTCCGCGGAGTTGCCGTTGAAGGTCGTCTCGGTGATCGAGGCGTCTCCGAACACGAAGATGCCACCGCCGAACTCAGCCTGGTTGTCGTTGAAGTCGGAATCCTCAATGTTCAGAGACCCGCCACCACAGGTGCAGTCGGCGTACAGCCCCCCGCCATCGCCATCGGGAGCGGCATTGTCGACGAAGTCCGCTCCCCTGATCGTTAGCTCGGTACCCACCATGTAGATGGCACCGCCACCACCTCCCGCCGTCACGTTGGTCGAGAACACGGTCGGAGCTTCGATCAGCGCGGTGCCCCCATCGAGGTAGAGCGCGCCACCGCCTTCGGAGGCACCCGGGCCGTCGGAGTCATTCGAGGTGAACTCAGAGGCCCCCGAGATCTTGACGTCGGCGTCGTGTGCGTATATGGCTCCCCCGGATTCGGCTGAGTTGTTCTGGAAGATCGAGTCGGTGATCGTGAGGTCGCCGAAGGCCACGATGATGGCACCACCGATGAGGCCACTGTTGTCCTCGAAGGTCGAGTCCGTGACCGTCACGGAACCATCAGGATGCTGGCTGAAGACGGCTCCCCCCTCGTTGGTGTTGTGGTTCCCGTTGAACAGGACCGAGTCGAGTGTGAGATCGCCCTGGTTGACGATCGCCACGCGATCGTTCCCGCCTCCATCGACCGCAAGCTCCCTGAAGGTCACCTCGGTGCCCGTGGCGATCTGGAAGCCGATGTTGTCCAGAGTGGACAGGTCGATAACCGTCGCGTCCGAACCCATGCCCTCGATCACGAGATCGTCGGTGATTACGATCTGACCGTAGGCAGAGTCCAATTCGATCGAGAGGTCGGAAGGCAGGGAGATGGTGTCGAGACCCGGATCCCCCTCATCGCACGAATCGATCGCGGCGTTGCTGCTGGCCGCCTCGACCGCTTCACGCAGGCTGCAGGCCCCGTCCCAGTCCAGTAGGTCGACGCCGAGGTCGGTCGCGTCGGCATCGACCGTGATGGTGGCCGCGAGGGCAGGGGAGGCGGTGGCGAGGAGCCCGCCGAGTAGACAGACCACGACGATCACGGCTCGTGACGCTCGGTCCACGTTGCAACCTCTCCATTAGTTGGTCAGACCTTTGAGGTCCCAACGTAAGGGCTGAGGAACGAGCGAACCAGGGGGTTCCCACCTAATCGCAACCCACCAGCTGTCCATGGCTCGGTCTGCGAGTGGGACTGACGCCATGGAGGCTTGTGTCGCATATCTGCTACACTAGTCCCATGCGCACGATCCCACAACGAGAGTTGCGGAACAACAGCGCCGCGGTACTGCGGGATGCCGAGGATGGTGAAGAGTTCATCATCACGGTGGATGGGCGTCCCGTCGCGGTGCTGGGGCCTTATCGCAAACGCCAATGGGTGCCCGCCGACGCCGTAAGCCGGTTGCTCGCCACCCCCACGGATCCCTCTCTGCTGGACGACGTCCGAGCCGAGACGCGCGACGAGATCAGCGATCCCTGGGCATCTTGATGCGCGGGCTGCTCGACACCTCGGTCGTGATAGCCGAGTCCGTTTCCGAGCTGCCGGATGAAGCAGCCATCTCCGTCGTCACCCTGGCGGAGCTTCATTTCGGCGTTCACGTTGCCCGAGATGCTGCAGCGAGGAGACTCCGAGTTAGGAGACTGGCCGAGATCGAGAGTCGATTCGATGCCCTGCCGGTCGACGAGGCGGTCGCGCGCGCGTACGGGTCTTTGGCCCACACGCTGAGGACCAAGAAGCGGTCTCCTCGTCCCCGCGCCATGGATGTGCTCATCGCCGCGACGGCTCAGGTGCACGATGTCCCGCTCTTCACGCTCAACCCGCGTGACTTCGAACCCTTCGGAGCAACGATCAAAGTTCGCGCGGTGTAGGAATCTCAGATGCTCGCTCGATCTCCGTCTCGGGGAAAACGAAATCAGTATGGAGCCCGCAGCTTCTTCATCATGGGGAAATGCCGAACGTTCGTGGTTAGAAGGTCCGCATCGAGGACCAGCGCGGTTGCGGCGATCAGGTAGTCGGCCGCGTCGACGCCACTGTGGCCTGCCCGGAGGTGTTGTGCGAGTGTGCCGGCGGTCCGGCTGATCTCCTCATCGATGGGGGCCCACGCCAGCGAGGAGAAGAACGCTTCCAGGCTCTCCAACTCGGCTTTCCGGACGCCGGCGAGCAACTCGAACCGAGTGATCTCGCTGGCCACCAGGGTCTCGCCCTCAGAGATCAGGCTTCCGAGCAGGTCCGTCGCCGCCGGCGCACCCCGAAGGTGGTCCACCGCGATCGTGGTGTCGACGAGCTTCACTCGAGACCGACGCTCCGAAGCCGCTCGCTCAGGTCACCGCGCA
>WHTI01000351.1 GCA_009377815.1 Actinomycetota bacterium
AACCAGCGGGTGGGTGGGGAACCAGCGGGTGGGTGGGGAACCAGCGGGTGGGTGGGGAACCAGCGGGTGGGTGGGGAACCAGCGGGTGGGTGGGGAAACGGGCACAACACGGGAAGACCCGAGTGACCTCCGAAGGGCTGGAGATTCAGACCGACGAGAGCCACGTTCGTCGCCAGAGCTTCTTTTCAACTAAGCCGTGCCTTGAGACAGGCCGTTGTCTTCTCATGAAGTGACAACCTGCGACTAGAGTCTTTGGATGTCTAATGCTCCGGAGTGGATAGCGGCTGTCGGGACGGCTCTCGCCACGGCAGGAACGACAACACTGTTGGGGATGCAGAGGAGGTCGAACATCCGAGCGCAAGCGATCCAGGTCTCGGCTTGGCTCGTTAGGGACAGCGCCGCAGATGCCGGGCGCCTGAACGTCAGTCTGAACGTCCGGAACGGTTCACCTGAACCGGTCCGAGAGGTAACGGTGAGCCTGGAGAAGCAAGGCAGCCGGATCCTGGAGCTCGCCGAGTACAGGACCTTGCCGCCAGAGAAGACGCTTACGGAGGAAAAGATCGTTGCGTGGAGTCCCGTTGTCTCTCACGGAGCAAATGGTCCACACGTCACCTTTGACACTCCCCGGATCAGCATCATGTTCACCGACGCTCGGGGCAACCGCTGGCGACGTGGATTCGACGGAACTCTGAAGAGACTCAAAACGGCTTAGCGGGGGCATCCACCGCGATTCCCTGGACCGAGACCGACAACCTAACTATGCAAAAGGATTGATGCTCTCGTCAGGCCAGTGTGATCCATGATTGCCCCCAGATTCTCTCTTCCACAATGCCCACAATCACAAAGAGCTTGAGATAAGCATCGCCGATCAGAGGACGGTCGCCGTCCAGACTCAGGAACAGAAATGGCGTCTGCTCGTCAGTCAGCGTTCGGTGGATCGTCCAGAAGAGCTTCTGGACGTCACCAGCCCTCGAACTGGTGGTGGATTCCATGTGGGCCCCGAAGTACAACCTCGCCCTCAGAAGCGCTGTTGCTTCCTCGTGAAGCGCAAGGGTCTCCCTCGCATTGAGAATCTTCCCCTTCGTACCGATTGTGACAAGCCGACGCTGAACATCGGTAAGCCGCTGTGTGGAGCCAGCTGCCAAGTCGTCCACGGCGACTTGCATGGCTCTTTGGTCGACTTCAAGTTCCCAGGGGTTCCCCCAAATGAACTTCTCGAGCCAGAACCAGGCGAGAGCCGGCACAGTATCTTCGGTTGAGATCCAGTCAATGAATACACTTCCGGAGCCGAATCCCTGGTCCGAGTGCGCTTTCTTGATCAGAGCCTCGGATTCCGCAGAGTAGGCACCCGGATTGCCTATGGGCCACCTTGACTCGTTCATGCCATTCGCGCCCGCAGCGGATTCACCTCTTCGAGGATCGACACTTGCCTGGCGTAGCCCTTCACGGTTGCCGCGGGTGGAGCTGAAAACTCCCCGCTGTTAACAGCGAAGGATCAGAATTGATGTGGAGCATACGAGAACAAGAAGACCCGAGTGACTCTTGGGGCCGCTCGTTAGCCGGCCGAAACCGGTTATTAGAGCGTTGTCCTCCAGCCACTCGGGTCTTCCCGAGATCAAGTGTCCCAAGCAACCTAGCGGTGCTCTTCGCCTTCCGATG
>WHTI01000141.1 GCA_009377815.1 Actinomycetota bacterium
AGCCGCGCCAGGTCGACCGCTGCTTCGGTGTGGCCGGGGCGGCGCAGCACGCCGCCGTCCTTGGCCCGTAGCGGGACCACGTGACCGGGTCGGGTGAGGTCGACGGCCTTGGCGTCCGGGTCGGCCAGCAACCGCATCGTGCGCGACCGGTCGGCCGCCGAGATACCGGTCGTGACACTCTCCCGGGCGTCGACCGTGACGGTGTACGCGGTGCCCCGCTTGTCCTGGTTGACGTGATACATCGGCGGCAGATCCAGCCGGTCGCAATCGGACTCGGTCAGCGGCACACAGATGTACCCCGACGTGTAACGGACCATGAACGCCACCAGCTCCGGCGTCGCCATGCTCGCCGCGAAGATCAGATCCCCTTCGTTCTCCCGATCCTCGTCATCGACCACGACGACGGGCCGCCCGGCCGCGATGTCCGCGACCGCCCGGGCGACCTGCTCGAAGCGCCCCATGCCTACTCCTGACCAGCTCCACCCCGGTAGCTGGAGCTTCACGTACGGACATATACATGTCACCTTCGGTGGGTAGTGCGCCTGCTCATGGCGCCAACGTCGCCGTCCAGCACTCAACAGTGGGCGGTGGCGAAGCGGCCAGCGCGGTAGAGCTGGCCTGGTAGGCGGCGTCCGAGTACTGTTTCGATCCATTCGGCGACGCGGAGCACTTCGTCGAGGTCGACCTCGGTTTCAACCCCTTCCTCGTGCAGGAGGTTGAGCAGGTCTTCGGTGGCGATATTGCCGGTGGCATTAGGTGCGAAGGGGCAGCCGCCGATACCGCCGATTGAGGCGTCGAGGACCGAGACTCCGTGTTCGAGGGCTGCATAGGCGTTGGCATAGCCGGTGTTTCTTGTGTTGTGCAAATGCAGGCCCAAGGGGCGACCCAGTGGCGCTGCGCCGGTGAGCAACTGCCGCACCTGGTGCGGAGCGCCGACCCCGATCGTGTCGGCAAAGATGATCTCGTCGGCGCCGCACTCGACGATCTGGCCCGCGAGGTCGAGCACGTGCCCGGGATCGACGCGGCCTTCGAAGGGGCATCCAAACGAGGCCGCCAATGTGACCGTCACTCGACGCCCGTCGCCGTGGCCCGCGGCGACGATGCGGCGGGTGTCGGCGACCGACTCCGCGACCGAGCGACCCTGATTGCGCTGGTTGAACGCCTCGGTCACGCAGAAGGCAACGTGGACCTCCTCACAGGAGGTGCCGCTTAGCCGCTCGTAGCCGCGTTCGTTGAGCACGAGCGCCGCACGGGTGAGGTCGGGCCGGGACCGGACCTCGGCGAGGACCTCCTCTGCCCCGGCCATCTGGGGGACGCGGCTCGGGCTGACGAAGCTCGCCGCTTCGATGCGCGTTACCCCCGTGCCCGCCATGCGGTTGACCAGTTCAGCCCGGACCGTCGGGTCGAGTATGTCGGGTTCGTTTTGCAGCCCGTCGCGCGGACCGACCTCACAGATCGTGACGGACACAGTGGTCTCCATTCGTGGCGGCTACTTGCGTCGGCGCTTCCGCCGTGGCATCAGTGGAGTTAGGCGACCGATTTCGCTGCGCGCGCCGAGGCCGGCAGCGGCCGATGCGTGGGGCGTAGCGCCACTGATCAGTTTGCTGGTCAGGAGGTGCTTAGCCCAGCCGACTCCAATGCGGTGGCGGCGACCTGCATGTCCTGGTTGTAGTGCCCTCCGCTGACCCCGATACCGCCAATGAGCTCACCATTGACCTTGATCGGGTAGCCGCCGCCGAAAGTCACGAGCCGGTCGGTGTGCGGGATGCTCAGGCGCAGCGGATCGTCATCTTTAATGAACTCGTACCAGTTGTCGGTGCTGATACCGAACGCCGTTGCGGTGTAGGCTTTGTTCTGGGCGATGTCGACCGACAACTGCGGCGCGCCGTCCATCCGCAGGAATGCTTTCAGCGTGCCGTCGCGGTCGACAACGGAGATCACCATTGGCACGCTGATTTCGGCTGCCTTGTTCGCGGCTGCGTCGATGAGTTCCTGCGCGAATTCGGCAGTGATGTTCTGGACCGTGACAGACTTGTTCGTGGTCATGGCGCTCCTTCCGGTGGTGTTACTGGACCGACCAGCCGCCATCGATGGGGATCGCGGCGCCGGTCATGAACGTGGACTCGTCGCTGGCCAGGTAGATCGCGAGGGAGACTACTTCCTCAGACCGGCCGAGGCGCCCGGTGAGGTGGCCCTGCTCGAAGCCCGTCCAGATCTGGTCGCGTTCTGCGAGGCCGCTGACGAAGTTGCGTGGCATCGGGGTGTCGATGACGCCGGGACAGATGGCATTGACGCGGATGTTGTGCGGGGCCAGATCGACCGCGGCGACCTTGGAGAACATGGCCAGGCCGCCCTTGGCCGCGCCATAGGCGGCCATGTTGGCGAAGGCGACGAGTCCACCGACAGACGATACGTTGATGATCGAGCCGCCGCGCTCGGTCATCAGCGGCACGAGCCGCTTCATGATGAGGAACACGCTCTTGAGGTCGATGTCGTGGATCTTGTCCCACTCAGCCTCGGTGGTCTCCAGCAGTGGTTTGCCGAGGATGATGCCGTGATTGTTGTAGACGGCGTCGACGCGATCGAACCGTTCCTCGACCGCTGCCCCCAGAGTGTCTACCCCGGCGCTGTTCGACAGGTCGGCGGCAATGAAGGAGAACGGGTGGCCCTTCTCGCCGAGTTCCTTGCTCAGCGCCACGCCGGCCTGCTCGTCGACGTCGGTGCCGATCACGTTCGCGCCTTCGTCGCCGAACATCCGGCAGGCCACCTGGCCCTGCCCACCGGTGGCACCGCTGATGACCACGTTTTTACCCTCGAGTCGTCCCATGAGTGTGTCCTCCCGTCGTTAAATGATTCCGCGGCTGCCGAGCTGCTTGCGGTAGACTGGGTCGAGGCCGAGCAGGTCCCCGTAGATGTCGTCGTTGTGCTGGCCGAGTTCAGGTCCCAGGGAGCCCACCGATCCTGGTGTGGCAGACAGGCGAGGAGCGACGTTTTGCATCGGGAACTCGCCGAGGCCGTGGTGGGCCAGTCGGACGATGGCCTCGCGGGCCCGGAAGTGGGGGTCATCGAGCATGTCGGCTGCCGTGTAGATCAGTCCCGCTGGGACACCCGCGTCGTGGAGCTCGTGGAGCAGTTCGGGGGAGTTTCGCCCCTTGGCCCACCGGCCAACGATCTCGTCGAGCTCATCGCTGCGTTCACCGCGGGCTTGATGTGTGCGAAATCGAGGGTCGTCGGCGAGGTCAGGGTCTCCCATGACCTCGCAGAGCCGGACGAAAACCGTGTCGCGGTTTGCCGCAACGAGGACCTCGGCGCCATCGGCGGTGGAATAGACATTGCTCGGCGCAACCCCGGACAGCACCGACCCCGTGCGCTCGCGCCGGGAGCCGGCCAGCTCCCACTCCGGGACCAGCGACTCCATCAGGGCGAGCACAGCCTCATAGATGGCGGAGTCGACAACCTGACCCCGCCCCGTGCGGTGCCGATTCAGCAAAGCCATCACAGCCCCCAGGGCCGCGAAGGTGCCCGCAAGGGAGTCCCCAAGCGAGACCCCGGTGCGGCTGGGCGCGCGATCGGGCTCGCCGGTGATGTAACGGATACCACCCATGGCCTCGCCGATGGAACCGAATCCCGCGCGCTGCGCGTAGGGCCCATCCTGGCCATAGCCGGTGACGCGGACCAGCACCAGGCCCGGGTTGAGCCTTGACAGCTCATCATAGCCCAGGCCCCAGCGCTCAAGGGTACCCGGGCGGAAGTTCTCCACCAGCACGTCGGAACGCTCGACAAGCTGACGCAGCAGGGCCTGCCCGTCGGGCTCGCGCAGATTGCACGTCACCGACTTCTTGTTCCGGGCGATGATCGGCCACGACAGCGAGTACCCCCGGAGTTTGGTGCTGCCCCACTCCCGCATCGGGTCACCGTGTTCGGGGTCCTCGACCTTGATGACCTCCGCACCGAAGTCACCCAGCAGCTGGGCACAGAACGGTCCGGCGATCAACGATCCTGTCTCGACGACGCGGATGCCCGCCAGCGGTCCATTGCCGTTCGCCGAGGTCACGGATTCATCCCTTCGTTGTCGGTGTGTTCGGTCGTGTGTCTGCGCAGCGAGGCACGAGCGGCGTGCAGGTGCGAGCGCATCACCGACTCGGCCCATGGGCCATCGCGTGCGTCGATCGCGTCAACGAGCTCGCGATGCTGAGCAAAGCTGCGTTCGAGCTCGTTCTTCGTGTAGTGATGGAACGTGTGGCGTACCAACGACATCTGAACCACGCCGGACAGCGCCCCCGGAAGGAGTGTATTGTCGGCCGCAGTATGAATCGCCTTGTGGAACGCCTGGTTGAGCTCGGCAACATCGTCGCTCCAGAGACCGTCGGAAGCGGCGAGGCAAGCCTCCATGGCTGCACACTGGCCTCTAAAGTGGTCAAGGTCGGCGACACCGTTCTCAGCCGCCCGCCGCGCGGCGTAGCTTTCGAGCAGGGTTCGTAGATCAAAGATGTCGTCGACGTCGGCACCGGCGATACCGGTGACCCGCGCCCCACGATTCGGCGAGATCTCAACCAACCCGGCCGCCTGCAGCCGCTGCAAAGCCTCGCGCACCGGTGTCCGACTGACCCCGAGCTCGACTGCAAGGCTCGTCTCCCGCAGGCGCTCGCCCGCTGGGTAAGTCCCGTTGACGATACGCACCTTGAGGTCCTCATAGACCCGCCACACCGCTTCCGCCATCGCACGCCCTCCCCTCTCCGACCGCACTGCTGCCAACCAAAGGACCTTGATAGCAGGATCGATGGCTCCACGGGCAGTGCCCCGCGCCCAACGACCTCGCTTAGTGGCGCAGGCCAGCCTCGCGCATGAGAGGCATGACCTTCTCGCCGAAGTAATCAACTTCCTCGTTGTAGTCGAGGAAACCCATGATCATACCCTCCATGCCGGCGTCGGACAGCTCCTGAAAACCTTCAACGACCTGCTCGGGGGTGCCGATCAGCGGCATCCCGCCCCACCCTGCGATGAAACGCTCCTGAAACTTCTCGATCTGCTCACCGAACGACTGGCTCTCGATACCCAGGATGCTCATCAGGTTCCGCGCGCCGGGCCAGTCGCCCTGGTCGACGATATCCTGGTGCACGCGCCTGGCCTCGGCCTCGGTGTCACGGCACACCACCAGGCCGTAGGTCATCGTGCTGATCTGGCGCTGGTACTCGTCCACGGCCTTCTTCTTGATCGAGGCCGTGTAGTCGGGCATCTTCTCGATGTCCAGTGAGGCAAAGTTGATGTCCACGTACTTGGCGGAGAACTCGATCCCTGCCGCCGAATTACCCGCGTTGATCAAAACCGGGCGTGGGTTCTGCAGGGGTTTGGGCTCGGATTCGCACCTACCCGACTTAAAGAATGTGCCGTCGAAGTCGAACTCGCCCTCGGCGGTCCACAGCCGCTCGACGAACTCCAGCCACTCGCCACCATAGGCGTAGCGCTCATCGTGCTCGAGCTGGCTAGCACGGAACATCTCCATCTCCGGCGTGAACCAGCCCATCACGATGTTCAGCCCATAGCGTCCGCTAGAGATGTGATCGACAGTACTGGCCATGTTCGCCGCGACGATGGGGTGCACCGTGGGCACATGGTTTGTGGTGAAGATCGTGATCTGCTCGGTCGCTTCCGCCAGGCCGGCACCCCAGGTGAAGGTCTCGAAGTTCGTGCCGTTGAAGTTGACATTTCCCCCGAAGCCCTTCCAACGCGCCACCGGAACCATGGCCTCGAAGCCGAGCCGGTCAGCCTTCTGCGCGATCGAGCGGGTATGCTCCCATGTGATCTCGTATGTGGTCGGGGCGTCGGTCATACACAACCCGCCGCTGCAGTTCGACCCGAACAGACCGAGCTTCATCTTCTGATCATTGAAGATCGACGGTCCGGTGCGGGGGTGCTTCAGGGGCAGGGTCTGCTCACGGCCCTTAGTCACGGTCTGAACCATCGCTAGCTCCTCCAGCCGCAAAGGATGACGGGTGGTGCAGGTGTCGCCGTACCCCGCAACGGACCCGATGCTCAGGTAGGCGATGTGCTCACCTCGTGTCGTGTCTTCACGCTAAGCAGCGTTCGACTTCGGCGACCATCCGCGAGGCGAACCGTTCCGGCCGATCGGCGAAGTGCTCAGCCCGAGCGCAGCGTCGCCGAGGGTAGCTGGCCGTACTTTCGCCGGTACTGGTCGGAGAACCGCCCCATGTTCATGAAACCCCATCGCATGGCGCGTTCGGTGACCGACATGTCCGTAGGGTTCCCCGCCATCAGGTCGGCGTGGACGCGACCAAGCCGCACCTCGCGCACGTATTCACTCGGGCTTACCCCCAGGTGGCGCGAGAAGCTGATCTGTAAGGTCCGAGCGGTGACACCGGCGTGGCGGGCGAGGGTGGACACGCTCAACGGCTCGTCGACATGGGACTCGACATAGTCCATCGTCTGCCGCACTACAGCCGGGCGTTCCTGTCCCCCAGAACTGCGCAGTGCATCGGAGTAGGAGTTGGGTACCCCGAGCAGCAGGCTCGTCATCACGTAGGTCTCGAGTTGGGCATGGGCAAGGGGGGCGTCGAGCAGCCCACCGGGCCGGTCGATCTCAGTTTGCAAGAAGCGCACCGCGGACAGCAGTTGTGCCCCAGGGCCGTCGCGCAGGTCCATGGTCAGGTCGAAGTTGATCGTGTCGACCACTGGGCGGCCGAGCAGGCCTCCGAGGTGTTCCTCGAGCGGCCCCCGTGGGAACTTCATCACGTACTGGGTCGCCTCCGGCGCCCACGAGACCGTCGAATCCTCCGAGGGCAGCAGGACGACACCGTTGCGCATGCCCGTTGTGACGACTTCGTCGCGGCCACCCCGTCGGGTTGCCCGCGTGGCGCCGCTGAGGGTCAGATTGACGTGATAGCAATGCCGCAGTGGCGGAAGCGTCAGCGAGGCGTCGGCCCCGTAGATCAGATAGCCAAGCGTCAACGTCGGAGACGCCACGACGTTGAGGCGGGCGTCGAGTGGCCGGCCACCGGCCGTGTCGAGGTCGTGCGGCACGTACACGTCGGTCACCACTTGCCGAGCCTCGTCCACGTCTGCGGTGTGCATTACCTGGTGACCTGCCAGTGGCTCGGCCGGTCGCGTCATCACTCCACCGAGGACCACCAGCATCACCTCCATCGCCTGGCGGTCGCCGCGCTGTGTCGTGGACCACAGTGACATGCATGCAATCCGAGGGCAAGAGGGCTCGCCAAGTCCAGGGGAGCGCCAGGACATCTTGATCCCAACCGGTCGTAGCAATTGATCTTGGTGTAGATCGTCGGTGACACCGAGCCGACGAGGAGCACCGGGTGGGCGTGCGCAGGATGTTGACCGAGGCCGATCGGGAGGAGATCTCCCGCGGGATCGCCGAGAACG
>WHTI01000353.1 GCA_009377815.1 Actinomycetota bacterium
CGATTCGATGGGAATCGCGCTCGGGCTCGGCGGCGACCTGGACGGGGCCTTGGCTCATTCCCTCGAGGCTCTCCGCATAGCGGAGCGCTTGGAGATCCCGGACGACATCGGGCGCGCTTACATCAATATCTCGGACGCATTGACGCGCATGGGGAGGTTCCTCGAAGGAGCAGACAAGGCCCGAGAGGGAGCGGCGCTGATGCAAAGATTCGGCCACGAGTACACCCACGGCTATTTCCTGCTGGGCAACGCTTGTGAGTGTTACCTCCAGCTCGGGCGATGGGACGAGGTCGAGGACCTCGTGTCTGAGGTATTGAGATCGAGGTCGGAGCGAACGGGGATTGAGTTGTTCGCGGCGACATTGCGCGCCACTCTGAGGATCCGTCGGGGCGATTTCGAGCGGGCGCGGCAGGACGTGGAATGGGCCCTCCGACTGGCTCCCGGAGTGAGCCAACCTCAGCTTCTCGCACCCATCCGGGCGGCGTTGGCGGAGCTGGCGATATCGGAGGGGAGACCCGAAGAAGCGTCACAGGCTGCTCGCGAGGGCTTGGAGATCGCGATGGATGGCGATGCGTGGGACGCAGCATTCTTGTACTACCTCGCCTTGCGCTCGGAGGCGGACCAAGCGGAGCTCACTCGTGCCCGACGAGGAGCGACGCCGGCGGAGATCCGGGCTCGCGCTGATGCGCTCGAAGAGAGCGCGGCGTCCATGGCCACGGCCGTTCGATCTGGCCCGATCCCTGGGTACGGGTCCCTCTGTCGCGCGGAGATGTCGAGGTTGGAAGGCGCGTCGGACCCGGAACTCTGGAGTGAGAGCGTGCGGATATGGCAGGAGTTGGGATGTCCCTACGAGGTGGCATATGCAAGCTGGCGGCTCGGCGAGGCTCTCCTGACCGCGAAACCGAAACGCCGGCGGGCCGAGGAGGCGTTGCGGAGGGCCCTCGACCTGGCCGCGCGCCTTGGAGCCGAGCCGTTGAAAGGCGAGATCGAGGGGCTGGCCCGGCGCGCTCGGATCGATCTTGCTCCGGGGGAGGCACCGCCTCGACCGAGCGACGAGGACCGCCTGGGCCTCACGCCCCGGGAGCTCGAGGTGCTGGAACTGGTGGCGGCGGGCAGGACCAACCCCCAGATCGCACAGGAGCTGTTCATCTCCGCGAAGACGGCGGGGATACACGTCTCGCACATCCTGGCCAAGCTCGGAGTGACCGGCCGAGTCGAAGCCGCGACGCTGGCTGAGCGGTTGGGGCTCTTCGGACAAGCAGGAACGCCGCCTACGGAGCCGCGCGCCGAAAGATAGGCATCCTCACGGGACCGACGTAGGGCATCTTCCAGATGTGGAGAGGGGGTTCTTCGGGCGACCATCACGTCAGAGCTGTGCAGATGACGCAGCGAAGACGGGAGGAAGCAAGATGAGGAAGCAGATAAGGATCCGCCACAGGGTCCTGGCAGTGCTGGGGGCATCGATGGTGCTCGCCGTCGTTCCGCTGTCGACCTCGGGGGCCAGCGTGCCGACCGAGGCCACGAACACGCAGGGTGGGTGCGAAACCATCGATCGTCAGCAGAACTGGTCTGTGGCGAAGATCTGCCGTGACCTTGGCGATGGATCGCAAGCCGGCGGCGCCGGAGTCTCCAACCCCAGGGAG
>WHTI01000034.1 GCA_009377815.1 Actinomycetota bacterium
AGAGGGATCCAGCCCTGCGAAGCCCCGGCAACCCACCCCAATGAGGGGGAAGGTGCCAAATCTGGCCCGAGCAGACGCCCGGGGGAGATGAGATGGTGCGATGCGCCCCTCCGTCCGTCGAGTAGACGAGAGGAGGCAGCAGCATCGTGACTCACCAAGAGAACAGCGCTCTCATTGACCGCGCTCTCAGCCGTCGCACCGCGTCGGTACCCGAGATCCCCGAGGTGCTCGATTGGGGTAACGCGCGCGCCCTGGCCTGTAAGGAGTGCGGCAACGAGACCCCGCTCCAGCCCCAGCACGTGTGCGAGTTCTGTTTCGGCCCGCTCGAGGTGGTCTACGACTACGAGCGGATCGCGGCGACAACGAGCCGGGAGCGGATCGCGTTGGGCGCCCCCACGATCTGGCGCTACGCGGACCTCTTGCCGGCGCCCAACGTGGAGTGGGTCGACATCGGCGCCGGTTGGTCGAGGTTGATCGATGCCCCTCGCCTCGCCGCCGAACTTGGGCTCAAGAAACTGTGGCTGAAGTTCGAGGGCACCAACCCGACACACTCGTTCAAGGACCGAGTCGTGACCGTGGCGCTGACCGCGGCGCGGGCGTTCGGCTTCAAGGTGGCCGCGTGCGCCAGCACCGGGAACCTCGCCGGCGCGGTCGCGGCTCACGCGGCTGCCTCCGGGATGGAGAGCGTCGTGTTCATCCCCGAGGGGCTCGAGACCGGCAAGGTCGCGGCCGCGGCCGTCTACGGCGGCCGGCTGATCGCCGTCGAGGGCTCCTACGACGACGTCAATCGGTTGTGCGCCGAACTCTGCGGCGTGAAGGACGACTGGGCGTTCGTCAACGTCAACGTGCGTCCGTACTACTCCGAGGGTTCCAAGACGCTGGGCTACGAGATCGTCGAGCAGCTCGGATGGAGAAGCCCGGACGCGGTCATCATCCCGGTCGCCTCCGGCTCGCTTCTGACCAAGGTCAAAAAAGGCTTGGGCGAACTGCACCAGGTGGGTCTGCTCGACGAGGCTCCGCACACCGCGATCCACGGTGCGCAGGCCGACGGCTGCTCGCCGGTGGCCCGAGCGTTCGAGGAAGGCGCCGAGGACTTCCGACCGGTCAAGCCCGACACTATCGCCAAGTCCCTCGCGATCGGGAATCCCGCCGACGGCTACTACGCCCTGCGCGATGTCCGCGCTACCGGAGGCACCGTCACGCGTATCCCCGAGGAGTCGGTCGCCGAGGGCATGAAGCTCCTCGCGCGCACCGAAGGGATCTTCACCGAGACCGCCGGGGGAGTGACGATCGCGACCCTCGAGAAGCTGATCCGCGAGGGCTCCGTTACGCCCGACCAGGAAACCGTCGCGTTGATCACCGGAGTCGGCCTCAAGACGATCGAAGCCCTCGGAGACATCGGACCATCCCACGTCATCGGCGCCAACGTCGAAGCCGTTGACAGAGCACTGGAGGAAACGGAATGAGCGTCACGGTCAGGATCCCCACGCAGTTGAGGACCTTCACCGAGGGTGCGTCGGAGGTCGAGGCGAGCGGAGCGACGATCGGTGACCTCGTGACCGAGCTCGGCCGGAGGCACCCCGGCATCACCGAGCGCATCGTGGACGAGGCCGGAGCGTTGCGCCGGTTCGTGAACATCTACCTCGACGAAGAAGACGTGCGTTTCCTGAAGAACCTCGAGACCGAGGTCCCGGAGGGGGCCAAGGTCTCGATCATCCCGGCGGTCGCAGGGGGCTAACCCATAGACTCGCCCGCTCTCCGGGAGTCATCCATAGGGTTGAACCCTCAGACGGCCAGCGCCCAAATCAATGAAACCAGGACGGCAAGCGCGCAAAGAGAAGCTCCGATGGCAGCCCTCCTTGCGTTGGCGTTATCGTTCCCTCTCGCCCACAGACCAAGAAGTAGACCGCTCATGGCAACCGGAAGGACGAGGACCCAAGCAAATCCTGCCACCGCAGATGCGCCAAGGGACAGAGCACCAATCACCAAAGACAGCGTTGATGCTTTGTCCGTGGATTCCAAATTCGTGGAGTCCATGGATTAACCATATTCCAGCCTGACTCCAGTCGGAGAGGGTCGCCCGCCGGAAGCAGCCCATCTAGACTCGGCTTCGTGAGCGAGTCTGGCGCCGTTGATATCTCCGCCGTCATCCTGGCGGCGGGCGCGTCGAGCAGGCTCGGCGAGCCGAAGCAGTTGCTCGTCCTCGAGGGCAAGCCGCTGCTCCAGCATGTTGTCGACGTGGTGGCCTCGTGCGGCTTCGCCGAGATCGTCGTGGTCCTGGGTCACGCGGCGGAGGAGGTGGAGGGTGCGCTGGACCTCCCAGAGGGAGCCCGGGTCGTCGTCAATCCCGATCACGCCGAGGGTCAATCGATCTCGCTGCATCTGGGGCTAGCGAGCGTCTCACCGGCCTCTAGTGCGGCGGCCATCTTCCTCGGCGATCAGCCCCGCCTCTCGCCTGCCGCGATCGGCCGGGTCGTCGACGCGTTCCGATCGTCGGGAGCCCGGGCGGCGAGGGCGGTCTACCGGGGTACTCCCGGTCACCCCGTCATCGTTACCAGCGGATCGTTCGGCGCCTTCGGCGAGATCGGCGGCGATGTGGGGGCCAGGGCGGTCCTCGACGGTTCGACGGACGTCGTGGAGGTCGCTCTCGACATGGAGCCGCCGCTCGACATCGACACCCCCGCCGACTTCGAATCCCTGCAGTAGCGAAGATCTTTCCACGTGAGTCGTCCTATAGACGACTGACATGGATAGGAACGCGCGTTAGGGCGTCGCACCTACCCAGGCGGAGCCGTCGCCGTAGACCTCGCTCTTCCAGATCGGGACTGTCCCTTTGATCTCGTCGATCAGGAAGCGGGCGGCGTCCATCGCCTCGCCGCGGTGTGCCGCCGAGCAGGCGAGCGCGACGGTGGGCTCGCCTAGTTCGCAACGGCCGGTCCGGTGGACGGCGGCGACCTTGATGAGATCGAACTTGGCCGCCGCGGCTTCGGCAGCCGCCTGGAGCTTCTCGACCGCCAGGGTGGGGTGTGCTTCGTAGTCGAGACGGACGACGCTCTTGGTGGAGTTCGATTCGACCGAGGCGCTCGCGCGGACGGTGCCGACGAAGATGCCCATGCCGCCGGCGTCGATCGAGGACGCCTCGGCGACAACCTGCGAGATATCTAGAGGGTCCTCGCTGAGCCAGGTTCGGATGCCGGTCACGTCAGCCACCGATGTACGACATCTCGACCTTCGTGAGCTCGGAGGTCGCCGCCGACCTCAGCTCCGAGTAGCGATCCCCGCGGTTCCGCCATACGCCTGTGATCGCCTCGACCAGGACGTCATCGTCGGCTCCGGAGCGCACGAGCTCGCGCAGGTCGTGGCCTTCGCTCGCGAAGAGACAGGTGAACAGCTTGCCCTCGGACGAGATCCGGGCCCTCGTGCAGTCGCCGCAGAACGGTTGGGTGACCGACGAGATGAATCCGATCTCGCCGGCGCCGTCAAGGTAGCGGTAGCGCTTGGCGACCTCGCCCCGGTAGTCAGATCCGATCGGCTCGAGTGGGAACCTCGCCGCGATGGCATCCACCATCTCGGTCGCGGGGACGACGTCGTCGAGTCGCCACCCGTTGGTCGTGCCGACGTCCATGTACTCGATGAAGCGAACGGTGTGACCTGTCCCGCGGAAGTGCTCGGCCATGGGGACGACGTCGACGTCGTTCATCCCGCGCTTCACGACCATGTTGATCTTGATGGGATCGAGCCCAGCGGCCGCCGCGGCCTCGATGCCCTCGAGGACCCTCGCGACGGGGAAGTTCACGTCGTTGATGGCATCGAAGCGGGCGTCGTCGAGCGAGTCGAGGGACACCGTCACGCGCGTCAGCCCCGCTCTGGCCAGGGGGCCGGCCATCTTGGGAAGCAGCGACCCGTTGGTGGTCAGGGCGATATCGAGGTTCGGGATCGTCGCCAGCATCCCGATCAGGTCCTCGAGGTCCTTGCGGATCAGGGGCTCGCCCCCGGTCAGGCGGATCTTCTGGACGCCCAGGCCGGAGAAGACGCGAGCCAGACGAGCGATCTCTTCGAAGGTGAGGAGCTCGGCCCGGGGGAGGAAGGCGTGTTCGGGCCCGAACATGTCGCGCGGCATGCAGTAGACGCACCGGAAGTTGCACCGGTCGGTGACCGAGATGCGGAGATCCCGGATCGGCCGACCCAGTCGGTCGGTGAGCGTGGAAGTTGTTGCCATCGGTCAACTATCGCACGGCCCCCTCACTAGCCGATGCCCCGCAGGGGGTGTTTCCCGGTATCCTGCCGACCGATGAGAGTCCTGGTTCTAGGCGGCGATGGCTATCTCGGGTGGCCGACCGCGATGCATCTGAGCAAGGCGGGCCACGAGGTAGCGGTGGTCGATAACTTCCTGCGCCGGACCATGTCGACCGAGATGGGTGCCGGTTCCCTGACCCCGATCCAGAGTCTCCACGAGCGGGTCAAGGCGTTCCACGAGGTGACCGGGCTCGAGATCCGGCCCTTCATCGGGGACCTCACCGACCCGTCGTTCACCGATGAGGTCTTCCGAGAGGTCATGCCCGAGGCCGTCGTCCACTACGGGGAACAGCCGAGTGCTCCGTACTCGATGATCTCTCGCCGGCATGCGGTCCTGACGCAGCGGAACAACGTCGAGGGAACCCTGAACGTCATCTACGCGATCAGGGACATAGTTCCCGACGCCCACCTGGTGAAGCTGGGGACGATGGGGGAGTACGGAACGCCGAATATAGATATCGAAGAGGGCTTCATCGAGATCGAGCACAAGGGCCGCAAGGACACGTTGCCGTTCCCGAAGACCCCGGGCTCGATGTACCACCTGACGAAGGTGCACGACTCGCACAACATCCAGTTCGCCTCTCGGATATGGGGCATGGCGGCGACCGATCTGAACCAGGGGGTCGTCTACGGGATCCGGACCGATGAGACCGATCTCGACGAGCGCCTCTGTACGCGTTTCGACTACGACGAGGTCTTCGGCACCGCCCTCAACCGTTTCTGCGTCCAGGCGGTCGTCGGTTATCCACTGACCGTATACGGCAAGGGGGGCCAGACCCGCGGCTTCCTCAACATCGTTGACACGATGCAGTGCATCAAGCTCGCGGTCGAGAACCCAGCCACGGCGGGTGAGTACCGCGTGTTCAACCAGTTCACCGAGCAGTTCTCGGTGAAGGATCTCGCCGAGATCGTCGCCCGGGTCGGCTCCGACCTCGGGATCAACGTCGAGGTCGACAGCCTCGACGATCCACGGATCGAAGCCGAGGAGCACTACTACAACGCGGCGCACACGAAGCTCGTGGAGCTAGGTCTCAAACCGCACTTGCTGTCGGACGACGTGGTCGCTCACTTCATCGAGACGATCCAGCGCTACAAGGACCGCATCCTGCTCGGGCCCATCGCACCCAAGACCCGCTGGGACCCGCGCTAGGAAGCCGGGACACCTTCCGGAGTCTTGAGGTACCCGTAGAAGGTCCCGATCGTCTCGAAGCCCAGCTTGCGGTAGAGGACCTTTGGCCAGTCGTCGTCATCGGCGTTGAGGAAGATGAGATCGCATCCCGCGGCGGCCGCCGCGACTGCTGCGCTACCGACCACGGCACGGGCTAGCCCTTTGTTCTGCGCTTCCTCGAAGGTCTCGACGTCTTCGATCTGACCGATGCCACCCTCGATGTAGAGGTCGCATCCCGAGGCGATCCGCCCATCGAGGCGGGCGGCGAAGTGTTTGGTCTCAACCGTGTCGTGCCACACCCGGTTCTTGTCGACGAGCTGCCGCACGTCCTCCTCACTGCTGGCGTACGGGCCGCGCCGGACCCCTTCCTCGCGGAAGGCTCGCAGCTCGTCGTAGGTGACTTCTTCGCCGACCCCGGGCACTAGGGCTTCGTCGGGATCGCCGGTCAGCTTCATCGTGATCAAGGTGTTGACCGTCCACCCCTCTAACTTCTTGAAGCCCTCGGCGAGCACTGCTCCCTCAGGCTGGTACATGACCTCAGCCTTGCGGTGCTTCAGGCCACGGCCACCGAGGATGTCGTCGCACGCGCTGATGATGGACCCGACGGTCATCGTCCCGGGCGATCGCACGGTGAGGAAGTTCATGTCGTAGATGATCGGGAAGTTCGAGTTGATGTAGGCGAGGCCCCCGTCGAAAGGGATCAGGTCCGTGGAGGCCAGCTCCGAGATGTGATGCAGGAACACATCGATCCGCTCGAGGTCACTCACAGACATTCGATGATCGCGTCGGCCACCCGATCAGTTGTGGCGGGCTCGCCACGCGGGCGCATGTCCGGGGGCCGGACCTTGCCCTCAGCGAGCACGGTCGCTACCGCCTTCTCGACCCGGTTCCCCTCCTCGTCCAGACCGAGGTGGCGGAGCATGAAGACCGACGACAGGATCATAGCGATCGGGTTGGCCAGCCCCTTGCCGGCGATGTCCGGCGCCGATCCGTGGGTCGGCTCAAACACCGCGTATTCCTTGCCGAGATTCATACCGGGGGCAAGGCCGAGTCCGCCGACGAGACCGGCGCAAAGGTCCGAGATGATGTCGCCGTAGAGGTTCGGCAGCACGAGCACGTCCATGTCGTGAGGGGTCCACGCGAGCCACATCGCGAGCTCATCGACCTGGAGAGCCTCGAAGCCGACATCGCGGTACTCCGCCGCCATCGCCTCGCCGGTCTCGAGCCAGAGACCGTCTGAGAACCTCATGATGTTGGCCTTGTGGCCGAGGGTCACCTTCCTGCGGCGGTGGCGCTTGGCGTATTCGAAGGCGTACTCGACGATCGAGCGAGTTGCAGAGATCGAGATCGGTTTGACCGAGACCCCGGCATCGGCGGCGATCGAGAAGTTGTGCTCGTACTTGAGATATCCCCGTAGCTTCTCCATCTCATCGGAGCCCTGCTCGAACTCGGTCCCTTCGTAGAGGTCCTCGGTGTTCTCTCGCACCACGACGATGTCGACCGCCTCGAAATGTGATGGAACGCCCGGATATAACCGACACGGCCTCACGCTCGCGAAAAGATCGAGTTCCTGACGGAGGGCGACGTTGATGGAGCGGAAGCCACTTCCCACGGGTGTCGTCACCGGCCCCTTCAGCGCCACTTTGTTCTCGCGGATCGAATCTAAGACGTGCGGCGGGAGGGGATTCGCGTGGGTTTCGATCGCGGGAATCCCGGCCTGGTGGACATCCCAGTCGATCCCGCACGCGAGCGCGTCGACGACTTTTCGGGTCGCCCCCGAGACCTCGGGGCCGATCCCGTCTCCGGGGATCAAAGTGACGGTGGGCATGGACTGAGGATAGTCGGCGCTGCCGACCACTCTGGATGCTTCCATCGGGGCGCTTGACTTGATATGACTCACGTTGGAGCCGCAGAGGAAGGCTCCGACCGACTTGGGGTAAGGCGCTCGGACCGGGGCCGGGCGACCTTGGGAAGAAGGGGGTGTGCCTCTTGGCACAGTCTGTCCAATCGCGTGGTGGCGGTCTGGATGGGTACTTCAAGGTCTCGGAACGGGGCTCGACCGTTCGTACCGAGGTGATCGCAGGGGCCACGACGTTCATGACGATGGCCTACATCCTGTTCCTGAACCCGGCGATCTTGTCGTCGGTGCCGGACAGCGAAGGAACCGTGCTCGACCCGACTCAAGTGCTAACGGTCACAGCTCTGGCAGCCGGCCTGCTAACGCTGTTGATGGGGTCGTACGCCAACTACCCGTTCGCGATCGCCGCGGGGCTGGGACTGAACGGCGTCGTGGCGTTCCAACTGGTGGCCGGTAATGCTCTGACATGGCCGGAGGCCATGGGCGTGGTAGTCACCGAGGGCATCATCATCACGATCCTCGTGCTGACGAAGTTCAGACAAGCGGTGATGGATGCGGTTCCGATGCCCGTGAAACACGCGATCGCGGTGGGTATCGGGTTATTCATCGCTTTGATCGGGCTCGTCGACGCAGGTTTCGTCACCCCGGGGATCCCCTTCGCGCAGATGGGGACCAACGGGGAGTTGCAGGGGTGGCCGGTCGGCATCTTCATCATCGGGCTTCTCCTGATCGCGTTCTTGTACGCCAAGAAGGTCAAGGGCTCACTACTGATTGGGATCTTCGCAGCCACGGTGCTGGCGGTGATCGTGAACGAGGCGTTCCTCGACGGCGTCGGATTCGGTCCCTACGCCAATTGGCAGTCGCCAGTTGACATGCCCGACGGTGATTCGTTCAGCCTGATCGGCAACTTCTCGTTCGGTTACTGGGGCACGATGGGCGCCATCTCGGCCGCTCTGGCGGTCTTCACGCTGATGATCGCCGACTTCTTCGACACGATGGGCACCGTCGTTGGTCTGGGGAAGGAAGCCGACCTGCTCGATGAGAACGGACGCCTACCGGATCTCGACAAGACCCTCCTGGTCGACTCGGTTGCGGCCGGGGTCGGAGGTGCTTTCTCGGCTTCGTCGAACACGACTTACATCGAGTCCGCCTCGGGTATCGCGGACGGCGGGCGGACCGGACTCACTTCGGTAGTCACCGGGGGCTTGTTCCTGCTGGCGATCTTCTTTTCGCCGCTGGCGGTGATCATCCCGGTGCAAGCGTCGGCTCCCGCACTCGTGCTCGTCGGATTCCTCATGATGGCGAGCGGGATCAAGAGCATCCCGTGGGATGACATCGAGGTGGCGCTGCCGGCGTTCCTGACGATGGTCATCATGCCGTTCACGTACTCGATCACGAACGGCATCGGCGCAGGGTTCGTTACCTACGTCTTCCTGAAGCTCACGAGGGGCAAGTCCAAGGACGTTGCCCCGATGATGTACATCGCGGCGGCTGCGTTCGTCGTGTACTTCGGCATCTTCTACATCAGGGACTGGTTCGCGTAGTAAGTCGGAACATGAGTCGGAACATGAAAGGGGCCCCGCGAAGGGGCCCCTTTCAATCTGTGACCTCTTGTTCAGTTCAGGGTGAGCACGTTCTTCAGGATCTGGTAGCCCGAGTAGGTCAGGGCGTAGCTCGCGAGACCGAAGGGGTGGTCGAACTCGTCGGTCGGCATCGGCAGTAGTGCGCCGATGATCCGGATCGTCCCTCCCTGGTAGCCGATCTCTCCGAACGAGACCTTGGTGAAGTCTCCGGTCGTTCCGACCTGACGTGAGGAGCCCTTGGCGGCATCGAATGCCTCGGCCGGGATCGTCCACGTCGGTGCGTTGAAGGCGTCGGCTCCGTCGGGGGTCTGGATCGCCATGCCCAGCGGTACCGGCTCGTAGGTCTGCCTCCGGCGAACCTCGCTTCCTTCCTGGCCCTCGGCGGCTCCCGGCGCGTTGATCTTGAACGCAAGGGGATCGTCGTAGGTGCTCTCGGCGGCCTCAGTGGCGAAGTTCACGTAGCCCGCGTAGTGCTTGTCTTCGGTCGCGGGCGCATCGACGACGCCCATCGGCTGAAGCATCCCGAGCGCTGCATCGGTGAGCACGAGGTTGCCGTCGCTCGTCGCCACCCACTCGCGGAGCGGCCCGGCCAGGTTCTTGTAGACCTTGTTGGTCACGACGATGCTGTCGTACTTCTTCTTCCAGCCATTGGAATCCCGGATCTGCTTGGGCGTAACCCTCCCGAGTCCCGGCTCCATGAAGCGCTTCATCATCTTCCAGAACTTCATGTTGGTGGCCCGGTAACCGATCTGGCCCGGGTCTTCCCAGCCTTTCTCTGTGGTGAAGTCGATATTGGTGGTGAAGGCACCGGAGACCGCCTGCCCGTTGATCCGGACGCGGTAGGTGCCGGGGGCCGGGTAGTTGGCGTGGAGGGCCTGGCCGGCCTGGACGTAGGCGGGGGACTGGTTGAAGTAAGTGTTGACGACCTCCCACTCTTCACCTTGAACGAGATCCTCCTCGGGGTCCTGTCGTTCGAGGACGGCTTCGTCGACCGCACACGGTCCGATGCCCTGCAGGTTGGCGCAGGTGATCGTGACCTCGATGCCTCCGTTGTAGACGCCGTCCTTCGGACCTAGGACCTCGAACTCCTGCGTGTAGCTGTTCGACGGGTCGAGCGTGCCGCCGGCGATGTCCTCCTGGGGCGGAAGCTTGGTGAACTCGGGCGGGGGAGCGTCGGACTTCGTCTTCTTCTTCAGAGCACCCTTGTTGAAGATGTACCCGACCTTGCCCGAGGTCTTGAAGGTGCTTTTCTCGGGTTTCAGCGAGTAGTTGATCATCGAGTAGATGAGGGACTTGTTGCCATCGACATGCAGTTGCTCGACATCAGGAGCGAAGCAGCTGCCGATGTCGCAGTTGCTGAGGTGCGAGAGCGACATCTCGTTGTCGATGCCGTCGGCGTTGAGGCCGATCGGGGAGTCGATCCAGTCGCCGAGGGCGCCCGTCACGGTGTAGGCGATGGAGTCCCAGATCGTGCCCCACTGGACGCCGTAGACGCCCGGGTCGTCGGCTGAAGCGTCGTTCGGCTTGATCAGCGGTGACCACGCGAGCCGGGCCTCCGCGTCGGCCCACGCGCCCTTGACCGTCTGGAGCACGCGCTGATTCTTGTCGTAGGGCCGCTGCGATCCACCGATCAAGGTGAACGAGAAGGCGCGGTCGATGAGCTGTCCGTGGAGATCGATCCCTCCGGTCCATTTGGGGCGGCCCTGCTTGTCTTTCGGGCCGATCGCCTGGAGGACCTCGCCGAAGGCTGCGGTCTCGGGCTCCGACCACGGGGTGTACGGCCGGAAGGTGAAGCCCTGGGCGGGCCAGTCACGGTTCAAGTCGACGCCGTTGCCGTTGTAGCGCTGATAGAACTGCGAGCCTGTGGTCCGGTCGCCGCGGTGCCAGCCGTCGGTGTTGGGATAGATGAAGTATGAGACCGACCGCTTCAGCGCGTCGCCGGCGGTCACCGATCCTTCGGGCGTTGCCTCCATCAGCGGATGGGGCATCTCGCCCTCAGCCTCGCAGTTGACGATCTCGGGTGCCGTGCCCGCCTCACAGGCGGCCCAGGTGGCGAGATCCTCGGCGGCCCTGGTTCCGCCCTCGACCCCGGCGCGCTCGATCCCGTGGATCGAGAGTGGGAAGACGAAGTACTCCTTGCCTTTATCGGGCACGGTCTCGTCGGTAACCTTCACCATGTACAGAGGCTGACGGTTGCGGGTGATGGCGCCCCCCTCCGCGGTCACCGTCTCCGGCAGGCCCGCGGAGCGGAACTCCTCACATCCTTCGGGCGAGAGGTTGCCGTCGCAGTCGAAGTCTTCGTCCAGTTGCTGGAACTCAAGGTAGTCGGGGAACAGTCCCTCGAGGTACTCGAATCCGCTCTTCAGCTCGGACAGCTGGAGGAAGTCGATGGCACAGACGTTGCCCTTGGCGAACGGGGATCCTGCTGGGTCACATCCGTGCGGATCTGGGAACACCCGGCCGAACGCGGTGTAGGTGGCGTCCTCGGCGGCCACGGGGGTGGAACCGGCGGGGGCCAGCGGCCCCACGGTGATGGCCAGCGATGCCACGAGGGTCGCCGCTGCCAGAGTCGATATCAGACGTCGCATGGAAATCCCTTCCTGGTCAGGTTTGGGGTTCACCTGACTAATGGGACAAAAACCCCGCGATACCTGCCTCGACGGCCGAAAAAGGGCCTGCTGCTAGCCCAGGTGGGGGTAGCGCCAGTCGGTCGGGGGCGAGAAGGTCTCCTTGATCGTCCGTGGTGTCGTCCACCGCAGCAGGTTGTAGATCGAGCCCGCCTTGTCGTTGGTCCCGGACGCACGGGAGCCTCCGAATGGCTGCTGGCCCACGACCGCTCCGGTCGGTTTGTCGTTGATGTAGAAGTTGCCGGCCGCGTTGCGGAGACGGTTGGTCGCCTGATGGACCGCGGAGCGATCGTTGGAGAACACCGCACCGGTCAGTGCGTAGGGGCTCGTGTCGTCGATCACATCGAGCGTCTTGTCCCACGAGTCGTCGTCGTAGACGTAGACGGTCAGGACCGGCCCGAAGAGCTCGCGCACCATCGTGTCGGACTGAGGGTTCTCGGTGACCAGCACGGTCGGAGCGACGAACCAACCCTCGGACGGATCGAACTTGGCCCCGGTAAGGACCTCGCTGCCCGACGCCACCGCGGCCTCGACCGCTTCTTTGTGCCGGTTGAAGGCGGTCTCGTCGATCACCGCGCCCATGAAGTTGCTCATGTCGGCGACGTCTCCTTGAGGGATCGACTCGGCGAGGTCTTTCAAGCCCTCGCTCACCTGAGGCCACAGCGAGCGTGGGATGTAGGCGCGTGACGGAGCCGAGCACTTCTGTCCCTGGTATTCGAAGGCCCCGCGGCCGAGCCCGACCACGAGGGCGTCGACCCCGGCGGACGGGTGAGCGAGGACGAAGTCCTTACCCCCGGTCTCTCCCACGAGACGGGGATACGAGCGGAGGTTGTCGAGGTTCTCTCCGGCCTTCCTCCAGATCGAGCGGAAGACGGTCGTCGAGCCGGTGAAGTGGAGCCCCGCGAACTCGGAGTGCCGCATCGCGACGTCGGAGACCATCGCGCCGTCCCCGTGGACGAGGTTGATCACGCCCGGAGGAAGCCCGGCCTCCAGCAGCAGCTCCATCGTGTACTGCGCGGAGAACGCCTGCTTCTCCGACGGCTTCCACACGACAACGTTGCCCATCATCGCCGGAGCGCTCGAGAGGTTGGCGCCGATGCAGGTGAAGTTGAACGGCGTCAGGGCAAGGACGAAGCCTTCGAGGGGCCGGTAGTCGAGATAGTTCCACATACCCGGTGCCGACATCGGCTGCTCGGCGTAGATGCGCTCGACGAAGTGCGCGTTGAACCGCCAGAAGTCGGCCATCTCGACGATCGCGTCGATCTCCGACTGATAGATGGACTTCGATTGTCCGAGGATCGTTGATGCGTTGATGCGATCGCGCCACGTTCCGGCGACGAGATCGGCGGCGCGGAGGAACACAGCGACGCGGTCCTGCCAGGGGAGAGCCGCCCAATCGTGTGCCGCGTCCAACGCCGCACGGATCGCGCGGTCGACGTGCTCCGGACCGGCGCCGTGCACCTCGGCGAGCTGGAGGGAGGTGTTGTGCGGCGAGCGAACCTCGAAGGTGTTGCCGGATTCGACCGTCTGGCCGCCGATGACCATCGGGGCCTGCTTGATCTCGCCTTGCTGGCGCTTCAGTTCAGCTTCGAGCGAGCTGCGTTCGGGAGAGCCGGGCCGGTAATCCTTGATCGCCTCGTTGCGCACCGGCGGCGTCGAGAGGGTGCCCGAGATCGTGCTTGCGGTGATGCGTTCGTGCGTCATGTGGTGGTCTCCTCTTTGAGTGCCGTCTCCTCCATTGTGCCGCCTTCTGCCTTATCGAGGTAGTTGTAGATCGTGAAGCGGGTGACCCCGAGCCGGTCGGCCACGGTCTCGACCGCCTTGCGGAGCATGAACACACCCCGCTCGTCGAGGAAGCGGACGACCTCCTGTCGCTCGGCCCGGCTCATGTCCTCGACCTGCTTCCCCAGGGATCGTTCCGCCGCCTCGATGAGGCCCTCGGTCGTGTGCCCCAGGTGAGGGGTGCCCTCTCCGTGGAGGAACAAACCGTAGGCGGCACGGTCTTCTGGGCCGCCGCACACCACGACCTGCCCGCGCACTCCGGGTCCTTGTTCGACCTCGAAGCCCCCCTCACCGGAGGCGAGCCGCTTGGTGGCCTCCTCGATCAGCTCGGCCCGGGCGTGCCGTCCCGCATGGAGGACGCGCGGCGTCGGGGAGCTCAGATCCCAGACGGCCGCCGAGCGCCCCTCCCCGTTCATCGGCTCGAGACCGGAGGCAACCGCGGCCAGTTCTCGCGCGAGGTCCCCGGCGCTCATCGCGCCTTCACTTCCAGCGGAACGATCTCGAAGCGGTCGACGTCGATCAGGCCCTGGTCGGTGATCTTGAGGCTCGGGATCACCGACAGGGCGAGGAACGACAGGGTCATGAACGGTGAGGGACTGTCGACGCCCATCTGAGACAGATGTTCATGGAGGCGATCGACGCGCTCGACCACCTCGGCCACCGGAAGGTCGGCGAGCAGACCGGCCACCGGGAGCGGTAATTCTTCGAGAACTTCGCCGTCGGACACCGCCACGATCCCGCCGCCGAGTTCTTCGAGGCGCGCCACGCATGCGGCCATGTCGTCGTCGGAAACTCCGACCACGACGATGTTGTGCGCATCGTGGGCGACGGTCGATGCGAACGCCCCGCGCTGCAAGCCGAACCCGGTGACGAACCCATTGCCGATGCGTCCGGTTGCGTGATGTCTTTCGATGACCGCGATCTTGGCCAGGTCCCGGGAGGGATCGGCGATCGCGGTTCCGTCCTCGATCAGTGCCTCGACGTGGACCTCGTTCGACAGCAGTTGTCCCGCGATGATCTCGATGACGCGGATCTCGCCGGGGGCGCAAGGGATGGCGAGATCGGCCGCGGCAACGGGAGCGTTGCGCACCGACCGCCGGACCCACAGGGGAACGTCGCGATCCTCGACCCCGGTCGTAACCCCGGCATCGACCACGAGACGTCCCTCTTTCCACACGCGCTCGGGACGGAACTCCTCGAGGTCGCCGAGGAGCACGAGGTCGGCCATGTATCCAGGTCCGATAACCCCGGCATCCTTGAGGCCGTGATAGCGAGCGGCGTTGAGCGTCGCCATCAGGAGGGCGTCCTCGGGCGGAAGCCCTGCAGCCACGGAGGCCCGGCACATCTGGTTGATCGACCCCTCCCGGTAGAGGAAGTCGGGCTCGCGGTCGTCGGTGCAGAACGCACTGTTCTCCGGCCCGAACTCTTTCACCAGCGGAAGGAGGTCGAGGAGATTCCGCGCGTTCGACGCCTCGCGTAGGAGTACCCACATCCCCTTGCGCCTCTTCTCCAGCGCTTCTTCGTAGGTCGTTGCCTCGTGATCGGAGCGGATCCCGGCCGCGATGTAAGCGTCGAGCGCATGGCCAATCAATCCCGGTGCGTGTCCGTCAACGTGAGTCGCGCGCGAGATTGCAAGCTTGTCGAGTTCGCCTTCCGCTCCGGAGACCACGCCGGGGAAGTTCATCATCTCGGCGATCCCGAGCGCGTGACGGCGGTTGAGGATCGATTCGAGGTCGCCGGTGGTGAACGGGCGTCGCGGCGATTCGAAGGACGAAGCCGGGACACACGACGATGCCATGACCCAGACGTCGAGGGGCAGGCCCTCACAGACATCGAGCAGCCAATGGATCCCGTCGGTGCCGAGCACGTTGGCGATCTCGTGCGGATCGCACACGATCGAGGTCGTCCCATGCATCAAGAGGACGCGTGCGAACTCATCGACCATGAGCTTCGAGGACTCGATGTGAACGTGGGCGTCGATGAACCCCGGCACGAGGTACTTCCCGGTAGCGTCGATGCGCTCTTCGCCCCCGGTCGTTCCCGGCTCGCCGAAGCCTGCGATGCGCCCTTCGGCGATCGTCACGGTCTCGTCGAGCCATTCGCGCGTGAACGACGAGAACACCTTCGCCCCGGTGATGACGAGGTCCGGAGCCTCGTCGCCTCGGGCGACCGCGATCAACCGTCGGCGATTCATGGGCCGAGCTCTCCCGGTCGCTCGCCGCTCCACAGAAAATGGTCGGGACGGACGGGGATGTGCGTCAGGGGTTTCTCGCTCGCGTTCCGCAGTGCCGCGAGGATGGCTGGGGTCGAGGAGATCGTCGGAGGTTCGCCCACTCCCTTGACCCCGTACTCGGAGTCGGGATCGCCCAGCTCCATGACGTCGATCTGCATCGGAGGCATGTCGAGGATCGTTGGGATCAGGTAGTCGGTGAACGACGGGTTCATCACCTTGCCGTCCTTGACCTGGATCTCCTCCATGACCGCGAGGCCAAGTCCCTGAGCGGTGCCGCCCTCGATCTGTCCCTCGACCGCTTGGGGATTGATCGCTTTGCCCACGTCCTGCGCGGTGGCGAGCTCGACGACCTTGACGAGACCCAGTTCGGTATCGACGTCGCAGGTAGCGCGGTGCGCCGAGAACGCGAACGCGACGTGGGCGTCGCCCTGGCCCGTTTCGGGATCGAGGGGGAACGTCTTCTTGTGGTGGTACTCGTAAGTCTCTTCGTATGCCGCGTCCCCGATCGCGTCGGCGAGATCGGCGACCACGCCAAGCGAGCTCGAGATCACCTTCCCGCCCTCGAGGCTCAGGTCGCCGGGATCGCCGTCGAGTCCGACCAGAGCGTCGGTGAGGACCCGCACCCGGATCGCCTCGCAGGCCTTGCGGACCGCGCCTCCGGTCATCCAGGTCTGCCTCGAGGCCGAAGTCGAGCCGGCCGAGCGCACCTGCGTGTCGGCGGGGAGCACGACGACCTGTTCGACACCCAATTCGGTACGGGCGATCTGCATCTGGATGGTGGTGACACCCTGACCGACCTCTGCGGCCGCGGTGTGCACCTCCACGATCGGTTCCCCTCCGGCGGACCAGAGCTTCACCCGGGCGGTCGAGTAGTCGTCGAAGCCCTCCGAGTAGGCGATGTTCTTGAACCCGACCCCGTAGCCGACCCCGCGCCGCACGCCCTCTCCATGGGTCGTATTGGAGACGCCGCCCGGAAGGAGCGTCAGATCAAGGGGTCCGGAGGGAGTGGGATCGGGATGAGGCATGTCGCGCACCGACTCGAGCAGTTCCTTGACCGGGGCCGGACCCTGGACGATCTGACCCGTGGGCAGTTTCGACCCTGTCGTCATCGCGTTGCGGATCCGGAGCTCGAGCGGGTCCATGCCGAGCGCGTCCGCGAGCTTGTCCATCTGGGATTCGTGGCCGAAGCACGCTTGGACCGAGCCGAACCCGCGCATCGCGCCGCACGGTGGGTTGTCGGTGTAGACCACGTACCCATCGAGGGTCGCGTTGGGGACCTCGTATGGGCCCACTGCGAAGCACGTCGCGTTGCTGATCACCGCAGTCGACGACGACGCGTAGGCGCCACCGTCCAGGATGATCCGGGCCTTCACGTAGACGAGATCGCCGTCCCTGGTGGCACCGTGCTCGTAGTACATCCGCGCCGGATGACGGTGCACGTGCCCAAAGAACGATTCCTCGCGTGAGTACATCATCTTCACCGGTCGGTTCGTATGCAGCGCGAGCATGCAGCAGTGGATCTGCATCGAGAGGTCCTCGCGCGCACCGAATGCCCCGCCGACCCCCGCCAACGTGATGCGGACGCGGTCTTCGGTGAGCCCGAGTGCGCCGGCGAGCTGATCGAGGTCGACGTGCAGCCACTGGGTCGCGACGTATAGGTCGACACCACCCTCGCCGTCCGGAACCGCGAGCCCGGATTCGGGCCCGAGGAACGCCTGATCTTGCATCCCTATCGTGTATTCGCCGGAGACGACCACGTCGGCCGACGCGTCGGGGTCGCCCGACCGGATCCGCACGTGCCGGATCAGGTTGTGGGGGTTCTTGGCTTCCGGATGGAGCACGTCGGTGCCGGGGTCCATCGCGACCTCCGGATCGGTGATCGGATCGAGTTCCTCGTAGAAGATGTCTACGAGGTCGGCCGCGCGCGTGGCCGTCTCGGGGTGGTCCGCGGCGATCAACACGACGGGTTCCCCCTGGTAACGGGTCTGATCCCAGGCGAGTACCGGCTGATCCGGGATCTCGAGTCCGTAGGTCTTGTTGCCGGGAACATCATCGTGCGTAAGGACCGCCCACACCCCCGGGAGCGCTAACGCTTTGGCGATGTCGATCGAGACGATGCGGGCGCGCGGGTGGGGGCTCCTGACCGTCGCTCCCCACAACATCCCCTCGGCCCAGAGATCTGATGAATAGGCGAACTCACCGGTGACCTTCGGGATCCCGTCCGGCCGGGCGGCGTTCTCTCCGACGCCACCGCGCACCCGGGTGACCTCGATCGTCTTCGTTGGAGCACTCATGAGAACGCTTCCGTCAGACGCCGCGCCTGCTTGTCCAGGCCCGCTCCGATCGAGGACCGATCCGCGGTCTTCAGTTCGCCGGCTTCGACGACCACCCGGCCGTTCACCACGACGTGATGCGCCGGTCGGGGAGTGCCGAGCACGAGCGCGGCGACCTTGTCTTCGATGCCGGCATCTTCGAGACCGTCCATCTTCCACAGGGCGATGTCGGCGAGCTTTCCGCCTTCGAGCGATCCGATCTCGGCGCTTCGCCCGAGGCACCGAGCGCCACCCATCGTGGCCAGCCGGAGGGCATCGCGCGCCGTGAGGGCCGCGGGTCCGCCGCGCAGCCGGGCGAGATGCAGAGCAGCGCGCGGCTCGGACGAGAGGGTTCCGCCCTCGTTGGAAGCGGCTCCATCGACACCGAGCCCAACCGGGACTCCGGCGGCGGTGAGGTCGACGACACGAGCGATCCCGGCCCCGAGGCGGGCGTTCGAGGTGGGGCAGTGAGCGACACCCGTCCCCGTCGCACCGAAGCGCGCGACATCGGCATCCGAGAGATGGATGCAATGAGCGAGCCAGACGTCATCACCCAACCAGCCGAGCGAGTCGAGATAGTCGGTCGGCCTCGCCCCGAACCGTTCGAGGCAGAACTCTTCCTCGTCGACGGTTTCGGCGAGGTGGGTGTGTAGACGGACGTCCTTGCGGCGCGCCAGCGCGGCCGCCTCCTTCATCAGTTCCTCGGTGGCCGAGAACGGCGAGCACGGCGCGACCGCGATCCGCAGCATCGAATCGAACGATGCGTCGTGATGCCGATCGATCGCGGCCTCGGTCGCGACGAGAACCTCATCTGTCGTCTCGGTCACCGAGTCCGGAGGCAGGCCCCCGTCGGAGACGCCGAGGTCCATCGAGCCACGCGTTGGATGGAACCTGATCCCGAGGTCGGCGGCCGCCCCGATCTCGATGCCGAGGAGATCCCCGGCTCCGCGCGGGAAGACGTAGTGATGATCCATCGAGGTGGTGCAGCCGGAGAGGAGCAGCGCGGCGAGGCCGGCCCGAGCGGCGGCATCCTGCATCTCGTCATCGATCAGGGCCCAGCGCGGATAGAGCTCGGTCAGCCACTCGAACAAGGTCGCTTCTTGAGCGAGCCCCCGGGTGAGCCACTGGTAGAGATGGTGATGAGAGTTCACGAGCCCGGGCGTCGCCAAGAGCCCGGCCCCCTCGATCACGGTCGCTCCGTCCTCGGCCGCGGCAGCCCCGGAACCGATCGCCGCGATGCGGTTCCCTTCGATCACGATGTGCCCACGCTCGTACTCGGTGCCGGCGGCATCCATGGTTGCGAGCGCGCAGCCGTCGATGATCGTGCGGTCGCTCATCCCGCACCCCCCGCGGCCATCCTCCGACCGGCCAGTGCGACCGCATCGAGGATCTTCTCGTAACCGGTGCAGCGGCAGAGGTTGCCGGCCAGGGCCTCACGGACCTCGGATTCGCTCGGGTCGGGCCTGCGGCTCAGGAGCTCGTGGGTGGCGACGATCAGCCCCGGTGTGCAGAAGCCGCATTGGACCGCACCGGCTTCGAGGAACGCTTGCTGCACCGGATGGAGGTCGTCGTGGTCGGTTGCCAGGCCCTCCACAGTCACGACCTCCCGACCTTCGGCCTGGGCGGCGAGGACCAGACAGGCACAGACCAAGGCCCCGTCGAGATAGACCGAACAAGATCCGCATTCACCCTGCTCGCAGGCATTCTTGCTGCCCGGCAGGGCCATGCGTTCGCGCAGAACGTGGAGAAGGCTCTCGCCCTCCCAGACGTCGTCGACGGCGGACTGCTCTCCGTTGACTCGGAGGTTGATCCTCATGTCCGTGCTTCCTCCCAGGTCCATGTGAGAGTTCGTTTCGCCATGATCTTCAGAGCGTGTTTCCGGTATGCCGCCGTGCCTCGTACGTCGTCGATCGGACGCGCTGCATCGGCGACCAGTTCACCGAAGCGCGCCGCGGCGGACTCGGGCAAAGGAGTGCGTCCGTCCCAATCGATCTCGTCCGCGATGAACGCCTCCGCGTCGGAGGCACGCAGGGGACGCGGGGAGCAGGAACCGAGCGCGGTCCCCACCGATCGAGCTTCGAGGTCTAGGGCGACCGAGAAAGTCGCGACCGCGATCACCATCGCATTGCGTGTTCCGATCTTCGAGAACTGTTGTGGCCCCCGCGACCCCGGAACGTTGATCGCCGTGATCAGCTCCTCACCCCGAAGCGCGTTCTCCTTGACCCCGGTGATGAACTCGGTCACCGGCATCGAACGTGTGCCGGAGGTCGAAGCGAGTTCGACGCTGGCTCCCACCGCGACGAGCGGCGGGATGCCGTCGCCCGCCGGCGAGGCGGTGCCAAGGTTCCCACCCAGGGTCCCGCGGTTGCGTATCTGGGGTGAGCCCACGGTGCGCGACGCTATCGCCAGTCCCGGAAGGTCCGTCGCCAGCTCGGCGATGATGCGGGAGTAGGGAACCCCCGCGCCGACCCTCACGGTCCCGTTGTCGCGTGACCATTCCTGCAGTTCGGAGCATGCGGTGAGGTCGATGATCGTCTCCGGCCGCTTCTTGTCGAAGTTGAGCTCGACCATCAGGTCGGTGCCCCCGGCGATCGGCGTGCACTCGGGGTGCGCGGCCTTGAGTTCCAGGGCCTCGGCGAGGCTCACCGGGCGGAAGAAGTCCATCGCTAAGCCTCCTCGGCGTGGAGGGCGGGGGCCACGATGTGGGTCCCGGCCTTTCCCTCGAGCGCGTCGGCGAGTTTCTCGGGGCTGGTGATGATGGCTTGCGGCCCACCGCGCTCGACGAAACCCATGACCGCATCGATCTTGGGGCCCATCGAACCGGAGGGAAACTGCCCGTCGGCGGCATGGCGGCGAAGGTCCTCGACATCGACCTCATCGAGAAGGACTTCATCGTCGGTGCCGTAGTTGAGGGCGACATTGTCGACCGCCGTCAGGATCGCGAGCGTGTGAGCTCCGATGTGATTCGCAAGTAGCGCGGTAGCGAGATCCTTGTCGATCACCGCGTCCACACCGCTCAGGGATCCGCCTTCCGCGGCGACGACGGGTATGCCGCCGCCTCCACAGGCGATCACTATCACTCCTTCTTCGAGGAGTTCTCTGACGATGTCCTCCTCGATGATCTCGCTAGGGATCGGCGAGGGGACCACCCGGCGCCAGCCGCCCTTCTGTTCGGTCATGACCCATCCGTGCCGCTTCAGTTCCTCGACCTGCTCGGGGGGATAGAAGCGGCCGATCGGCTTCGTCGGGTTCTGGAACGCGGGATCCTCGTCGTCAACCAGCACCTGGGTCACGATCGTGACGACCGGGAGCCGGATCCCCGATTCCCACAGGGCGTTCGAGAAGCACTGCTGGATCATGTAGCCCATCGCTCCCTGGGTGTCGGCCACCGCCGAGTCGATCGGGAGACGAGGAAGGACCCCCGCCTCGGCCGCGACGTCGGATCGAAGCAGGATGCTCCCCACCTGGGGCCCGTTCCCGTGGGTCAGGACGAGTCGGTAGGCCCCGGATTCCACGATCGGGAGCAGGGTCTCGACCGTCTCTCGGGTTCGTCTGAACTGGGACTCGACCGAGGCGTCGTCCTCGGCCCGGGTGATCGCATTCCCTCCCAGGGCGACGACGAGGATCGGCTTGTCCGCCCACACACCGGGAGTCCTCATAGGGGCATCGTACGGGCCGGAAGAGGCCGTTTTCAACAGTTTGTTGACTCGGGCCTGCTGGGACACACTTAGGGCGTGAAGACGCTTTGAGCACGTTGATATCGGGGGGCCGGATCGTCACCGCCGGGGGGCAGAAGGACGCCGATGTCCTCCTGGAGCACCGGACCATCTCGCTGATCGGCGACCTCGCCGGCATCCCGGCCGACGAGACCGTGGACGCCTCCGGCTGCTACGTGATCCCGGGCGCGGTCGACGTGCACACACACCTCGACATGGACGTCGGCGTGACGGTCTCAGCCGACGACTTCACGACCGGCACCCGCGCTGCGGCCTGCGGAGGTACGACGACCGTCGTGGACTTCGCGACCGCGTACCGGGGCGAGTCGATCGCAGAAGGGCTGGCGAACTGGCATGCGAAGGCCGACGGGAAGGCACTGATCGACTACGCGTTCCACATGTCGGTAACCGAGCTCACCCGCCCGACGGACGACATCGTCGCGGAGATGGGCGAGTCCGGGATCACCTCGTTCAAGCTCTACATGACCTATCCGGACCGGCTCATGGTTTCCGACGATGTGATCAGGCAGATGATGATCGCGGCCGAGAAGCAGAACGCCCTCATCTGTCTCCATTGCGAAGACGACACCAGCGTCACGCGTTTGAGGAACGAGGCGCTGGCGTCCGGACATCGTGAGCCTCGATGGCACGCGTGGTCTCGTCCGCCGGATGCCGAAGCGAGCGCGGTCGAACGCGCGGTACGCATGGTCGAGGACACCGGTGCTGCGGTCTACATCGTGCATCTCTCCTCGGCTCCGGCGCTCGAGCACGTGCGCCTGGCGCGGGAGAGAGGGCTCCCGGTGTTCGCGGAAACGTGCCCGCAGTACCTCTATCTCTCGGCCGATCGCTACGAAGCCGCGCCGGAGGTGGCGGCGCGCTACGTCTGCGCGCCTCCGCTGCGCGACGTTCAGCATCACGAAGAGTTGTGGGCTGGTCTCGAGGGTGGTTACCTCCAGGTGGTCTCGACCGATCACTGTCCGTTCGAGCAAGCCTCCAAGAACGCGGGACTCGCTGGTGGGGGATGGAACGACTTCACTCAGATCCCCGGCGGACTCCCGGGCGTCGAGGCGCGGCTGGCGCTCGTGTATCAGCGCGTCGTGGATGGAGAGATGACTCTCGAGCGATGGGTCGATCTGTGCTGCACGACCCCGGCGCGCATCTTTGGCCTGTATCCGGCGAAGGGATGTCTGGAGGAAGGGGCAGATGCCGATCTCGTGATCTTCGATCCGAACGAGGAACGGCCGCTCGTCCCGGAGCGGTTGCACTCGAATCTCGACTACAGCGTGTACGAGCACATCGTGGTCCGAGGCTGGCCCCGCCTGGTGTACTCGCGCGGCGAGGTGGTTGCCAAGGACGGAGCCCCGGTCGGTGATCCGGGACGAGGGAACTTCGTCGAACGAGGACCGTCGGGCCGCCCGACGGGGACGGGAGACACAACGTGAGTCGCTACCACTTCAACAAGCAGGTCACCACGTTGGACCCACCCGGTGGGGATCCGCGTACGTTCCACCGCAAGCTTCCCGGATACGACGCGTCGCCGATGGTTCACGCCCGGGGCATCGCCGAGTCGCTCGGCCTCGGGGCCGTCTGGATCAAGAACGAGTTCAGTCGTCTCGACCTGCCGTCGTTCAAGATCCTGGGGGCGTCGTGGGGGACCTACCGGGCGCTCGACGACAGGATCGGCGGGTTCGACGAGTGGTCGACCCTCGATGATCTCAAGCGGCAACTCGGGGGCCGGTTCAGCCTCGCAGCCGCAACCGACGGCAATCACGGCCGCGCCGTCGCCCGGATGGCCAAACTCCTCGGTCTTCCTGCCGCCATCTACGTCCCCGCCGGGACCGCCGACGCTCGCATCGAGGGGATCCGGTCCGAGGGCGCGTCGTGCGAGGTCGTGGATGGGAGCTATGAGGATGCCGTGGAGCGCTCGGCCCAGGATGCGAGCGATGACTGCCTGGTGATCTCTGATACGTCATGGGAGGGGTACCAGGACGTCCCTCGGTGGGTGATCGAGGGCTACTCGACGATCTTCAAGGAGGTGGACGAGCAGCTCCCCGAGGCCCCCGACGTCGTCTTCATCCAGATGGGGGTTGGCGCTCTGGGGGCCGCGGCCGCCCGGCACTTCCGGTCGAGGTCAGGTGGCCCCCGAATGATCGCCGTGGAACCGGATCATGCGGCGTGCATCCTCGCCTCGATGGAGGCGGGCGAGATCGTCACCATCCCCGGTCCCCACGACTCGATCATGGCGGGGCTGAACTGCGGGACCCCGTCGGTCGTCTCCTGGCCCGATGTGTCCCACGGATACGACCTGTACATGTCCGTGTCCGATCGGCGGGCCGAGGAGGGCATGCGGATCTTGGCCGACGAAGGCATCGTCGCGGGGGAGACCGGCGCCGCCGGGCTGGCCGGCTTGCTCGAGGTCTGCGATGGCCCCCTCAAGGAGCGCCTCGGACTTGGCTCCGGCTCCAAGGTCCTGCTCCTGTGCACCGAGGGAGCTACAGATCCGGCCGCCTACGAACGGATCGTGGGCCGCCCACCCGGGTAAGTTGCGAACACGAGCGGATCAGCGGCCTTGCTGCCAAGAGACCTTCGGACGCGTTGGAGCATGCGAGTCGTGGCGCGGATGGCTACCGCAACGATGTTTGCCTCGTGGTTCGTCGTCACCTCAGCGATGGAACTGAGCATGCCGAGGATCGAGGACTGGCCTCAGACGGTTTGATTTATGCCGGCACGACGGATCTGGCCGGAGGTGGGTATCACCGCAGCCGGATCTCCTTCGTCGTCTACCCGGATCTCGCCGACGCTCGAGCTGCCATTGAAGAGTTGCTCCGGGCGGGCCAGGGCCCGGGTTCGCACGTCCTCCCCTATCGGATGGCTCAGTTGGAGGCATGGGACCTCAGTGATCGAGCCGTCTGCTGGTATTTCCATCCGAGCGTGGAGTGTTACGCCTTGATCGGATCGGTGGTCGTTTCCGGAGAGACTCTCCCGACCACGAGGGCCAGGCTTGGCCCGGATTGGTTCTCCACTCCGAACGCCGCAGATGCTCGCCTGCTCCTGGAGTCGGGCCTAAGACACCTCTTCACCATCGAGCGCTATCCAGTCCCTTAGCCGATTCTGTGGTCAACGTGGTCGAAGCGATGACCACAAACCCACCGCCCAGCGGTCGAAGCGATGACCACAAACCCACCGCCCAGCGGTCGAAGCGATGACCACAAACCCACCGCCCAGCGGTCGAAGCGATGACCACAAACCCACCGCCCAGCGGTCG
>WHTI01000253.1 GCA_009377815.1 Actinomycetota bacterium
AACGGGCCGCCGAAGTCGTCTGCCCTTACCGCATAGCCGTCCATCGCGGAGTTGTCGAACCGAGGCAGTGCATGAGGCGCCACCAGTTGCCCTGCGAGAACCCGGCCGAGCGCGTCACCGACCAGGACATCTTCGGTCCCGACCGCGGAGACGGCTGCCAGGACCCTGGCGCGCGCTTCCTCGACGCTCAGCACCGGTGCACTAGTGCCGGTCGAGGAGATCGTTGAGGAAGTCTCGGAATGGCTCCGCGAGATCATCCCTGAGCAAAGCGAGTTGAACCGTTGCCTTGAGGAAGTCGAGCTTGCGTCCGACGTCGAACACCGCACCGGCATACACGTGTGCGTAGACCGTCTCCTCCCGAGCCAGCAGATCGATGGCGTCGGCCAGTTGGATCTCACCGCCGACGCCCACTCCGGTTCTGTCGAGCGCATCGAAGATGCTCGGTGAGAAGACGTGACGTCCACGCGAGGCGAGGTTCGAGGGAGCGTCGGAGGGATCGGGCTTCTCGACCATCCTCTTGACCCGGACGCGACCGTCGACCTCCTCGGGCTCGATCGTTCCGTAGGCGGAGATCTCTGCGATCGGAACCTCCTGAACCAAGATGACGCTCGAGCCGGTCACCTCGTACAGGTCGACCATGCCCTTCAGGACATCCTCTCCCCCGTGTTCAGCGCCGGGGAGCAACTCGTCGGGATAGAGGACCGCGAACGGGTCATCGCCCACGAACGCCCGAGCCAATCCCACCGCGTGACCCAGACCGAGCGCTTCCTTCTGACGCACCGAGTGGACCCGTACGAGGTCGGCGATCCGCCGGACCTCATCGAGTTCCTCGGCCTTGCCCTTCTTCTCGAGGTGCTGCTCGAGCTCGACGGCGCGATCGAAGTGATCCTCCATCGACTGCTTGCCCCCCGAGGTCACGATCAGGACGTCTTCGATGCCGGCTCCCGCGGCTTCCTCGATCACGTACTGGATGCCCGGTCGATCGACGACGGGGATCATCTCTTTCGGGATCGCCTTGGTGGCCGGGAGGAAACGGGTCCCGAACCCGGCCGCAGGGATCACTGCCTTCGTCACACTCATGGCTCTGCTCCTACGTCATTAGGTCCGTCATTGCAAATACGGAACCCGTTGGCGCACGTTACTTGGCGATCCTCAGACCGGGAGGAGGGTCGCCGGGGATCCGGGCGCGATCGCGGCCCTCCGCCTTGGCACGGTAGAGACCGCGGTCGGCCGCATCGATCAACGTCGTGAAGGTTTCCCCGTGACCGGGGAACGAGGCGATTCCGATCGAGACCGTTAACCGGACGGGGGTCTCGCCTCGTCCGCCGAACGGCTCCGACCGGATCGCGTCCAGGATCTTCTCGGCCGCGGTTACCGCACCCTGCATGTCGGTTTCCGACAGGAGGCAGACGAACTCTTCGCCTCCATAGCGAGCGAAGGTGTCGACTTCGCGCAAGGCGGCCGAGACCCGTTTGGAGAACTCGATCAGGATCGCGTCGCCCCGGTTGTGACCGTAGGTGTCGTTGATCTGTTTGAAGTGATCGAGGTCGACCATGAGGACGCTGAACTTGCGATCGAAACGGACCGACGTGGCGAGGACCCCGCGGAAGTTCATCTGGAAGTAGCGGCGGTTGTAGATCCCCGTAAGCCCATCCGTAAGGGACAGTCGTTGGGCCTCTTCGTGCAGGAGCGCGTTCTCGATCGCGACTCCCGCTTGCTCGGCAAGGAACGTCAGTGTCTCGGTGTCCTCGGTGGTGAATCGGCGGATGGCTTCATCTCGGTACGCGACGAGCACCGCTACGATCCGCTCGTCACTGTAGAGAGGCATGGCGATGGATACCGGTGCGAGGGGTTCATTGCTGGCTGGGCGCGGCCCCCCGTCACGAGCCGGCAGCACCACGTTCATCGCTCGCTCGGCGGCGAACCCAACAACACCTTCGCCGACCTTGACCCTGCCGAGGGATGATCGGGTGATACCGCGCGCCAGTGCCGGGTAGAGCTCCTCGCGCGTGGGAGTGAAGACCCATACAACTGCGGCATCGGCCCCCGCGGCATCGGCAGTCGTGTTGAGGATGCTCTCGAAGAGCTGCTGCATGTCGTGCGTCGACCTCAGGGTTTCTCCGACGCGACGGACCGCCCTCCGGAGCATGTCTCGTGAGGACGAGAGTTCTCCGATGGTGGCTGCCAGGCGATCGGTCATCTGATTGAACGCAACGGCGAGCCGACCGACCTCGTCCCGCGACCGAACCGGGATCCGCTGGTCGAATCTCCCCTCGCTCACCGCCTGCGCTGCCAGAGAAACCTCATCCAAGGGCTTGATGATGAGCCGCGCTAGAAGCATCGCCAGCGCGGCCGTTCCGATCAACGCAAGGATCAGAAGGACCAGGATCGAGATCAGGAGACTGTTCGACGCCGCGTTCCCGCGATCCGCCGGGATCGATGCCAGCACGGAAACCCCGTTGCTCAGCTCACGAGCCCGCGCGGTCACTTCCTTGTCAAGATCGGCCTTGAAGGTTTCGGAGAAGGTAACGCCGACCGTTTTCCGGGACTTCAGAGGAAGGGTCGACGCGAACACCTTGCCGTCGGCCACGATCGAGAGGCTGACGTCACCGAGGTCGGGTCGACGGATGATCCCAGAATCGAGCCAGAAGCCACCGACGAGAGTGCCTCCGATGGTTGGGACCGACGCACTCACGAAACCGGGCCAGGCCCCCTCACGCTCGACGATCTCTTCGGGGGACGGTCGTTTGAAGCCGGGAACGAAGTCCGGTGTGTCCACGG
>WHTI01000077.1 GCA_009377815.1 Actinomycetota bacterium
ATCGGGAGGCAGCAGCAACGATTGATCTCGTTCCACCGGGACAAAGCCGTGAGCCATGGAACCTCCTTGGGGTCCCCTCAAGTCTGCCGGTTCGAGGCCCAGAACGCGAGCCTTTCCGCCCATTTCGCGACAGGCTCTTAACGGCGCGTGGGGGACTTGAGAAGTGCGAATCGCGCCGCTAGGGGGTGGTGCCGTAGAGGCGGTCGCCCATGTCGCCGAGGCCCGGGAGGATGTAGGCGGTGGAGTTGAGCTCCCGGTCGATCGAGGCGGTGATGATGTCGACGTCGGGGTGGGCATCCTCGAGCGCCTTGATCCCCTCGGGGGCCGAGACGATCGAGACCATCTTGATCTTCTCGGCGCCGCCGTCCTTGATCGAGGTCAGCGCGGCCTGAGCCGAGCCGCCGGTCGCCAGCATCGGGTCGAGGACGAAGGTGACGGCATCGGTTAGCGGCGGAAGCTTGTGGTAGTACTCGGACGGCTGGAAGGTCGCCTCGTCGCGTTCGAGACCGAGGTAGCCGACCCTCACCTGAGGGAACAGCTCGACGACCGCATCGAGCATCCCGAGGCCGGCCCTCAGGATCGGGATCGCCACGATCGGCCCGGCGAGCACCCGACCCGGCGCATCCTCGAGCGGCGTCCTCACCGTCGTTTCCTCACTCGGGAGGTCCCTGGTCGCCTCGAGGATCAGTAGCGTCGTGAGCCGCTTGGTGAGGGACCGGAACTGATCCGGCTGGGTGGTCTCGTCCCTGATCTGGAGGAGAAGGTGGGCGGCGAGCGGGTGGTCCACAACGGTCACTGTCATGGCGAGGAGCCTATCTGACAGACGTCAGGTGCGGCCCGGCTCCCTTCCGTTATAGGTTCCTCGCTCATGGATCCTTGCGTGATCACCTGTGCGTTGAGTGGAGTGGCGGCGAGCCGGGAGCAATGCCCGGGGATCCCCTACACACCCGAGGAGTACGCGGCCGAGTCTCGCCGAGCGTTCGAGGCCGGGGCGTCGGTGGTTCACGTCCACGCTCGCTATCCGGACGGGCAGCCGAGTTACCGGGTCGAGGAGTACGCCGCGATCACCGAGGCGATCCTCGCCGAGACGCCGGAGCTCATCGTCAACTACTCGACCGGGGCGGTCGGGGTTCCGATGGAAGAGCGCGTTCATCACGTGACCGCCCTCAAGCCCGAGTTCGGTGCCCTCAACATGGGGTCGATGAACTACGCGAAGTACTCCAGCAAGCGCAAGGCTCTCATTTTCGACCTGGTGTTCGCGAACCCGTTCTCGGACATCACCTTCCTGCTCGAGAAGATGAACTCGGTCGACGTCAAGCCCGAATGCGAGTGCTTCGACACCGGCCACATCGGCAACGTGCTCCCCTTGGTCGACATGGGATTGATCGAGCCCCCGATCCAGTTCTCATTGATCCTCGGTGTGCTCGGAGGAGCCCCGGCGGATGCGAGGACCCTGACACACATGGCGAGCCTGTTGCCCGAACGGTCGACGTGGGAGGTCATCGCGATCTCACGCAAGCAATGGGAGATGGTAGCTGCGGCCGTCTCGCTCGGAGGCAACGCGCGCGTCGGTCTCGAGGACAACTTCTATCTCCCATCCGGCGAGATGGCGGCGTCCAACGGCGATCTCGTCGGTGCGGCCGCACGCCTCGTCGAGTTGTCCGGCCGCAAAGTTGCCTCCACGAGCGAAGCGAGAGCGGTGTTGTCGCTGCCAGACCCTCCCGACCGGAGCGGTCTGGAGAACTTCTCTAAGGAGGCATCGGTTTGAGTGAAGAGGTTCTTAGCGAGATGGTCGCGAACGTCTGGAAGATCGTCGTCGCCGAGGGCGATCAGATCGTCGAAGGGGACACGATCTGTATCCTCGAGTCGATGAAGATGGAGATACCGGTCGAAGCCACGGCTTCGGGGACGATCGCCCAGATCGGGGTCCAGGAGGGCGGCACCGTTCAAGAGGGTGACGTCATCGCGGTCATCGACTGAGCCGTGTCTCTCGTCGAGGTCACCCGTGATGGTCACGTCGCAACGCTGACGCTCAACCGCCCCGAACTCCGCAACGCGCTTTCGGTCGATCTCTGTGATGTGATCGTCACCGCCCTGGAAGAGATACGCGCCGCCGGCGACGCTCGTGTCGTCGTTGTGACGGGAAACGGCAAGGCGTTCTGCTCCGGAGCCGACTTCGCGGCGGTGTCCGGACCGGGTGGGATCGACTTCCTGCCTCACTTCGAGCGCATGCTCGAGGCGCTGGCCCGGTTCGAGTTGCCGACGATCGCTCGGATCCACGGGGCCGCGCTCGGGGGAGGCTTCCAGCTCGCGTGCGTGTGTGACTTCAGGATCGCTGCGTACAGCGCAACGATCGGGATCCCCGCGGCCAGGCTCGGGATCGTCGTCAACGTCGAGAACGTCAGACGGTTGGTGCACCTGGTCGGGATCGCGCGGGCGAAGTCGATCCTCATGACCGGGCACATCTTCACCGGTACTCAGGCGGCCGACGATGATCTCGTGCAGCTGTGCGTCCCCGATGAGGAACTCGACGCGAACGTCGCCGAGTTCGCTCACGGGTTGGCGACGCTATCGCCCCTGTCGGTCCAGGGAGCGAAGCGCGCGATCCAAGCGGTGATCGATACGACCGGCGACGTGCGGGGAGCGGGACTAGCCGGCGAACTCGATGCTCTCGTGACCGAGGCCTACAACAGCGCCGACCTTGCCGAGGGTCTGCGCGCGATGACCGAGAAGCGTCCTCCGGAGTTCCGGGGACGTCAGCCTTAGAGCTCGGCGATCGGCCGGCGCCCGAGGAACCCGTCTTCGGGCGAATGCCAGTGGGCCACCTCGGCCTCGCCTAGGCGCCAGCAGAAGAGGATGTCCCGGCCCCCGTGGCGTGCGGGGAAGTCGACCAACCCGGTCGATGGATCCCGGAGCAGCACCCCGAACTCCATCACCCGACCCATGAGTTCGTCGGCCCTCTCCGCCACGCGCGCCTGTTCCGCCTTCTGTTCCGCGATCCCACCACCGGTGGCGGAGGAAGCCTCCATCGTGGCACCGAGACGGATCGCCTCCTCGACCTTCTCGCGCAGCTCCACCAGCGCGGGGGCCAGATAGGGCAGCAGGGCGTTTGCCTCGTCGAGGGTGAAAACCCGCTCCGCCATCAGGCCCCCAGTTTCTCCGTGGTCCATCGTTCGATCGCGCCTCCCGTCACGCGGGCCTGTGCCATCACCGCGGGGCGATCGAACACCACGCGCCGGTGCGTGAAGGTCCAGTCGGTGCCGGTTTGATCGACGATCAGGTAGGTGGCGAGCTCGCCGTCCATCGGGTAGCCCACCGAACCGGCGTTGGCTACGAGCGTGCCGTCGGCGAGCCGGCGGATGAATCCCCGGTGGACGTGTCCGTAGACGACGACAGAGGACTTGCCTTCGTACGGAGCGAAGTCGATCGGCGGTGCGTCGGGCAGCGGCGCCACGAAGGGGCTGTCGGGGGTGCCGTGGACCATCAGCAGCCCGCCCAACCCCTTGTGCCCGAGCGGGAGGTTCAGGAGCCAGTCCCGATCGTCGACGCTGAGGTCGTGGGCGGCGGCCATGGCAACGACGTCGTCGCGCTCAGCCTCGGTCGTCGCTGTCTGGGGATCTCCGGTGATCCACACGTCGGTGTTCCCACGGACCGTGGGCCATCCGGCGCTCCGGACCCGCTCGATGCACCGAACTCCCCACGGGCCGCCCCAGGCGACGTCGCCCCCGCACCAGACCTCGTCGACGTCCATCTTCTCGATGTCGTTCTCAACCGCGTCGAGGGCCATGAGGTTGCCGTGGATGTCGGAGATAACCGCGATGCGCATGTTCGGGTGACAGCCCTTCCTCAAGATGAGTCATGAAGATGATAGGCGTGGGACGATTCAGCGATGGCAACGCTAGCCGACCGCATCAGGGCGGTCTCAGACCTTACTTCCGAGCAGGCCGAGCACCTCAGGACCCTGTGCTCGTCATGGCAGGTGCTCGCCGACCTGTCGTTCTCGGACCTCCTCCTCTACGTTCGCAAGAACGGTGACGGCGAACGCTTCGAGATCTGCGCCCAGCTGCGCCCGTTCACTTCCCAGACGCTCTACCCCCAGGACATGGTCGGCACGGTCGTGACCCAGCCGGAGCAGCCGATCGTGGAGCGAGCGTTCCGCGAAGGCCGGATCTGGGCCCAGGACGATCCCGTTCTGGTCGACGGGGTTCCGATCCGGATGGACGCGGTTCCGGTTCGTCATGACGGCGAGATCATCGGGGTCGTCACCAAGGAAGGCAGCCCCGCGACCTCGCGTCGCCCCGGGCGTCTCGAACAGGTCTACCTGCAGGCCGCCGAGTACGTGTCGGAGATGATCTGCCGGGGGCGGTTCCCCTATCCCGATACGCCGGTGGGCGACTGGCCGAAGGTCGGTGACGGATTGTGCGTCCTTGATGCCTCTGGGCGGATCTACTGGGCATCGCCCAACGCCGTTTCTGCCTTCCGTCGCTTCGGGGTCAAGCAGAACATCCTCGGCCGCTATCTCGACGATCTCAGGATCGGCCGTACGCCGGTACGCGAGGCGCTCGACACGCGCGACCTGACAGATGGCGAACTCTCCAGTGGAGAGAGTCACATCCTCCTTCGCTGCCTTCCGCTCGTGGACGATGCCACGGTCGTTGGGGCGTTGATCCTCGTTCGCGATGTGTCCGAGCTACGTCAGAAGGAACGCGAGATCTCGGTCAAGGACGCGACGATCCGCGAGATCCACCATCGCGTGAAGAACAACCTCCAGACGATCGCCAGCCTCTTGCGATTGCAAGCGAGACGCCTGCATTCGGAGGAGGGTCGCGGCGCGTTGAACGAGAGCGTGCTCCGCATCGGAACCATCGCTCTCGTGCACGAGACGTTGTCGGAGCAGCCCTCCGATGTCGCCGAGTTCGCCGACGTCGCCCGCAGGATCGGCGTCATGGTCTCCGAGGGCCTGGTGTCGCCCGAGCGCACGATCTCTCTGAAGGTCACTGGGAAGACCGGGCGGCTCGAGGCCGACCTCGCGACCCCGCTGGCGGTGACCCTGACCGAGTTGCTGCAGAACTCGATCGAGCACGCGTTCCCCGACCAGGCGTCCGGCTCGGTGGCGATCGAACTCGGTCGCGAGGGCCGGGATGTCGTCGTGACGGTGAGGGATGACGGCGTCGGTATCCCGGAGGGCTCCCTCGAGGCGGCCAGCCTGGGCCTCCAGATCGTCCGGACCCTCATCGGCGAGCTCGGGGGGAGCTTCACGATCACCGCCGACGGTGGGACCGTTGCGGTGGTCAGGGTCCCCAGCAAGGAGCGTCCGCCCGGATAACCGCAGCCTCCCGGGTTCCTCCCCCTATGATGGCGAACAGACGTTCGTCAAAGGCCGCCTCGGCGGCCGCGGGAGTGCAGGGCGGGAGGATGCGGTGGTCGAGCAACAGACGGAGACGTGGCGCGACGGGTTGAATCCAGAACAAGCGCGCGCCGCCACGCACCCCGGTGGACCCCTGTTGATCGCTGCGGGGGCCGGGACCGGCAAGACCAAGACCCTGGCGTGCCGGGTCGCGCACCTGATCGAAACCGGGGTTCCGGCCGAACGCATCCTCCTGCTGACCTTCACCCGCCGCGCTGCCGCCGAGATGCTGAAGCGCGCCGGCCAGATGACGGCAAGCCCCGCGGCCATCTCGGGGTCCTCAAACCAGCATCGTTCCACCCGCCAGTTCTCGGACCCCTCGACCCAGGTCTGGGGCGGCACGTTCCATGCGGTCTCGAACCGGCTCTTGCGCATGCACGGGCGCGCCCTTGGGCTCGATCCGGGATTCACGGTCATGGATCAGGCCGACGGTGCCGACCTCATGGATCTGATCCGGGACGAGGGCGGCTACGCGAAGGGGAAGTCGAGGGATCTGAGAACTGGCGGGTGGAACGATGCTGGTTTGAAGATCCCGAAGTCGAGATCGCGCTTCCCGAAGAAGGACACGCTCGCCTCGATCTACTCGCGCGCGGTGAACTCCGGAGAGAGGCTTGCCGAGGTCCTCGAGAAACACTTCCCGTGGTGCAAGCCGGAGGCCGAGGGCATCCGAGAGATCCTCTCGGCCTACGTCGAGCGGAAGCGGAGTGCGGGCGTTCTTGATTACGACGATCTGTTGTTGTTCTGGAAGGTCCTGGCCGAGGCTCCCGGGGTTGGCGAGCTGGTCGCCGATCGTTTCGACCACATCCTCGTCGACGAGTACCAGGACACCAACCATCTGCAATCGGATGTGTTGCGTGCGATGCGCAAGACCAACCCCAACATCACGGTCGTGGGAGACGATGCGCAGGCGATCTATTCGTTCCGTTCTGCCAGCATCGACAACATCCTGTCGTTCCCCGATCACTTCCCGGGGGCCGAGATCATCAAGCTCGAACGCAACTACCGCTCCAGCGCCGAGATCCTCAGCACCTCGAACGCGGTTATCGCCGAGTCGCACATCGGCTACGGGAAGCAACTGTGGACCGACCGGACCGACGGACGGAAGCCCGGCCTGATCGATTGCCTCGACGAGGAGCAGCAGACGCATCAGGTGTGCGAGCGCGTGCTCGAGCATCGCGAGCGCGGGGTTCCGCTGACGCACCAGGCGGTGCTGTTCCGCGCCGGCCATCACTCCGCTCAACTCGAGATCGAACTCACCCGGCGCAATATCCCGTTCGTGAAGTACGGGGGCCTGAAGTTCGTCGAGTCGGCGCACGTCAAGGACGTGATCGCGTTCCTGAGGATCCTCGAGAACCCGCGCGACGAGCTCGGTTGGTGGCGGGTGCTGAACCTGCTCGACGGTGTCGGCCCGGCTACAACGAGGTCGTTCATGAATGCGATCGGCGTGACCTCTAACGGATCCGAGATCTCGCCGTTGACCCGATTGGCCGAGGACCTACCGGCCCCCGGAGGTGCCAAGCGGGAACAGGTCGCGGCGCTGGCCGACGTTCTATCTCGCTGTATGGAGGAGTCGCCGGCGCTTTCCGTGACCAGCCAGATCGAGATCATCCGGTCGTTCTACGATCCGATCGTCCACCGACGCTACGAGGCGCCTCACGCTCGTATCCGAGATCTCGAGCAACTCGAATCGCTGGCCGAGTCGTCCAAGTCCCGGGAACGGTTCGTGGTCGATCTGACCCTCGATCCCCCCGCCTCGACCCAGGATCTTGCCGGGCCGCCGCTGATCGACGAGGACTACCTCATCCTGTCGACTGTGCATTCGGCCAAGGGCGGCGAATGGGACGTCGTCCACGTGCTCCACGCGGCCGACGGGATGATCCCCTCCGACATGGCGACCGGCGATGCCGATGAGATCGAAGAGGAGCGCAGGTTGTTCTACGTCGCACTCACGAGGGCCAAGAACGACCTCTACGTCTACTTCCCGCTGCGCTACTACCACCGCCCGCGGGGACTCGACGACGCACACGGCTACGCGCAGCTCAGCCGCTTCATCACACCGACGGTCAAGGACACGTTCGAACTCCAGCCCGCGTTCACCGGCTCACCGGCCGAGGAGGCTCCGCTCGATCATCGACCGGTCGCCGAGGTCACGAAGTACCTGAGCGACCTGTTCTCGATCTAGCCCTTCTTGTCGTTGGCCAGCGCGTAGTCGAGGGCGTGGCCCCGGACGACGGCCGCTTCGATGAGCGAGAAGTTGAGGGACTGGAAGTCGACCGCGTTGGTCATCAACGTGCACGGTGAGACCTCGCCCTGGTCTAGTTCGGTCGGGATGCCTTCGACGCAATCCTGATAATGATGGTGCGCACCCATCAGGTGGCCGATCTCGTGCGCCGCGATCTTCGAGGTCGCGGCGTAGTAGAAGGTAAGCGGGCCGAGTTCGAGGTTCTCGTAGGCCGAGATCTCGCCCACCGCGAACGCATGCTGCTTGTAGCGAACCCCGCCGATGCAGTCGGCCTGACCCGCCACCGCGTTGCCGATCTCCGGGGCCGTCATGTCGAGGTCGGTAAGGACGTAGACGACGTCGAAGCCCTTGGGCCTCGTGCCGCCGAACTGCTCCTTGGAGAGATCGATGATCGACTGCGAGTCGGTCGTCCGCTCGCGCGCCTTGCCGTTGGCATCCAGCGGCTTCAGCAGCCCCCACTTCTTGTAGTTGAGTTCGATGTTCAGCGGAGCGTAGGAGCTTGGTGCCTTGTCGAGGAAGCCCTTGGCGTCCTTAACGAGAGCCTTGAACTCTCCCCTCGCCTTCTTGATCTGAGAGCGATCGCCGGAGAGCTTCGCGTCGCGCTGCGCGATGGCAACTTCGGCACCTTTGGCGACGTCGAGCAGGACGTAGACATCGAGGGACACGGGCTGTCCGTCGTCGTCGATCGGAAGGGTGTAGGACGCGGGAACGAACTCCTCGCAGTCGGGAGTGTCGGCCGCATCGACGATTCGCATGGGATCGGGCACGATACCGGCACTAGCCGCTGGAAGTCCGGCGATCAGCAGGCCGCCGAGCAACAGGGCGATGAACGAAGCTCTGTTCTTCAAGGGATCCTCCCCGGTTGATGTCTGTCAGGGAGGTTCGCCTCGGGCCGGGGTTGTCCTGCCGGGCCTGGCCGGCTAGCGGGTGAGTTCCTGCTCCAGGGGGGTCCGGAAGCGGGGGATGAAGCGGACGTTGCCGAGCCACATCTGGACCGCTTCGGCTTCTTTCTCGATCGAGGTGGCAGCTTCGGAGCCGGCGTCGGCAAGCATCCGATGGACGATCTCGCCACTGGCGAGTTGAGCCCAGCCCCCAACGATCCTCCCGTCCCACCAGATCGTTGGACCGGCGTTGCCGTTGCGGTCGAAGAGCGCAGCCTTGTCGTCGCCGAGGTACCAAGCGCGTTCCTTCCATCCCATCGTCGTTGGGTCGAGAGCGGGCAGGAACCGAGCCGTGGGCTTCGAGGGCTTGGCCGACGCGATGTCATCGGGCAGGACGTAGCCGGTGGAGCCCTCGAGCCGGACCTCGATCGCTCCCGCACCGTCGAGGGCCTGAACCGTGAGCCTCTTGGTCCAGCCGGTCCACCACATGAGGTCCTCCATAGTCGCCGGTCCGTAGGCTGCGAGCCAGGCGCGGACAAGCTCGGTGCAGGCGTCCTCGGTGGTCATGGACTCCGGATCGATGCCGAGCCAGGTCTCCGTCGGCGCCCACCGGTACTGGGTGCTGAGCCACGAACCACGCGGCCGGCCGCGCACGACCTTCGCGTCGGTGGCGAGGAGGAACAGGATCCGGGTCGTGAGCCCGATCATCTGCTCCCATTTGGTGCCGATCCCCACGTGGACCTTCTTCTTCAACGCGGGGACACGGTCGGAGAGCTCGGTCGCGGTCGCCTCTCCCATGTCTCGAAGGGCTTCTAGAGTTGCGGCCTCGGTCTTCTTGACCCACCGCTCTGCATCTTTGACGAGGCCGGCTTCTTCCACCATCTTCACCAGCCTCCGTCGCTCGGCCGCTGCGAGGGCTCGCGTGCACGCCGCGTGCACCACAGGGATCAGCTCCACCGGTAGGACAAACATCGTCCGCCTCATCCCGAGGACCCGACCGAGGTTCTTCGTGTCGTAGAGGGCGTCCTCGAGGTGTTCCGCGCGGAAACCCTTGATCCGAGCGCGAGCGCTGAGGAAGACGGTCGCGGGATCGGACGAGTGGAGTCCGACGAGGTCGCCGGCGACATCCACCACCGAGCCCGCGGGCTTGGCGATGTGGTGCCTCAGCACGAGTCTGCGGCGCCGCTCCTCATCATCGAATCGTGGGGAAGCGGGCATGGAGAGCGCGGCTTAGTCCTCGAACGCCCCGCGCAGCCGGGTGAGGGTTCGGTTGAGCAAACGGGAGACGTGCATCTGCGAGATGCCGAGCTTGTCGGCGATCTCGGATTGGGTCAGGCCCTTGTAGAAGCGGAGGAACAGGATGGTCTGCTCGCGCTCGGGGAGCTTGCTGACCTCGGGGGCCAGAGACGCCCAGTACTCGAGGTTCTCGATCTGCTCGTCCTCACTGCCGATCTGATCCGCGAACGTCGAGGACCCTTCGTCGTCGGAGTCGAGGGGAGCATCGAGGGAGCTGAAGTTGTAGGCCTGGGCGATCTCAAGCCCTTCCAGAACCTGTTCCTCGCTGTGCCCGGTCGCCTTCGCGAGTTCGGGGACCGTGGGCGAGCGACCGAGGTCCTGGCCGAGGAGGCTGATCATCTTGGTGAGCTCAAGGTGGAGCTCCTGGAGCCGGCGTGGGACGCGGACCGCCCAGCCCTTGTCTCGGAAATGCCGCTTGAGTTCACCGACGACCGTTGGGGTCGCGTAGGTCGAGAACTCGACCTCGCGCTCGAGATCGAAGCGTTCGATCGCCTTGAGGAGACCGATCATCCCGACCTGCGTGAGGTCCTCGAGTGGTTCGCCACGGTTCTTGAAACGCCGGGCGAGGAACTCGACCAGCCCGATGTACTGATCAACGAGCTTCTCCCGGAGCGCCAGGCGCTCGTCCTCATCGGTCGCCGCCCGGTACTGGAGGAACAGATCGCGCGCCTCTTCTTTACTTAGGGATCCTCGTTCCGTCACGACTGCTTGTTCTTGGTCAGAAAGAAGCTCGGCACCCCGTTGCTGACCTCGAGCACGGCTTCGTCGGCGACCGTCTTGAGGATCTGACGAGAGAACTCGGTCAGATCGGTCCGGATCTTGTCTCCCGGTGCGAAGTTCCCGACGCCTCGGATCTTGATGCGATCGCTCTCGATGACGAACTCGATGTCGAGGGTGCCTTCTCTGCCCTGGGTACCGGTGAGGTAGGCCGCGAGCTCATCCACCCCGATCTTTAGATCCTCGATCTCGTCGATGGTGAAGGTAAGCCGGGACGCGAGTCCGGTGGCTATCAGCCTCACGACCTGCAGGTACTGCGGAGACGCGGGGATGCTTATCGAAACCTTGTCCAAGAGCCTTCCTCTACGATGCCGACGCGCGTTTGGCGGTCTTCTTCTTAGGGCTCTTGGCTGACCCCGTCTTCTTCTTCTTGGCGTCGGCGACCGAGGCCTTGAGAGCTTCCATGAGGTCGACGACCTTGGTCGGTTCCTCTTCGGTCTCGGCCACGACGGTAACTTCCTCGCCGTCGACCTTCTGGTTGACGAGGGTCTCGAGCCGTTCGCGATAGTCGTCGACGAACTGTCCCGGATCGAAGTTGGTCGACAGCTGCTGGATCAACTGACGGGCCATCTTCACTTCCTGATCCCTGACGTCGACCTCCTTGTCGAGGTCTTCGAACGCGGGTGGTCTGATCTCGTCGGGCCAGTGCATCGTTTCGAGCACGAAGAGATCATCCTTGAGTCGGATCGTCGCGAGGTGTTCCTTCTCGCGGAGTGCGACCTTCGCGATGCCGACCTGGCCCTCGGCTTCGAGTGCCTGTTGCAGGAGCCGGTAGGCCTTGAGCCCCGACTGTTCCGGCACGACGTAGTAGGTGCGGTTGTAGTAGATCGGGTCGATCTCCTCGAGCGGCACGAAGTTGACGACATCGATCGCCCGGATCGAATCGACGTCGAGGGCCTTGAGTTCATCGTCGGTGAAGGTGACGTAGTGGTCCTTCGAGTACTCGTAGCCCTTGACGATCTCGTCCCAGACGACCTCCTTGCCACAAACCGAGCAAACCCGCTGGAACTTGATCCGGCCCCCGTCCTCACCGTGGAGCATGTTGAAGCGAAGACTCTTCTCCTCGACCGCGGAGTAGAGGCGGACCGGGATATTGACCAGTCCGAACGTGACGGCGCCCTTCCATAACGCTTTCATCCCTAGATTGTACGTGGCCGCTCGCTTAGGGCGGCGCGGCTGCGTAGAGTGGCCGGGTCGGCCCCCCAGAGGGCCCTCGACGAGGGATCGGTGACGGAGAGTGACGGGAGACGAGTACGCGCGGGCGGTCGGCGAGCGGCTCCGAGCCATCAGGGTCGCCAAGGGCCTGTCGCTCGGAGACGTGAATGAAGCCTCCGGTGGACGCTGGAAGGCGGCGATCGTGGGCGCCTACGAGCGGGGTGACCGGAACATCACGGTCGCCCGGCTCGCCGATCTCGCGGCCTTCTATGGAGTTCCGGTGACCGAGGTCATTCCGGCCGAGGAGACGTCGACCGAACGTGAGGACGATCCCGGGACGCGGACGTTGACCATCCGAGAGGACGAACTTGTGGCCCGGGCTCTCGTCCATCAGATCGGAGCTGAGGAGCTGCTGGCGAAGCTGGACGAATGGGGGCTGCTGCCGCCCGAGGCTTAGGCGAGCAGCGCGAGTACCGCGATGCCAACGAGTGACGCCTCGTACGCCGCGGCGTACGCGTAGTCGATGCGCCCGGGACGACCGGGGATCAACACCGCGAGGGTCCAGATTGGCGTGACGATCGCGGCGAAGAAGATCCCGTAGCCGAAGGCGATCCACCGGACCCACGAGACACTTACTCCGAGACTGAGGAGAACCAGAAGCGCCGCGAGGATCCCTCCTCCGATCGCATCCTCGAGCGGCCCGCCCTTCGCCTTCCACCGGTAGACGCGGTAACCGGATGCGATCAGTCCATTGGCGACGAGGACGGTGG
>WHTI01000332.1 GCA_009377815.1 Actinomycetota bacterium
AGCAGACCGTCGTCACGGTCCGGATGGCCTCGCCGGCGGTGGGCGTGAACGTCATCTGCGGCTTGCGCCGCGCGTAGTCGAGTAGCACCGCCCGCGCCAGTTTCTTGATGAAGACCCACTCCCGGTTGCGTCCCTTACTGTGGAGGTCCTCCTCGACGCGCCGCACGACCTCGGCATCGAGCCCCATCCCGGTCGAGAACAGGAAGAAGCGGTTATTGACTTTCCCTACGTTGATCCGCTGGGTCTGTCCCGCGCGGAGGCGGTGCGCGAGGTAGGAGGTCGCATCGACCGGATCGGTCGGCATCCCGAGGGATCGGGCCAGGACGTTCGTGGTCCCACCGGGCAGCACCCCCAGCGCCGCCGTGCTCCCGATCACTCCCTGGGCGACCTCGTTGATGGTTCCGTCGCCTCCGAAGGCGAGGACCGCATCGAATCCACGGTCGACCGCATCGCGCGCCAGTTCGCTCGCATGGTTGCGGCCCTCGGTATCGGCGATCTCGAGCTTGAAGTCCGCCCTCAGCGCATTGACGATGACCTCCTTGTGCCTCGGAGACACCGAGCCCGCCATCGGATTCGCGATAAGCATGACCTGATCCATAGACGAGCCAGCCTAACTGGCCTGCCTCCGCAACCGCTAGGGCGACGGATGGTGCACGCTGGTAGCCCGAGGTCACCTGGAGGCCAAATGAAGATCGCGATCACCGGCTCGCACGGATTGATAGGCAGCACGCTGGCCGATGCGCTGAAGGCTCGGGGGGACACCGTCGTGCCGCTAGTGCGCACGGAGCCGGAGCCGGGTGAGATCGCGTGGAACCCACAGGAGGGAACCATCGACGCGGCCGCGCTCAACGGCATCGATGCGGTGGTCCACCTCGCCGGCGAAGGGATCGGCGATCATCGCTGGACCTCCGCGCATAAGGCGCGCGTGCTCGACAGCCGGGTGCGCGGCACGACCCTGATCGCAGAGACCATCGCCGGTCTCCAGGACAAGCCGAAGGTGCTGGTGTCCGGATCGGCGATCGGCTTCTACGGAGATTGCGGGGACGAGATCCTGACCGAAGACAGCGCCAGGGGTGACGACTTCCTCGCCCATGTCGTCGATCAGTGGGAAACGAGCACGGCCGCGGCCGAGAGCGCCGGCATACGCGTCGTGACGATCAGGTCTTCTCCGGTGCTCACGAAGAAGGGCGGGATCCTCCCGCGCATGATGATCCCGTTCCGCCTGTTCGTCGGTGGCCGGCTCGCGTCGGGTCGTCAGTACCTGAGCTGGATCTCGCTTGCCGACGAGATCGCCGCGATCCTGTTCGTCCTCGACTCCGAGGTGTCCGGGCCCGTCAACCTCACCGCGCCGGAGCCGGTCACCAACGCGGAGTTCACGAAGGTTCTGGCCTCGGCTTTGCATCGCCCCGCGATCCTCCCGGTCCCCGCCTTCGCGTTGAAGCTCGTCCTCGGCTCCGGCATGGCCGAGGGCATGGTCCTGGTGAGTCAGCGGGTCGTGCCCGATCGCCTACTCGAGGCGGGCTTCAGCTTCCGGCATCCCCGACTCGCCGACGCCCTGGCCGCCGAACTCGCCTGAGAGAACCCGGCCCACCTGGGACCGGCGCCTCTATCCTCGAACGGTGAGAGCCGACCGGGGGGCCGACGGATGCTGACGCTGGGAGTGTTGATCGTGCTCATCGCCGTCTACTCCCGGCTCCGCGGCGGATCGTTCGAGTCCCTCGCCAACACCCGATTCCGGATGTCGTGGCTGCTCTTCGCTGGACTCGGGGTCCAACTCGCGGCCGACCTCACGGCACCA
>WHTI01000083.1 GCA_009377815.1 Actinomycetota bacterium
CGCAGGGTGTTGCCGTAGAGACCGCCCTTGCCGATCAGGAGGCCCCGCTTCTTGGCTTCTTCCATCACCTTCCCCGCCAGGGCGGTAGCCGGCTTGGTCCCTCCCGGCTCGATGAGCTCGAGACCGATCATCAGGCCCTTGCCACGAACGTCGCCCACGATCTCGCTGCCGGCCTGGAACTCACGCAGACGTCCGAAGAGGTGCTCACCGATCTTCTTGGCATTGGTCTGCAGATCGTGATCGAGCATGTAGTTCAGATTCGCGAGCGCGCCGGCCGTAGACAGAGGGTTCCCTCCGAAGGTCGAGATCGAGTTCGCCTGGATCGAATCCATGATCTCGCCGCGCGCTATCACTCCAGCCATGGTCAGCCCGTTCCCAAGCCCCTTGGCGAACGTGATGATGTCCGGCGTGATGTCGTGGGCCTGGAAACCCCAATAGTGATCACCGGTGCGGCCCCACGCGGTCTGGACCTCGTCCGAAACGAACAGGATGCCGTACTCGTCGAGGATCTCCTTCATCGGAGTGAAGAAGCCATCGGGTGGGGTCGCGAATCCTCCGACGCCCTGGATCGGTTCGGCGATCATGCAGGCGACGTCGCCCGAGGTGGTGGTCTCGATGACGTTGCGGAGGTCATCCGCGCAAGCAGCGATGAACTCCTCGTCCGAGAGATGCCCGAAGGGGCTGCGGTACTTGTAGCCGGACTGCACGTAGCTGACGTTGAGGGGGCTGTTGGCGGAAGGTGACCACCCCCGGTTCCCAGTGATCGCAACGGTCGCGAACGAACGCCCGTGGTAGCTGTTCCTCAGGGCGAGGATCTGGCTCGAGCGCCGGTAGATGGAGGAGATCAGCATCGCCGTCTCGTTCGCCTCGGTTCCCGAGTTGCAGAAGAAGACCTTGGCGTTGGGGATCGTCGAGAGTTCGGCGAGCTTCTCGGCGAGTTCGATCGCCGGCTCGATCAGGTAGGCGGTCGATGAGTGCAGCATCTTGTCGGCCTGGGCCTTGACCGCCTCGACAACCTCAGGAACCGCATGGCCCGAAGCGGTGGTGAGGATCCCGGCGAAGAAGTCGAGGTACTCGTTCCCGTCGACATCCCAGACCTTCAGTCCCTTGCCGTGGTCGAGCGCTATCGGCTCCTCGTAGAAGAGGGCGACCCAATCCGGCATCACCTTGCGGTGGCGGGCGAGCAGAGACTTCGAATCGGACATGGTTCCTCCTCAGCTGGTTCCGTTCACCTTACCGAGCGGGCACTGGGTGGGGAAATCCGGCCCCCAGCGGGGCCCGGGTGATTGCCTTCCGTTATGGCAACCACGGCCCAGGAGAAGCCCTCCAACGCGACGGTCGTACGCATCGTCCTGATCGTCGCCGCGACCCTGCTCCTATTGGCCGGCATATACACAGTCCGGCACATCCTCCTGCTCGTTTTCGTCGCCGCGTTCCTCGCCGTGGGTCTCGATCCCGCCGTCCGTCGACTGGAGAAGATGGGGATGCGGCGAGGGATCGCCATCTCGGTGATCTTCCTCGGAGCGCTTGCGTTCATCGTTGGGTTCATCGCCGCGGTGATCCCGCCTCTCGTTGAACAGATCGCCGAATTCGCCTCCAACCTGCCGAACTACGTCCGCGATCTCGCAGAGAACAACCCGCGCATCAGGGAGTGGATCAACTCGAACGACATCCCCGCCAAGCTCCAGTCGGCCGTCTCCGACATCCCGAAGATCATCGGGGGCTCACTCGGCAACGTGGTCGGGATCGCCGGATCGGTCCTCTCGGCTCTGTTCAACGGGCTGACCGTGATGATCCTGACGATCTACTTCCTGTCGAGCCTGTCTCACATCCGGGAGGGATCGCTGAAGCTCGTCCCCAAGAGCCGGCGGGAGAAGGTCAAAGACCTGCTCGATCCCATCCTCGAGAAGATCGGTGGATACATCGCCGGGCAGCTCTCGGTCGCGCTGCTCGCGGGGATCCTGGCGTTCGTGTTCCTCGCGATCGCCGGCGTCCCGTTCCCCGTCGCTCTCGCATTGTGGGTTGCGATCTCGGCACTCATCCCGATGGTGGGCGCAACCCTGGGCGCGATCCCGGCGGTCATCGTTGCGTTCTTCACCTCAACCGGGTTGGGCATCGCAACCTTGATCTACTTCATCATCTACCAACAGATCGAGAACTACGTGATCGCGCCCAGGATCATGACCCGCGCGGTCGACATCTCCCCGGCGGCCGTTCTTCTGTCGGCGTTGATCGGTGGAAGCCTCCTGGGATTCGTCGGGGCGTTGATGGCCATCCCGACCGCGGCATCGCTCAAGCTGATCTTCCAGGAAATCGTGTTGCCTCGAGCCGAGGAAGCCTAGGAACGACGTCCGATCCTGGTCACCCCTGACGGCGGGGTGTGTTCCTTGACCGATCGCGAACCGATCAGGGCGGAAGCGAGCAGCCAGGCGAACGCTGTCGCCGCAAGCGGGAGGCCGAGGCCGAGCATGATGGCAAGCCAGCTCGGAGGCTCGAATGCGGCCACGAAGACGGCTACGAGCACCACGACCCCGAAGAGCGCGACGAGCGCGATCGACAGAGCCAGGACCCATTTGGTCGCCTGATCCGCCGCTTCCCTGTCGTTCGGTGCCTCTCGCATGAGCCCTTTCGCTCCCAACCCGCTGGCCGCCTCCCTATAAGAGACGTTTCGGACGAAAGAAAGGTTTCCCCAAACAGATGATTCCCTACCGTCCTCATATTCCACCGCAGATCCTCGTTTACTTGGAACTCGATCGAGGTCGGGAATCCGACTCAGGAGCGGGCCCCTGGGCCCGGACTCCGCAGGGGGAACGACCCTCGCGTCGAATCTCTCCCTCTAGTCCGTTACATCTGCAACGAAAGGGACACCTGATGAAGCGCTTGCTTTCTCTGCTGTTGAGCGTTGCCTGCACCTCTCTGGTGCTCACGACTGCGGCCTCGGCATCACCGGCCCCGGTCGAGCCCAGTGGCGGCGTTCTCGATTACAACGACTACCTGCTTGGTCACCTGAGCTACCCGGCCGTGGAGCAGGCCGAGCGATTCGTAGCGAAGCAAGAGGGCACCTCCCGCCCCGCGGCCTCGGATGCTACCTATGGGAAAGAGGGCTGCGAGCCCGAGACGACCTATGAGGTCGGCGACCAGAGGAGCTTCTGGGTCTCCCAGCAGCAGCTCGGGAACCTCGAGGAGGACTTCACCCTCGCGGCCAAGTCCGAGCACGGCTACGTCTGGGTCCAGGACGAGTTCTACATCCCGATCCCGGTTGAGCTCCCCCAGGGCTTCGTCTCTCAGGCTGAGGCCGAGGCCGCGGCCGAGGATTGGGACGCCATCTACGACACGGACCGCGCTTACTTCGGCAGGGAGCCAAACCCCAAGTACGACGCGGTCAACCTGGCCCCCGGGCTACCGGCCGACTGGCGTGACGCCGACTGCGACCCCCGGGTGCACATCCTGAACTTCCCGATCGATGCACCGGTAGTGAATGGGGCCCTTGGTTACGTTGCCGGGTACTTCTCCTCCGAGCACGAGTACCCGAACGGAACCGGCGAGCACGAGTCGCCGTTCTCCAACGAGGGTGAGATGTTCTTCATGAACTCGATGTTCCTCAACCCGGGTAACGACACCTACGCTGGCGTGCTGGCGCACGAGTTCTTCCACATGATCCAGTTCTCGAACGACTACAACGAGGAGACCTGGGTCAACGAGGGCATGGCCGACATCGCCGCCGTGGTCAACGGCTTCGGCGACATCGTCGACGGACACATCAGCGCGTACGAAGATGAACCCGACCAGCACCTCATGGACTGGACCGGCGTGGTCGACGACTACGGTCAGGCGTTCCTGTTCTTCGATTACCTCTTCAACCACTACGGAGCACCCGAGGACGAAAGCACCGAGAAGTTGGAGGCGTATGGCCTCGCGAAGCTCCTGACCAGGACCAAGGCCGATGGCGCCAAAGGCGTCACCAAGGTCATCAACACGCGTAAGAAGGGCCTCAAGAAGAAGGTCCACAAGTACTACCGCAAGGGCAACTTCGGGAAGGTCTACAAGGACTACATCGTAGCCAACTACCTCGACATGCCCGAGGCCAACGCGGGCCAGTACGGCTACGCCAACCGCGACGTCTCGGTTGCACAGACGGGCACCGAGGACTCCTCACCCGAGGACTCGACCGTGTTCCCCTACGGCGCCGACTACTACGAGGTGACGGGCGACGGGACCATGGACGCGACCGCCGAAGATCCCGTAGCGATCATCCCGGCGACCGAGGGCCAGCCCGAGCCCGCCGGCGGATACTTCGCGTGGAGCAACCGGGCCGACGAGATGATCACGTTCCTGGAGCGCAGTGCCAACCTCTCCGCCACCACGGCTCCGAGCCTCCAGTTCAAGTACTGGCACCAGATCGAGGCCGACTGGGACTACGCCTACGTTCGTATCTCGACCGACCAGGGGAACACGTGGGAGTTCCAGAACACCTCCGCTTGCGGAGGGGTGGCGACCGACCCCAACGGCAACAACCGGGCCGTAACCGAGTCGGGTGGCATCACAGGTGACTCCGACGGATGGCAGGAGTGCGCCCTGGACCTCACCCCGTACGCCGGTCAGAAGGTCGTGATCCGTTACGAGTACGACACCGATCAGGCCGTCACCGAGCCCGGCTACGTGGTCGACGACGTTGCTCTGGTGGACGGTGACACGAAGATCTGGAAGAAGACGACCAACTTCGAGACGGCTAAGCGCGCGAAGGCTTGGACGTTCGGTGGAGACGGCCTCATCAAGTGGCTCCGGATCCAGCCACTCGCCAAGAACCAGCCGCTGATCATCGTTCTCCGGGTCTCGGGCAACAACGTCAAGCGTCAGGTGCTGACCCGCAAGGCGTTCGCCAAGGTCGCCGAGGGTCTTGCCCTCGAGCAGAAGGGCAGTGTCGGTGACGAGAAGACCGTCATCGTGGTTTCGGGCACGACGCCGATCGCAACGACTCCGTTCGGCTACTCCTACAACATCGTTCGGTAAGCACGGCGGACGAATCGAGAGGGCCCGGCAGTTGCCGGGCCCTCTTCGCGTTCTGTCTTACTTGACCTTCTCGAAGACCATCACGGTGTTGCCCGCCTGCTCGAAGATGTGAGCGAGCTTCCAACCCTGCGCGTGCTTCTTGTTCAGGTCACGGGTCAAGGATCCAGTGCTGAGATCCCCTCGGTTGACCTCAACCTGGTAGTGGTCATCCGCCATCGTCGGCCTCCCTGTCATCGTGCGCCGGACGCGGCGCAGGTCGAGGACAGCCTTATACAGGGGACACCGCGCGTACAGGGCCTTGGGGCCACAGTCTAAGTCTCCTCTTGAGTCCCCTGAGAGGGCCCAGGCAAGCCATCTAGACCAAGAACGCGAGCTGGCTCCATCCCGATACCAGAGGTGTCCAGAGCGCCCGAGCCGGAGAAATAATCGAGCGTCCGCTGGCCCGTGGAATCCCCTGCTGGTTCCAGAGGCTCATATCCGGGGACATCTCGATGAGGTGTATCGAGGTAGATCTTTGCCTCAGGGTTTCCCCGAAATCTTCCGTGACTCCACCGAATCTCGACATGTCCGCTGACGACAGACTCGGTTCCTTCTTCCCTGTCCAGTACTGTTGCCCTCCATGAAACGACCGGTTGCCCTGCCTCGTGATCTGCTGCAACCGAGAAGTCGAGCATTGAGTATTTCTGCCGCCAGTCCCAGGGTGTAGAGATTCGGAGTCTTAAGGTGGCGTGCCCAGAGGCACCTAGAACGAAGTAGGGAGCACTGGCAATTCGCAGCAGTCTCCAAAGCATCAACTCTCGATCGGCGCTTGTGGCAAGGTTCGAGTTCCAAATTGCAGCCGACGACCTGGAGACCGAACCGCACATCGCTGAGTACAACGGCTTGATCTCCTCCGGCCACGATCCGGAGAGTGCGCCCTTTACCGCGACTCGATCTTCACGGGTCAAATCGTGTAACGACCGCGGCAACTGGAGCGATGGGAGATGCGCGCAGATCCCTTCGTAGAGCGCCTCGTACTCTGTCGGTGCCGACACCGCATACCAGTCCTCTCTTACATCCCCGTGGCGAACAGCAAGGAGGCGGCGAAAGAGATGAGCGGGAGAGGCATTGAACAGAACATTCGACAAGTACTTGCAGCTGATTAGGAACACGTGATCAATCCGCAGATCGACAGGGATGAGTTCGTACCCGGGGGTCTTGTGGGGACCCTTCCATTCCACCTTGATTGGAAGTCGTCCCCGGAGACCAAACGGCGCGTTCAGGAAGGCTCTTCCGTTCTCCAAAGCGGACTCGAAATCAGCAACGTAGAGACCTCCGGCAAACGCGCCCGCGAGTCGATCCCACAAATCATCACTGACGCCAAGTATGGAGGGGGGCCTTTCCTTGAGTGCCTCGCCGACCGAGCGGTATCCAAGCATCCCGAGCGCCGTTGAAATCTCGGTGATATCAGTGCGGATTGCCGGCACTAGCGGAGGAAGTGGTACATGCGCGCATCGATTACAACCGCCATAGCGTCTTGATTGAGAGTGCCAATAATGAGGTGGCGCAAAGCCTCAATCAGTTCGCCGTCAGGCACGCGATCCGAATACGCCTCAAGAACAGTTATCCGCTCGTTAGCGATGGCACCGACAGGATCGACCCAGGACCCCGTCGCAGACTGACTGGTCAAGCCTCCGGCAAAATCCATCAAGAGCTGCTCGATCTGATGAGAGACCCCGGCCAAGACAGATGTGGAGATCGCTTTGTTGTGGCGGTCCTTGCTTGGAATCACCACTTTCACACGGTGTTGGAGCCTTGTTTGGGCTCCAACAAGTAGGTCCGAAAGTGGATCACCAATTCGGTCCAAGGGGATCACGCTGCTCGCATTGAAGGTGTCATCCGTTACCGCCTGCTCCCCGAAAATTGACTCAATGCTCCAGAAGCCGGGCAAGGGTGGACGTTGCAACCAACCCGCGGAATAGGACTTCATCCGAGCTCGGCCCTTGGGATCCGTCACTGCGATAGCGTCAAAGAAGGTGGACAGCTTCGTCGATCTGAGAGCACGATCTCCGCGACTCCCTGGTTGGGGCAAGTTGGTCGTTAGAAGGACAATCGGGGTGACATCGTTAGCCGTCAGGACGCTACATCTTCCCAAGGTTTTCCAAACAGTGTCCGTTCTGAGGAGACCGGCTCGCTCACTTTGAAATGCGCCTGACACGTCAAAAAACCACTCCTCGTCCGACTTGTTCCTTGTAACGAAGTTGATTGTCACACCGAGATCGGCCCGAACCTGGTTTCGGTCGACAATCGTGAATCCACACCCCTTGATGACTCGAGCTGCGAGTTCCTGCGCGGCGCGGCCTTCATCCGACGACCGAGCCTGGAAAGCTGACCTTTCGACCACGTCTACCCCTCGGGAGAGCTGTTAGGTCCTAGGGCTTCACTGATGCGTTTCGTCGCCTCCCGCGCATACTTCTTGTCAATCTCATATCCAATCCAATTGCGCCCCGTCTCGCGAGCTGCCACACCAGTGGTCCCACTGCCGATGAATGGGTCAAGCACAAGATCGTCCTCATATGTGTACATCTGAATGAACCGTCGCGGGAGTTCAACAGGGAAGGGGGCAGGATGGTTAACCCGATTGGCGGACTCGGGCGCCATGTTCCAGACCGATAGCGTGGCCGCCATGAAGTCATCCCGGTCAATTGTCGGGCGGCCAGTCCGCACACGGTCGAATCTTCCCTTCGAAAAACAAAGGAGATACTCGTGAATGTCTCTGACGACCGGGTTCTTAGGCGATCGCCAACTGCCCCAAGCACAGCTTCCATTCGCTCCTTTGGCTTTTTGCCAGATGATCTCACCACGCATCAGGTATCCGATCTTCAGCATTCGCTCCGTAACCATGTGCGACAGGGGGACGTAAGGCTTTCGTCCGAGGTTCGCGACATTAACGACCGCACGCCCTCCGGGTTCAAGTTTGCGATAGGTCTCCTCAAAGACGCATTCCAGAAGAGTGAGGTATTCCTCGAAAGAGGAATCTGAGTCGTACTCTTTCCCAACATGGTACGGAGGAGAGGTCACCATTAACGCCACACTGTTGTCTTCAATCTCCGGCATATAAGCGGCGGAATGCTCAAAAATTCGGTTGACTCTCTTACTCGTACGAACGACATCTGCTGGATCCTCAACGACGGTCATTAGTCGACGCCCATAGAAGGCGGAAGCGTCATGGCTCTCTCGCTTACTGACACCAAAGGCCGTCGTGTTGGTCCCCAACCCAGATCCTCTCTTTTCAGTGAATTCTACCGAGCAAATCACATCTATGTCATTAGCCCCTGCCTATCGAGAGCAGGGATGCTCTCGAATCAACAAATATCTGGACTCTGCGGATCAGACTACGAGACGGGCGCGACGGTTTTCAGAGGAGACGTCTCCTTGGGTCGCCCATGGTCTACTACCTCGATAGTAGAGACGGGAGAGTCCATGCGGCGCACCGCGCTGGTTGCTGTCTTGCTCCTATTGGGCACCGCTTGCGGAGGCTCGGACGGAGGGAACGAGGGGACGGAAGCCACTCCGGAAGCGACCGTCGACGCGCCTCAGGCTGCCGAGGTCGGAGCCGAGGTCCCCGGCGATCCGGTGGGTATCGCTGCCGGCGGAGGCTCCCTTTGGGTTGCCACATGGCAGGAGAACGGGGTGTCCCGGGTCGATCCTGCGACCGGAGAGGTCACGGCGGTCATCCCCACGGGAGAAGGAGCCCTCAACGTCGCATTCGGTAAAGGCTCGGTGTGGGTCGCCAACCACCTCGAGGGGACGGTCTCACGCATCGACCCCGCAACCGAGAAAGTCATCGCCGACATCGATATCGGCACCCAACCCGAGGGCCTCGGGATCGCCGATGGGTTCGTCTGGGTGACCATCGAAGGCGAGGACATGATCGCCAAGATCGATGCGGCCTCCAACGAAGTGGTCGCGGAGGTTGAGGTCGGGAGTGAGCCTCGCCGTTTGTTCGTAGCCGACGGCATCGTCTGGGTGACCGGTTTCAACGACTCGACCCTCACGAAGGTCGACACGGCAACGAACGAGGTGCTCGACACGGCCGAGGTCGGCTTCGGACCCGACGGAATATCCGCGGGACTTGGCAAGGTGTGGGTCGCCGCGTTGGTCGGAGGCACGCTCGACGCGGTCGATCCCGAGACCCTGGCGGTAACCGAGAGTTTGGAAACCGGCAGTGGGCCGGTCGAGGTTCAAGTCTTCAACGACCTGATCTGGGTGGCGGATCAAAACGACTCGACGGTCATGGTTGTCGATCCCGAGACCATGTCGGTCGTGGCGCTGTACACGGTGGGCGGCGGACCACGTGAGATGGCCTATCTCGATGGGGTCGTCTGGACGACCAACGAGGCCGACGGAACCCTGTCGAAGATCACCCCTTAGTTGACTGAGTACGCAGTGACCTACTCGTTACTGCGCCACAAGGGGTAAGCGATGCCCGCCGACCGGTTGATCACGAGACCCTGGAGCACCAAGAGGACTACGGCAAGCATCAGAAAAGCGAGCTGACTCGGCTTCGTCATGATCCCCAGACTCACGATCAAGGTGGTGGCTCCCGCCGGCGGGTGAGGGGCGAGCAGCCAGGCCATGAATCCCGAGGTCAACGCTAACGACAACGCAGCCGCTCCCACCCGTGGCCACGTAACGCCTTCGGCGAAGGCGGCCCCGTGATCGGTGAGTCCGAAGATGACCAGCGAGAGATAACCGGCCGACGCCCCGATGAGGTGTCCGTAGATCGCATTGCGCGGTGAGGCCGCAGGAGCGCGCGGTGTGTAGAACAGGAGGAACGCGGTCGGGCCCAGGGACGGGAAGATCAGCGGCTGACCTGTGATCGCAGCGGCGGCGGACATGATCCCGATGGACACGAGCCCGTTGGTGAAGGCGAAAAAACCAAGAGCAAGACGGGTGCCGTAACGCTCGGTCAGAGCCGGAAGCCGGAACCGCCGGAGCAGCCCTTTGAGAACATCCGACATCTCACCCCCGATGGGATGTTGAGGATCGGTGGGCACGCCTATGACCTCGGCGACGCGATCCAAAGGAGAAGCGCCGAAACGAACGCTGCTGCCTGAAAAACAAGGAGCCACCACACCGCTCCAACGTCACCGCCGAGCCATGCGTCCAGCGCCGCGGTCAGGGCCCACAGCTGGCAGACGATGATCACCGCCACGATCCCGATGCGTGCATTGAGGGATGCCGCGATGTCCGGGTGATCGCGCGACACCTCACGAGGATCGATCGGCGACCGATGCGTCACAGCGTCACCCCGGTCGCGTAGATCCCGTCGGATCGTTCGTCGAGCCTGATCCTCGGAAGGGGCCGCGGTGGTGGTCCGGCGAGGACTTCGCCGCTACCGACGTCGAACACGCCGTCATGACAGGGGCACTCGAGGTTCCCACTGTCCTTGATCCACAACACAGCACAAGCGAGGTGTGTACAGACCGACGAGTAGGCCACCAGCGATCCATCTGCCAGACGAACCCCGATGGCCGGGTCGTCTTCACCGGGATAGGAGAAGGTGAACGACTCCCCCGGAGCGACGGCATCGGCAACCTTCTTGGCTGGCGCCGGTCCGTCTCCGTGCCGGCGGAAGATGCCGGATGCAACCGCGGCGGTTCCGGCCAGTAGCCCGCCGGAGACGGTCACCAACATCCTGAGGTAGTCCCGCCGCGTAACCAAGCGATCCTCTCGGATGCGATCGAGGAGTTTGCGACGTGCGTGAGTTTCCTCGTTCACTCATAACCCCCGGGAACCGGACCTTCGGCGCGACCGGCCGGGACGATGACGGCACAACCGGTTTGAACTGTGTCGTCCCCGAATCCGAAGATGTCGGTGGCCTGCGCGTGGGGACGGTCGGCCAGCAGCTCCTCGTACGAGCCGTAGAAGATGGCACCCGTTGGGCATACCGTCGCGCACATCGTCTGCTGGCCTCGGGACGTGCGGTCGTAGCACATGTCGCATTTGTATTGGAGCATCTCTGCTAGGTCCAGCTTCGGAACGCCGAACGGACACGCGTGCACGCAGTTCTCACAACCGATACAGCGCTCCTTCGCGGCGGTGTGCACGATCCCATCGGGTCCAACAGGGATCGCATCTGCAGGGCAGACCTGAGCGCAGGGAGCGACCGGATCCTCGCAATGCATGCACACGGTCGGCATGGCCGCGCCCGAGTGCCCCTCGTCCACGTAGTCAAGATGGATCATCGTGCGTCCGCGGTGGGAATCGCACTCCCGGCACGCAGCGACACACGCCTGGCAGCCGATGCAGCGACCCGGGTCGAGGAACAACGTCTTCTCCATCATCCTTCCGAGGTCCCCCTTCCCTGGGGTGCGGTGGGTGGTCGGTCGTCATCAATCGGTCCGAGTTCGTCGGCATATGGCTTCTGTCCCGGCTCGACCGGCGGAGGCGGGGTCGGCGTGATCTCGGTGCCGCGCTCCACCCTGCAGGCGCACACCTTGAACTCGGGGATCTTGGAGGTGGGATCGAGATCGTCCACGGTGAGGAGGTTCGCGGACACCGGCGACGCCCAGTGATAGGGAACGAACGCGGTGTCGGCACGGATCGTCTCGACCACGAGTGCGGGATAGGTCGCCTCGCCGCGGCGAGTCACGACCTTCACCGGGTCGCCGTTCGCAAAACCGAGCGACGGATGAACCTCGACCCAGGGGCGCGGGGTCTGCTGCACGAGGGCCCCGATCCTCCGGGTCTGGTTGCCCGACAGGAAGTGCGCGACGGTCCGGCCGGTGGTC
>WHTI01000100.1 GCA_009377815.1 Actinomycetota bacterium
GGGTAGATGGTTCCGCCGATGTACGAGGTCTGGACTTCATCCCCGGGCTCGACCGGGACATCGCCATCGATGAATCGGAGCGCCAGGAGTTGGCCGGCACCGCGGCCGGAGATGGTGCCCGACCAACCTTTCTCGTCGAGCCTGGCCCCAGCTCCGGCGTCGGGATCGATCAACAACTGGACCGTCGCCGAGGTGGTCCGGACATCAAGGATCTTTCCGACCAGTCCATCGGGATTGATCACCGTCATGTCCTCTTGGATGCCGTCGGCCGAGCCCTTGTCGATCGTGTACTCCCACGAGAAGTTCCCGGGGATCTTCGAGGTGACCTCCGCCGTTACTCGATCCATCGCGGCCCATGGCTCATTCAAGTCGTTTACCGCTCGCAGATCGACGTTCTCGGCGATGACCTGTTCGGCTTGGCTTATCTGTTCTCTCAGGGTCTCGACTTCGGCGCGGAGCTTCTCGTTCTCGCTTCTCAGGCTTGCGAGTTCTCCGATCGACGAGAAGATGTTGCCGATCGGTCGGAAGACGGCGGTGAAGCCGCGCTGGACGGGTTCGACGATGGCCGCGGTGACGTCTTTGGCGCCCTCGATGATCCCGTCGTCCTCACTCCGGAAGTCGAGGGTGATTATCGCCACGCATAAAGCCAACAGGACGAGGAGCAACAGCCTTCCTCGCCCGAACCGGCGCTGGATCCTCAATGGAAAACCTCTTCACTATCTAGACCTGGGGGCGGTCCCGCCGACGTGAGACGGAGGTCCGCAGAGGGCATGCGCCCGGATGCCGACTGGGCGGGGTCTCCTGCGGGCCGGGGCCAGAAGGCGTGAGCCGTCCGGCACAAGGCCGCCCTGCGGTTCTCATGGTAGCCCCAATCGCCGATTTGGGCGGTTCAGGGCCCTCCCGGGCCTCCGGATAGGGGCCGTGGTGCTAGCGGCGGGTCGAGGAGATGAGCACTCGCTTGAGCGATTCGAACTCCTCGAGGCACTTCCCGGAGCCCACCGCGACGGCGAACAGCGGGTCGTCGGCGATGTGGATCGGCATGCCGGTCTCGTGCTTGAGGCGTTCGTCGAGGCCCTTCAGCATCGAACCACCACCGGCGAGGACGATGCCCTTGTCCATGATGTCGGCGGCCAGCTCCGGCGGGGTCTTGTCGAGTGTGTTCTTGACCGCATCCACGATCGCGTTGACCGGCTCTTCGATCGCCTTGCGGATCTCTTCGGCCGAAACGAGGATCGTCTTGGGGAGACCGGTAACGAGGTCCCGGCCCCGGATCTCGGCCTGAGCCTCGTCGGGGACGGGGAACGCAGAGGCGATCGCCATCTTGATCTCCTCAGCGGTGCGCTCACCGAGCATCAGCGAGTACTCCTTCTTCACGTACGTGATGATCGCTTCGTCGAGTTCGTCTCCACCGATGCGGATCGACTGACTCGACACGATGCCGCCGAGGGAAACGACCGCAACCTCGGTCGTTCCACCACCGATGTCGACGATCATGTTCCCGGTCGGTTCGTGAACCGGGAGGCCGGCACCGATCGCGGCGGCCATCGGCTCCTCGATGATGAACGCGCTACGCGCTCCTGCGGAGATCGTGGCTTCCTCGACCGCTCGCTGCTCGACTCCGGTGATACCGGACGGAACGCAAACGACGACGCGCGGCTTCGCGAGGAACGTCCGCTTGTGCACCTTCTGGATGAAGTAGCGGAGCATCTTCTCGGTGACGTCGAAGTCGGCGATGACCCCGTCCTTCAGGGGGCGGATCGCAACGATGTGAGCCGGGGTGCGCCCGATCATGCGCTTGGCCTCTTGCCCGACGGCCAGGATGGCTCCGGTCTTGGTGTTGATCGCCACCACCGAGGGCTCGTTGAGCACGATCCCGCGTCCGCGGACGTATACGAGGGTGTTGGCAGTACCGAGGTCGACCGCCATATCCCGGCCGATGAACTGGAACATGTTGTCCATGAGTGCTCCTGACGCCTGTGGGGAACCGCTTGTTCGCTTGTGTGAGGCTTCTGAGGGTAGCCGAAAAGTGCAAATAGGCCTAGTGGACCTTTGACTCGGGCCACTAACCGAAGAAGAGATTCACCTCACGCTCGGCGGATTCGAGCGAATCGGACCCATGAACGATGTTCTCGCCGATAACCGTGGCCAGGTCTCCTCGGATCGAGCCCGGCGTCGCCTCGATCGGGTTCGTGGCGCCCATGATCGAGCGCATCCCTGCAACCGCATCGGCGCCCTCGACCACCATCGCCACGACCGGGCCGGAGGTGATGAACTCCACGAGCTCGCCGAAGAAGGGCTTGTCGGTGTGCTCTCCGTAGTGCTTCTTGGCCAGGGACTCTTCTATCGTGAAGAGCTTCATCTCCTTGATGTCGTAGCCTTTGGCCTCGATCCGAGATACCACTTCGCCGACCAACCGGCGCCGCACGCCGTCGGGCTTCACCATCACGAACGTCTGCTGGATATCGGGCACGCGGTCCTCCTGAAGAGATCCTGGGTTGTCTTGTTGAGATGCGAGGGACAAGGTAGCAGGTTGTCCGCGCGGACCCCCTACCCGTTCTGTTCAGTTGTGAGCTTGCTTGCCGGTCCCGTGACACGTTCAAAACGGGAAATGGGTCTGTTCTGAGGTCAGGGCAGGAGGGCGGTGCGGGCCTCGCCCACGACGTAATGGGAGCCGGTTACGCACACGATCTCGCCGGGAGCGGCCGAGCGGAGGGCGTGATCGAGGGCCGTGTCGACGTCGTCCTTGATCTCGCACGAGAGGCCGAGGGCCTCGGCCGCATCGCGGATCTCCTTGGGTTCGATCGAGCGCACGGTCCGTGCCGATGTCGCCACGACACGACCCTCGGCTCGTGCCAGTTCGGCCAGCATGCCGACGTGATCCTTGTCGGCCAGGATCCCAACGACGAAGATCACGCCCTCGAAGGCGAACTCACCGAGCAAACTCGAAACCAGAGCCGACATCCCGTCGGGGTTGTGCGCGACATCGAGCACAACGGTTGGAGCGTGCTCGTCGTTCGGCCGGATCGATTCCAACCTCCCGGCAACCTTGACCGTTGCGAGGCCCTCCCCCACCACATCGTCATCGAGCATCGTCTCGGGGAACATTCGGGTCACGGCTTCGAGAGCCACCGCCGCGTTCGTCCCCTGATGGCTCCCATGCAGCGGAAGGTAGAGCTCCTCGTACTCGCGAACCGAGCTGCGCAGCGAGAGAAAGCGGCCGCCGACCGCGATGTTGTTCTCGATGACTCCGAAGTCGCGCTCGATGAGCGACATCGCCGCCCCAACCCCCTCGGCCTCATCTCGGATGACTGCAAGGACCCCGGGATCGAGTTCACCGATGACGGCGGTGGAATCGGGTTTGATGATTCCCGACTTCTCCTTGGCGATCGTCAGCCGATCCTCACCGAGGAGGGCGGTGTGGTCCAGGCCTATGTTGGTAACCACGGAGACGCTGGAACGCACGACGTTGGTCGCGTCCCACCGGCCACCGAGTCCGACCTCAACGACCACGACATCGACCGCATCCGCGGCCCATAGGAAGAACATCGCGGTGAGCAACTCGAAATAAGTGAGGCGTTCCTCGAGTTCGCCCTCGACCACGCCCAGGTATGGGCGGAGATGGTCGTACACGGCCCCGAACTCCGCCTCCGACAGGTGATCGCCACCCAGGCTGATGCGCTCGGTGACCGACTGGAGGTGCGGCGACGTGTAGGTACCGACCTTGAGGCCGGTCGCCCCCAAGAGACCGGCGGCGATGCGCGCGGTCGATGTCTTGCCGTTCGTACCGGTGATGTGCAGCGCCGGCAACGAGTGCTCGGGATGATTGAGGAGTTCGAGGATCGCTTCGATCCGGTGCGTGGACGGCGCCATCGCCTTCATGGCGTCAACGCCCAACTCGTCCAGATGTGCTTGCGCTTCGGCGAACCCCACTATCAGGTCGCCGGTTTGGACTCGGGCTCGCCGAGAACGATCTCGCATACGAAGGCTTCGAGTGAATCGTCGGCGATCAGCTCGTGCTGCTTCACGTTGCCGGTCGAGGCGATATCCGTGATCCCCTGCTTCAACAACTCGATCTTCTCCGCGGGACCGCGAACGCTGAGGCGATCGACCGGCGTCTTGAGCGAGACCTTCGCTTCCGACTTCGCCCGGCGGATATGGGTGAGGATCTCGACCGTCGAATCGAAGCACCCGTTGTCTTCGGCATCGGGGAGCTCACCGGCCGTGGGCCAGGGGGCCCGGTGGATCGAGGAGACCTCGTCGCGGTTCGCGTTCCACACCTCCTCGGTGACGTAGGGAAGGTAGGGGGCAAACAATCGGAGCACGACCGACAGCGCGGTGCGCAACGTTCCGATCGCGGAGGCATCTCCCGCGTAGGCTCGGTCCTTTGAGATCTCCAGGAAGTTGTCGGTCAGATCACCCCAGAACCACGACTCGGTCGCCGCCAGCGCGCCGGCGTGATCCCACGCTTCCCATCGGGACGTGACGTGCGTGATGAGGTCGCCCAACCGCGCGATCAACGCGCGGTCCAATGGATGCGTTGGGTCGCTCCCCTCGCCTTCGAACATCTGGACGAGTCGCGCCGCGTTACGGAGTTTGGTGACGAGGCGCTTGCCCTCGCGCATCACGTTGGTGTCGAAGGTGGCGTCGACGCCGAGTCGGGCAGCTCCGGACCAGTAGCGCGCGCCGTCGGATCCGAACTCATCGAGGATGTCCGTCGGCACGACCGGGGCGTTGCCCTTCGACTTCGAGAGCTTCTTGCGGTTCGGATCGAGGCCGTGACCGGAGATGGCCACGTTGCTCCACGGGATCGAGCCGTCCTCGAGCCACGATCTGGTGATCGTGTAGAACGCCCACGTCCGGATGATGTCGTGCGCCTGGGGGCGGAGGTCGCTCGGATACAACGCCCGATGCCGTTCCATGTCGTCGGGCCAACCGGACAGGATCAGGGGGGTCAGGGACGAGGTCGCCCACGTATCGAACACATCCGGATCCCCGACGAAACCGCCCGGCTTCCCACGCTGCTCCGGGGTGAATCCCGGAGGGGCGTCCGACGAGGGGTCGACCGGCAGGTTCTCCTGGCTCGGTCTGAGGATGTCGGAATGATCGATCGAACCGTCGGTTCTGACGCGGTACCAGACCGGGATCGGGACCCCGAAGTACCTCTGGCGCGAAACGCACCAGTCCTGGTTGAGTCCCTCCACCCAATCGACGTACCGCTTGAGGTACATCTCCGGGCGCCAGTTGATCTTCCGACCCTGTTCGAGAAGACGGTCCTTCTTGTTCATGATCTTCACGAACCACTGCCGTGTGACGACGAACTCGAGGGGCCGCTCGCCTCTCTCGTAGAACTTCACGGCCCGGATCGTCTTCTCAGGCTCGCCCGCGATCGCGCCACTCTCTTCGAGGAGTTCGACGATCCGCTTCCGGGCCTGATTGACATAGAGGCCCGAGAGTTCGTCATAGGCCTTCTGCGCCGCCGCAGAGTCCTCAGTGTTGAACGCATCCTCACCCCACGTAACCGCGACCATCTTGCCGTCGCGACCGATCACCTCTCGCGCCGGCACACCCAGAGCTCGCCACCAGTCGATGTCCGAGGCGTCTCCGAAAGTGCAATTCATCAGGATGCCGGTCCCCTTCTCGGGGTCGGCCCCCTCATCGGCGACGATCGGGACCGGGGCGTTGAACAACGGCGTGATCGCGTTCTTGCCGATGATGTCCTTGTAGCGCTTGTCATCGGGATGTGCGACAACGGCGACGCAGGCGGGCAGCAACTCGGGACGAGTGGTGGCCACGACGATGTCGCCGCCGCCCTCTACGCCGAACCGGATGTGCTGGTAGGTGCCTTCCCGCTCGCGGTCCTCGACCTCAGCCTGGGCAACCGAGGTTTGGAACTCGACGTCCCACATCGTCGGCGCCTCGCGCAGTTCCGCCTCGCCCTTTTCGAGCAGGCGTAGGAACGACAACTGGCTCACGAAACGCGATCGCTCATTGATCGTCTCGTAGTGCTGGTCCCAGTCGACCGAAAGCGCGAGCCGCTGGAACAGGTCCTTGAACTTTGCTTCATCCTCGGTGACCACCACGTCGCAAAGCTCGATGAAGTTCGTGCGTGACACGGGGATGACATCCCCCTCACGCCCGGGTTCGAGCTTGAGGTCGGGGTCGTAAGGAACCGACGGATCGCAGCGGACCGAGAAGACGTTCTGCACGCGCCGCTCGGTGGGGAGTCCGTTGTCGTCCCAGCCCATCGGATAGAAGACGTTCTTGCCGGTCATGCGCTGGTAGCGAGCCATGAGGTCGGTATGCGTGAACGAGAAAACGTGCCCGATGTGCAGCGAGCCACTAACCGTCGGAGGCGGCGTGTCGACCACGAAGGTCTCGCCCCGGGCGCGGTCGGGGTCGTACTTGTAGGTGCCGGCTTCCGCCCAGTAGGCGCGCCAGCGTTCCTCCATCTCCCTGATGTCGTCGTTCTTCTTGCTCACTCCACTCCGATCACGAACCGCACGAGATAGGAATCATCGCTGAACTTGGACCCGGCGATGACGTGGGCGATCGGATCGAGCCACGGCTTGACCTCGTTCACGTAGAGGTCCACCGGGGGAAGGAAGTTCTCGACCAGGCCCTGAACCGCATCGATATCGAGGAAGAAGTACGCGTCCATCCCGTCACCGAGTTTCTCCAAGGCCGACGCGAAACCCTCGGAGGTGGACAAAGGCTCATCCGGATCCAATGCGTCCTCGGCCGCCGCCTCGCCGTATGAGATGACAACGCGGTCGCCCGGCACCACGACGATCGGCTGCGGACTTCCAGGTATAGAGATCGCATAGCTCTCGATTCCGGCGATCTCCACCGGCTGGGAGGGGAACCCCTCCTGCAGCGCCAGCGCCATCAGTTGATCGACCGCCTCTCTGGAGGCAGCCGGATCCGACGACCCGATCGACACGGCTCCACCGAAGTTGAGAAGCCCCGTTCCCCTGACGTAGATCCTGAGATCCTCCATCCACGAGAGGAAGTCCGTTCTCAGATCGAATCCGGTCTGAGCGGTGAACTCACCCAGCAGCGCTTCGAGGCTTGCGCCGGAGGCCCCGGCGAACGACTCCAGGCTGCTCTCGAGTGTCTTTCCCACCCCCGGACTGCCCAGCGCGAACCAAGCGTCGGAGGGAACGCCGTCACTAAGGTCGAACGGTCCCGTCGGGATCGGAAGCTCGCCGGTCGGACCCGCGAGTTCGAACACGACCGCGTCGTCTCGCAGGTAGCCGGCGAGCATCGCCGAGCCGACGTCCGACATCTCATCGGTAGGTCCGGCGAAGCCTGGGACCCCGGCGCTACCGATCATCTCGACCAGTCCCTCCGTATCCAGGTACATGGTGAAGATGCGATCGGCCACGAGCTCCTGTTCGATATCGGTGTAACGGTCAACGTCGGCGAGTGAGCGACCCCCGGCATGGACGTCGATCACCGAGCGGAGGTCCTCTTCCGGTGCGCTGACCATGAAGTCGTCGATGAACGCATAGGCACCGCCCTGCATGAACTGATACTCGACGCCTTCGTAGGTCTTCGGCTCGATCTTGATCCCCTCGACCTCGTTGATGGCGGCGATGAAGTCTTCGGTAGCCTCGGCGTCCTCGGTACCAATCAACACCGCGCCGGATTGCGGTCCTGTCAGAAAGATCGCCATCTGGTCACCGAGCCACGGCTTGATGTCCTCCTCGTAGGTCATGTCGTACTGCTCGAGCCCCTGGTCGATCAGGCCAAAGAGCGGGTCGAGGGCCTCATCCGCCTCGGGCGCGTGAGGGAAGTGTGCGAGCAGACCCCGCAGAGCCTTCCTCTGGTTGACCGAGGGCTTCACGAACACGTGCGTATAGAGGACGGCATCCGCGGGGACCAACTCGATCGCACGATCGGTCGAGTCCTTGTTGAGACTGGCCAGGGCGTAGATCCCGGTGCCCGCGAGAACCACCGCTACTGCGAAGAGTGCGATGAGTTTGGTTCTCACGGAGACCTCCTTCCGGCGCGCAACGACGACCTACCAACTCGGAACACTAGCGAGGGGCGTGGGTAGCGTTACGCAGAACGCTCGCCGCGCGCCGGGCGTTCCGAGCGCGACTTCCGCGTTACGAGGGTCGGGTTGACCTTCTCGAGCACTACCTCTCGGTTGATGATGCACTTGCCGACATTGTCCTGGCTCGGCAGGTCGTACATCACGTTGAGAAGCACCTCTTCGAGGATCGCTCGCAGGCCACGGGCGCCGGTTCCCCGGAGCATGGACTGCTCGGCAACCGCCTCGAGAGCATCTTTGGTGAATTCGAGTTCGACTCCATCGAAGTCGAAGAAGCGCTGATACTGCTTGATCAGCGCGTTCTTCGGCTCGGTAAGGATCTCAACCAGAGCCTCGATGTCGAGGTTGTTGACCGAGGTGATCACCGGGAGCCGGCCGACGAACTCTGGGATCAGTCCGAATTTCAGGAGGTCCTCGGGAAGGATCTGGCCGAGGATCGAGCCGACGTCCTTCTCTTCGAACTTGCGCACGTCGGCACCGAAGCCGATCCCCTTGCGACCGACGCGGTTCTCGATCATCTTCTCGAGGCCGGCGAAGGCCCCGCCACAGATGAACAGGACGTTGGTGGTGTCGATCTGGATGAACTCCTGGTGCGGGTGCTTGCGGCCACCCTGCGGAGGAACGCTGGCGGTCGTGCCCTCGAGGATCTTCAGCAGCGCCTGCTGCACGCCCTCGCCGGAGACGTCCCTCGTGATCGAGGGGTTCTCGGACTTGCGGGCGATCTTGTCGACCTCGTCGATGTAGATGATGCCGGTCTCGGCACGCTTGACGTCGTAGTCGGCGGCCTGAATCAGCTTGAGGAGGATGTTCTCGACGTCCTCACCGACGTAACCGGCCTCGGTGAGCGCGGTCGCATCGGCGATCGCGAACGGGACGTTGAGCATCTTCGCCAGGGTCTGCGCCAGCAAGGTCTTGCCGCACCCGGTGGGGCCGAGCAGAAGGATGTTCGACTTGGCGAGCTCGACGTCGGACTCCTGCACGCCGACCTGGATCCGCTTGTAGTGGTTGTAGACCGCGACCGACAGCACCTTCTTGGCCAGGTCCTGGCCGACGATGTAGTCGTCGAGGAACTCGTAGATCTCTTTGGGCTTGGGAAGGTCTTCGAGCTTGAGCTCGGGGGTCTCGGCGAGTTCCTCTTCGATGATCTCGTTGCAAAGGTCGATGCACTCGTCGCAGATGTACACGCCGGGTCCGGCGATCAACTTCTTGACCTGCTTCTGCGACTTCCCGCAGAAGGAACACTTCAGCAGGTCGCCACCATCGCCGAACTTAGCCACCGTGCAATTCCCCCCTACCCCTCGGTCTTCCCTTTGGGGGAAGCCTCTTCTTCCTTGACCCCGGCGATACCCTCGGGTCCACCCTTGTGCAACGCGGTTGCGGTTCCGGGCAACTCCAGCCGGCTGGTCAAGATGTCGTCCACAATACCGTAGGACTTCGCCTCGTCGGCCGTCATGAAGTGATCGCGATCGATGTCTTTCTCGACCTGCTCGATCGCTTGACTGGTGTGCTCGGAGATGATCTCGGCCATGCGACGGCGCAGCGACAGGACTTCTCGCGCCTGGATGTCGATGTCGGCGGGCGTGCCCGAGAACCCTGCGGAACCCTGGTGGATCATGATCTTGCCGTTGGGCAGCACGAAGCGCTTACCTTTGGCACCACCGAGGAGGAGCACCGCTCCCATCGACATGGCCATCCCCATGCAGACCGTCGAAACGTCGGGCTTGATGTACTGCATCGTGTCGTAGATCGCGAGCCCCGCGTAGACCTGGCCCCCGGGACTGTTGATGTACATGACGATGTCCTTGTCGGGGTCTTCGGCCTCGAGGTGCAGTAGCTGAGCGACGATCAGGTTCGCGATCTGGTCGTCGACCGGCGTCCCGAGCATCACGATGCGCTCCTTGAGGAGGCGCGAGTAGATGTCGAAGGAGCGCTCGCCGCGACTCGTCTGTTCGATGACTACC
>WHTI01000192.1 GCA_009377815.1 Actinomycetota bacterium
CCGGATACAGCGTCAGTTGCTGCAGGATCTCGGCCGGGAACCCACCGCAGACGAGATCGCCACCCACATGGAGATGACGCCGGAGAAGGTTCGGGAGATCCAGAAGATCTCTCAGGAGCCCGTGTCGCTCGAGACTCCGGTCGGCGAGGAGGAGGATTCCTCGCTCGGTGACTTCATCGAGGATGCCGATGCGGTCGTGCCGCTGGAGCGTGCTTCCTTCCGACTGCTACAGGAGCAGCTGGAATCCGTGCTGCACACGCTGTCCGACCGCGAGAAGGAAGTCATCCGGTTGAGGTTCGGCCTGGTCGACGGACAGCCGCGCACGCTCGAGGACGTCGGTAAGAAGTTCGGCGTCACCCGCGAGCGGATCCGCCAGATCGAATCGAAGACCCTGAGTAAGTTGCGGCACCCATCACGCAGCCAGAAACTGCGCGACTACCTCGAGTAGAGGCTCAGCCGGGCGGGGGAGCGACGGTAAGACCGCTGCGGGACCCGTTCGAGTCGTCGCCCTTGACCGCCGAGGTCACCTTCGAGACGCCGCCCGTGGCCACGTTCTTAGCCTTGCCGGTGGCCTTCTGCATCGCAGAGGAATCCAGGAGGTTGGCGTAGAGGCGCCTGAGCTGTTCGTAGCGTTCTCTCCCTGCCTTGGCGCCCAATACGTATCCGGCACCTAGTCCGATCATCACTCCGAGGCGGCCTCGCATCTCATCCTCCACAGTCGACTGATTAGTAGGCATCGTATGCCCGCACGGGGGCGGGTCAAATCTGAGGCTCTGTCCGCGGCGGAGGTTCTACCAATTACTATGTGGGCCGTCCTTCCGAGGTAGCTCAATTGGCAGAGCAACCGGCTGTTAACCGGTAGGTTGCGGGTTCGAGTCCCGCCCTCGGAGCTCGTCCTGTCATGTAGCGGACATCGTGGGGATGTCTGTTCCGTACCGGCTTGCCTATGATCGTGGCCATGGCCACGACCCGACGTGCCGACATGTTCACCGCGGACGGCAAGCCGTCGGACGACGACCCGCGTGAGAACGGACCAACGTTGGGCGACGAGCGCACCACGCTGGTCGAAGCTCTGCGCTGTCAGCGCCTCACATTGGAGATCAAATGCGCTGGTCTCGATGCGGAGGCGATGGCGCGCCGTTCCGTCGAGCCTTCGACGATGTCGCTCCTGGGGCTGGTGCGACACCTGGCCGAGCAGGAGCGGGCGACGTTCCGCGTGCTGATGGCGGGGCAGGACATGCCCCAGCTGTTCCGCTCCGAGACCCACCCCGACGGTGATTTCGATGGTGCCGTTCCCGACCCGGGGGTGGTTGTGGAGGCGTGGGACGCGTGGCGAGCGGAGGTGGACTTCGCCACGCGGTTCGTGGCTGAGGCGCCTAATCTCGACATCACCGGCAACGATCCCTTGAATAAGCACGGCAGCGGTGGAGGGGCGCTGTCGCTGCGCGAGGTGCTGGTCGGAATGATCGAGGAATACGCCCGCCACATGGGCCACGTCGACCTGCTGCGCGAGCGGATCGACGGCCGCATAGGCCAGTAACGCAACTCCAGCAGCACCTCTGCCTTCTTCGGCGCTCGCGGGACTTGATGCCTTCTGCCCGATTTGCCTGCCCAAAGCTGCCCTTTGAGGGGTGGTGGTTCCACCCCGACGGGGGATGTGCGGGGTCTCTCCCACTGTCAGTCTGTGGCTCTTGTTAATTACTGAGCATTACTGAGGGCTAGGGAGGCAGTTATGGAGGAGCGTTCGAGTACCGAGGTGGAAGAACTCTGGAGTGGGTGGATCGCGGATCGCCGCAAGGTCGATCGGGATGCCCTGGTTGTCCACTACCTGCCGCTGGTGAAGTTGCTGGCGGCGAAGATGGCCCGCTCGGTCGAGCCGTCGAATCGGCCGGACCTCTACGGCTACGCATCGATCGGCCTCATGGATGCGATCGATCGGTTCGACCCCAAGGTGGGAGTGAAGTTCGAGACCTACGGCTCTCGCCGGATCAACGGAGCGATGGGCGACGGCCTGCGGACCCTCAGCTACTTCCCGAGGGGTGCTGAGAAGCGCGCCAGCCGGGTGATCGAGAGGATCGTACCGGTCGACTTCCAGTCGGCGATGACTGCCGACGGTGCCCGCCTCGACGAGACCCTCACCGATCGGCTCGAGGAAGGTCCCGACGCCCTCACCGATCTGGCCTCGGATCACCTGGAGGTCGTGAAGGCACTCAGCGGACTGTCCGAGCGGGAGCGCCTGGTGATCACCCAGCACTACTACTTGAAGAAGCCCCTGAAAGAGATCGGTCAGATGCTCGGGGTCACCGAGTCCAGGGTGTGTCAGATCCACCGGCAGGCACTGTCGATGCTCGAAGGTGTCCTGATCGAGAAGCTTTCGGCCTAACGGTCGGAGCACGCAAACGGAGCCCGGTCTCCTCCGGGCTCCGTTTCGCGTCCGGTTCCACTCGATCTCGGGGGCCCAAGATCTCACCCGTTCGGGTGAATCTCACCACTCCCCCCTTGTCCGACGGGAGCCTGCGGGTTTAGCTCGATCGATCCACCAATCGAGGGAGGAACCATGGCCGAAGACCCGACCGCTCCGATCATCCAGTCTGCAACCTTCGGAGGCGTGAGACAGGTGCCGGTCGGCACGACGACAACCCTGTTGGTCCTCAGCGGGATTGCCTTCAAGGGGACGTGCGCGGTATCGGAGACCGATCCCACTCAGAACATGGCCTCGATCACGGTTGCGAGCAATGAGACGGGGACGTGGTACTCGTCGCTCGGTCTCTACACCGGTGACGTCACGCAGATCGACCCCCCGGATGGCGGGGTCGTGGTCTACACCTACGACGCCGGTTGTGACACCCCTGGTGGTCCCTTCCTGGCCGGAGGCATCGCCTTCACGATCGGGAAGCCGAGCGGTATCGCCATGAACGGCGTTATGTCCTGCGGCGTTGGACTCCTCGGAGCCGACTCCGTTTTCAGCGGAGTGGTGTTCGTTTAGCGGCTCGTCGCGAGGGGACAGAGAGCGGAGGTGGGGCGGGTGTTCAAGAAGTACAAAGGTGGAATGGCCTTGTTCGTGGTGGGAGCTCTCATTGGCGGGCTGCTCGCGGTCGGCGCGACCACGTTTGCCGCGTCGCACCGATCGAAGGTGCGTGCCTGCAAGGCGCGTAAGGGTGGCAACCTGCGGATCGCGAAGCGATGCAAGAAGGGCGAACGCCGAGTTACCTGGAACAAAGTCGGTCGCCGAGGGCCGGCGGGGCAAGACGGGCTCGACGGAGTGACCGGACCCGCTGGGCCTCAGGGTTCGCCCGGACCGGCCGGCCCGGTAGGACCTCCAGGAGCGCCGGGGGCCGACGGCACCGCGGGGTTCGTCGATCTCGAGGATGACCCGTTCATGGATCTCTTCGACCCCGTGACCACGATGGGCTCCGGGGGTGGCCTTACATTCAAGAGTTCGTGTGACGATTCTGAGTTCGGCAGCACATCGATCCACGTGTACATGTCGGTTGCTTCCGGTTCGGCACAGCTCAACGCTCCTGGGACGGGGCCTTTCGCGGCTTCCCCGTTGATCGTAGACGAGGCCGACGGGGACGTAGAGGTGATCGTCGTGGCGGAGGACGGTTTTTTGTCTGCAGGTTTCCTGCGCGCCATTCCGTTCACTGTGGGGTTCGATGACGGTAGTGCCTACGAGGGAATGTTCACCGCCGCAACCACCTACCTGGGGGCGGACTGTTACATGACAGGGTCCTACCAAACCTGATCGGCGATGCTCAGCGGCGAGTGCTAGGTCAGTTGCCGGTCTGCAGGTGGTGATGGCCGCGTTCGGATAACGTCGCCCCATGGCCGACGAGATCGAACAGAAGGTGCTCGATGCGGTCGAGCGAGTTTCGCCCGATCATGACGTCATCCGGATCGATCCGGAGTACGCGGCGACCACCGAGTTCTGTGCCAAGTACGGCTACACGACCGAGGAATCGGTCAACTGCATCGTGGTCGTCGGCAAGTCGGATCCACCGGTCTATGCCGCATGCCTCGTGCAGGCGACGCGTCGCCTCGACGTCAACGGGACGATCCGGCGGAGGTTGGGAACCCGGAAGGCATCGTTCGCACCGTCCGAGACGACGGTTGAGCTGACCGGCATGCTTCCCGACGGTGTCACGCCGTTCGGTCTCCCGGACGATCTCCCGATCTGGATCGACGGCCCGGTGAGGTCGCTGCCGCGCGTCATCGTCGGCGGCGGGAGCCGCGCTCTCAAGCTCTACGTCCCACCCGACGCGCTCGCGGCTCTTCCCGGCGCGGAGTTCGTCGTGGGCCTCAGCA
>WHTI01000441.1 GCA_009377815.1 Actinomycetota bacterium
TCACCGAGGACCGAGATCACCAGCTGTCTTCGGGTGCTGCCCAGGACCCTGAGTAGGGCCAACTCCCGTCCCCGCTGGGCGACCACCACCCGGAAGGCATTGTAGACCACGAAGGCACCCACGATCAGGGAGATGGCGGCGAAAACGAGGAGGAATGTGTTGAAGAAGGAGAGCCCCTCCTCCAACTGGGCGTTTTGCTCCTCGGCGGCGGCGCGGGCATCGACCGCCTCGGCGTCGGGTGGCAGCACCGCCCCGATGCGGTCGACCACCTCGGGCACGGCAGAGTCGTCCTCGATGGAGACGTCGAATGACGTCGCCTTGTCCTCGGCGTCGAGCAGTAGCTCAATGGCCTCGTAGGTGAGACCGACATGGGTGGTGCCGATGGAGTCGTTGTCGTCGCCGTAGCCGAATGTCCCCACCAGCGTGTACTCCGACGCCGGCCCGTCGGTGGCGAGGGTGATGGTGTCGCCTATGGACATGTCGCGGGTCCCGGCCGTTGCCCCGTCGATCACCACCTCGGTGGGTCCTGACGGTGGATCCCCCTCCCGCAACCGGAGGAATTGGGACGTCTCCGGCCACGACTGTGCCACCGTCGGGGGGCCAAAGGGGTTCTCGGTTGTCTCCTCGGTGACATGGACGACGAAATCCTGGAGGATCGGGGTCACCGTCTCCACACCATCAACGGCGGAGACCTCCTCGGCAAGGGCGAGATCGATCCGGGGGAAGGGTTCCCCACCGAACGAGTGCGCCGATTCGTCGGTCACGGCACGTACGGTGATGTCGACGGTGGCGGAGGATTCGGAGAACACCTCCGAGAATGCGGTGCTCAAGGAGTCGGTGAACACGAACGAGGCCACCACGAAGGCGACCCCGGCAACGATGGCCACCCCGAGCAGACCGGTGCGAAGCTTGTGCCCCCATAGATTGCGGATGGCGACGCGGAACACCTCTAGTGCTCTGGCCGATAGCGTTCGAACGCGGCAAATGTTGGCGGTCGGGGCACTAATGCTCCAGCTTCTTCACGGCGTCGAGGATGGAGTCGGTGTCGGGTGCGCCCAGCTCTCCGACGACGGCGCCGTCGCGGAGGAACACCACCCGGTCGCTGTAGGCGGCGGCGGA
>WHTI01000109.1 GCA_009377815.1 Actinomycetota bacterium
AGTCGCACCCCGAAAGACCTACGTAGAAGCCGGCGTGTCGCTTGCCTCGGAGAGCATCTTCCGGGCCAAACGGACCATCCGGACCTGGAGCTCGCCGCCCGGGGCTAGGGATGAGACCGTGCCGTCGGCGAAGACCAACTGGACCTCGTTCCAGGAGCGCTCCCAGGCGACGTCACGAGGCGGGGTCGGCGGCAAGGTGTCGGTGCTCATGAAACCGCCACGGGGGCCGGGGCCGGGCTCAACCGGGCGAGGACCGAGATCAACGCCGCCAGGAGAACCTCTTTGACATCGGTACGAGAACGGGGATCGCAGAGAACCACGGGAACCTCGTGACCCACGCCTAGGGAGTGCCTCACGGCGGTCAGGATGTCCTCACCCGGTGCGGGGACGGCTTCGGCGTGAGTCACCCCGACGACGAAGGGAACGTCCGCGAATCCACGGAAGGTCTCGAGGATCGAACGGGCTTCGGCGGTGGAGGTTGCAACGTCCGCCCTCACTAGAAGGACGAACGCAACCATCCCCTCGCTGAGGATCTCCCACATGACATCGAATCGCTGCTGACCGGGGGTGCCGAAGAGGTGCAAGCACACACCATCGTCGACGGTGATCTTCCCGAAGTCCATCGCGACGGTCGTGGATCGCTTGATGACCCGCGTCTCATCGGTCACCTCGCGATCGGTACCGAGCACGGTGACCTGACTGATGGTCTTGATCAGGGTCGTCTTGCCGGAGGAGAACGGACCGGTGACGACGATCTTCACGGGGTGAGTCGAGGACGCGGTGGGCCCGTTGTGAGCCTTGAGTGCCCAACCCCTTTCCTGGGTGGGCACGCTACAGACCCTTGACGCCGTCGATCAGCCGGTGGATGAGTCCTCTATCCACGTCGTCGTCGTCCTCGAGATGCCTCGGTGCCTGCTCATCGGGCCGTGCCGCGCGGGGAGCGGGGGCCGGGGTGTCATCCTCGCCGAACAGGCTCGCCAGCTCGCGGACCACTACCGCTCGATCGATGCGCATCGCCGGCTGTTGCGGGGTCGAATACCTGACCTCTGGCGGCGCAGCTTCTTGCGGGGCCTCGTATGAGGGGATCTCCCTGACCGCGGGGGCAGGCTCCGGCTGCGTCTCGTAGGCCGGAACTTCCCTGATCTCGGCCGCGGGCGGCTGTGGAGGCTGGATCCGGGCGGACGCCTCCGTCGGGGCGTCCATCTCGGCAGGAGCAGGAGTGGGATCCTCCGCTGGGACGTGACGCTCGACGACCGCGCTCACTGCATCTTCGGTGTCCGTGAGATCAACCTGATCCCTCTTCAGCTCCGGGTCCTCGAACCATTCCTCGACCGGCTCCGGAGCCTCGACCCTGGGTGCAGGCGGAGCCGGAGGCGGCGTGGATGCGATGGAGCTGATCTCGGCCTCGGCCTCACTGCGGAACGGGACCGGCTCGTCCTCAGCGTCTTCACCGATGGAAACCTCTGATGTCTTCGTCTCGGGCTCGATCGAATCGAAGTCGATCTCGATCTCGGGCTGATCGACCTGGATCTCTTCGGTCACCGGAGGCGCCTCCTCGACCTGGACGGCTCCGCTCTCGGACGTCCGGCGGGGAGTCGGGGCGGGGGCATCGGATGAGAAACCAGTCTCTTCGACGGCGGCGGACACGGCCGCGGCCGCCTTGGCAGGATCGACCGAGTATGCGATCGGCTCGGGCTCACGGAGGGCGTCGGGAACAACCTCGATCATCCCCGAGGCCAGCAGACCGTGGAGGGTCCGGAGCACGTCCAGCTCGTCACTGTCCGCATCTCCGATGATCTCGGATATGGGGCGCTCGCCGTTGACCAACAGGAAGATCCGCTCTTCGCCGGTCGACAGCCTGAGATTGGTCTTCGCCTCGGAGATATCGGCGACGCGACGGAGAATCATCTTCCGCGAACGCAGCTTGCGCTCGGTGCCTGCGACGTCATCGATGAGGCGCGAGGCCTCCATGATCACGTAATCGACCGAGACGCGGATAGGGATCTCGGCAACGACCTCGGAGGACGACTCGAACTCGAACTCGCCGACCTCCCACTTGAGACAATCCGATGCTGCATCCTGAACCTGACTGCGGATGGCGACCGCGAGTTGAGACTTGTCGATCGCCCCATTGCGGACGAGCACCTCGCCCACTCGCATACCGGATGCGGCGTGTTCATCGAGCGCCTTCATGAGATCGCGCTCGCTCAGCACACCAGCACGGACCAGCTTCTGGCCCAGAGGCTCCCTCGTCACACTGGACTCGGCGAAGTAGATCTCGCCGTTCCGGAAGTAGACCCCACCGCTACCGGCACGCCGGGTGATCTCCAGGCGACCCGTCTTTCGGGCACCGGCGATCAGCCGGAAGATGTCCGACAGTGGGAACTCCTCTAGCGATCCCTTAAGCATCTCTGGTGTCCTTCACGTTGTGGTCGATCCTTCTTCAGTGCCAGCTCGAAATGGCGTGGTCGTCTTCATCACTATCGGGTGGCGGTGGGGGCGGACTTAGGAACGGCTCCGTTGGCGTTGCGAACGGATCCAGAACCGGTGCCGATGGCTCATCGAGCGATCCGGCCGGCTCGAAGACCTCGTCCTGCGGAACTCCCCGCAGAGGGGCCTCTGGGGCTGTCGCCTCGCCGTTCATGATCTCGGCGACGCGTGAGGCGGTCTTGCGCATCTCGAAGATGACGAGACCAGCCTTGGCGTCCCTGTCGGCCACCGTTACGAGGACTGCTCCTTCGCCGGCTGCCATCAGGACCACATACCCGTCCTCGGCCTCGACGAATACCTGCTCGAGATCCCCCTTGCCCAGCCCGGTGGCGGCTCGCTCACCAAGGGTGTGGAGGGCGGCGGACATCGCCGCGAGGCGCTCCTCTTCGACATCGGGTGGGAGGGCGGAAGCCATCGGCAACCCGTCAACACTCACGACGGCTGCGGCCTGGATCTCCGGGGCATCCCCGAGGAACCCGTCCAGAACTTCTGCGAGTCGGTCCGCTCTACTGCTCTTCATAGGTTCCTCCCACGTCGCGCACTCGAACCTACAGGCTCGCATGCCCGGCCACTAACTTTCCATCCCTTGCTCTAGTTCTTTCGGCACATGAGCCCCACCGGTTGAGCCGATGGCCCTCACCGCCGCCGCCGACATCACGTCCACGGGAGGCTCCAATCCGGTCCAGATGCCGAAGGAAGCCGCTGCCTGGAGCACCAGCATGCCTAGGCCCCCCCAGGCCACGGCCCCGGCGGCCCGAGCGTGGTCCAGCAACGGGGTGGTCGGCGGCTGATAGATCAGGTCCAGAACGAGCTGGCCGGGCCCGAACGAGGCCCCCGGGAGAACATCCTCGCCCGTCATGCCAGCCGGGGTGCAGTTCACGATGACGTCGGCTTCACCCGCCCGATCCACCGCCTCGCTCCAGGGGGCCCCCCGGGCAAGGCCCGGCCCGGCAGCGGTCGTAACCTCGGCGGCGACCTCGGGCCGGCGACCCACCACGGTGATGCCCGCAACCCCCAGCTGGTCCAGCGCCCTGACGATCGCCCGCGCCGCTCCCCCGGCGCCGAGGACGACACACGTCTTCCCTTCGACCGAGACCCCGGATTCCTCGGCCACGAACTCCCGGAATCCGTCGACATCGGTGTTGTGCCCGAACAAGCGGTCACCGATCCGCTGGATCGTGTTGACTGCCCCGACCACCCTGGCGTCACCGGAGAGGTCGTCCAGCAGCGGGATCACGGTCTGTTTGTGGGGCATCGTGACGTTGGCGCCCTCGCCCCCGAGGGCCCTCAGGCCCCCGATCGCTTCGCCGAGCCGCTCGGGAGGCACGGGGAACGCCAGGTAGGTCCAATCGAGGCTCAAGGTCCTGAAGGCAACGTTGTGGATCACCGGGGACAGCGTGTGCTCGAGGGGCCAGCCGAGGATGCCGACGAAGCGACTCGCCGATCTCATCCGCAGTCCAGGGTCTGATAGTGAGCCTTGTCCTCCAGGAACTCGGCATCGGTGGTGCTGAAGGCGTGGTTTCCCTCGCAGTCGGCCAGGACGTAGTACATCCACGCCCCGTCGGCCGGGTTCAGCGCAGCTTCGAGCGAAGCTCGTCCCGGAGCGCCGATCGGGGTCGGCGGGATGTCCGTGTAGCGCCGGGTGTTGTACGGCGAATCGACATCGAGAGCGCTTTGGGTAAGTTCCGCATGCCGGTCGCCAAGCGCGTAGAGCACCGTGGCATCGATGCCGAGCATCCATCCCGCGCGGATCCTGTTGTAGATCACCTGGGCGACCTTGGCTCGCTCCGCATCCACCCTTGTCTCGGCTTCGATCATCGAGGCAACGATGACGATCTCGTAGTTGGAGAGACCGAGGGACTCCGCCTGCGAGAAGTCGAGGGACTCGACCTGTTTCTCGAACTCACCGAGCAACCGCTCGATCACATCGCGCGCGCTGTCCTTCTCGATCACCTGGTAGGTCGAGGGGAATAACAATCCCTCGAGGGTGTCGATGCCCTCGGGCAGGAACTCGGATCGGATCCTTCCGCTCGTTGCGAGCTTGAGGAACTTCTTAGCCGAGATATGGGTATCCTCCCCCATGGTCTCGGCCATCTCGGTGAGCCACAACCCCTCGGGGAAGGTCACGTTTACGTGCAGCTCACCCTCGGGTTCGGTCCCCTTCAGGCGTTCCAATGCGTCGCGCGCCGTGAGTCCGGTCGCAAGGGTGTACTTCCCCGCCTGTATGTCCTCGGCGCCACCGTCGAAGTAGGCGGCTAGGCGGAACCCAAAGGCAGACTTGATGATTCCCTCGGCTTCGAGGATCTTGCCGATCTCGGCGGCGTCGGAACCGTTGGGGATCTCGAACTCGACCTCGGTACCCGGATCCGACGACCCCCAGAACCCGACCGACCGCAGGTAGACCGATGCCCCCACTCCGGCCACGAGGAACAGACTCATGACGATCGTGAGGGCGATGACGACCTTCCCCCGGCGGGTGAACTTACTCATCGTTCCCCAATCGTGAGGGGCGTGGTGCGTAGGTGGGCCTGCGTTGACTCACTCATCGTTCCCCAATCGTGAGGGGCGTGGTGCGTAGGTGTGCCTGCGTTGACTCACTCATCGTTCCCCGCCACCCGAGTCGAGGAAGCCCTGAAGCATCACCTGCGCGGCGACCGCATCCAATGCCTTCTTACGCGCCTTGGCCCGGCCCCCGGCCGCCTTCAGCCCTTGCTGCGCGACGACCGTAGTGAGGCGTTCGTCGTGTTCGACGACGTCGACCTCGAGTGCGTTTCTGAGTTGCTCGACGAACCCGCTCCGCGCATCCACCGAGGCACCGGCAGAGCCGGACATCGACACCGGGCGTCCGACGACGACGAGGTCGGCGACCATGTCGCTCACGAGCTCAACGATGCGAGCGATCGGATCCGTAAGCTTCGAGTCGATGACCTCGACGGGCCGCGCGAAGCGCGTCTCTCGATCCGCGACCGCAACCCCGATCCTCCGCTCTCCAGGATCGATGCCGAGGATCATCCGCGCAACGACTCGCGCGCCGCGGCCGCCACCGCTTCGAGAGCCCGATCCAGATTGGCGGCATATGGCCCTCCCGAGATCGCGAGGTCCGGTTTCCCGCCGCCGCCTCCTCCGAGCAGCTTCGCACCTTCCGAGATCAGATCGCGGGCGGTGAGGCCACGCTCGACCAGATCCTTGGACATCGCGGCAACCAGGTTGGCTTTGCCGTCGGTGGCGGTGCCCAGCACGATGACCGCGGACCCCAACTTGCCCCGAAGACTCAAGGCGAGTTGGCGCAACGCGTCAACGCCCTCGTCGCGGCGCGCCACGACGAGACGTACCCCGCCGAGGTCCTCCGCCGCACCGGCCAGGGCATCGGCTTCGGACGATGATCGCTTGCGATCGACGTCGGCGAGGCGGCGCTCCATGTCCTTGCTGGTCTGCAACAGTCGCTCGACCTTCTCGGCGACCTCCTCCGGAGTCGTCTTGAGGAATGCAGCGGCCCGTTCGAGGACCGCGACTCTGCGGTTCAAGTAGTCGAGGCCATCCTTGCCGACGAGTGCCTCGACGCGCCGGAGGTTGGCGCCGACCGAGCCTTCGCTCGTGACGACCGCGACCCCGATCTGACTCGTGTGCGGCACGTGAGTGCCACCGCAGAGCTCCTTGGAGTAGTCCCCGACCTCCACGACCCTCACGAAGTCCCCGTACTTCTCACCGAAGATCGCCATCGCACCGATCGACTTGGCGAAGTCGAAGCTCGTCTCGAACGCGCGCACCTCATCGTCCACGAGCACACGCTCTTGCAGTTCGGTCGAGATATCCGCGACGCGGTCCTCGCCGAGAGCTTCGAAGTGGTTGAAGTCGAAACGCAACCGCCCCGGCTCGACCAGAGAACCGGCCTGAGTCGCGTGGTCTCCGAGCCGGTCGCGGAGGATCCAGTGGAGGACGTGGGTCGCCGTGTGGGAGCGCTCCGAGTTGCGGCGGAAACCGGCGTCGACGGCCACCGCGACCTTGTCGCCCACCTTCAACTCCCCTACCTTGATGATGGCCAGGTGCCCGGTCACTCCGGGAACGATGCGCGTGGTCGTGACGACCCGGGCGCGCCCGGTTGGGCTGCTCATCTCACCCTGGTCTCCGACCTGGCCCCCACCCTCGGCGTAGAAGACCGTCTCGTCGAGGACGACCTCGACCTCATCTCCTTCGGATGCAACCGGCACGCTGACACCGTTGTCCGCAATCCCGATCACCGTGGCCGTCCCGGTGAGGTGCTCGTACCCATCGAAGGGGGTCGGGCCGTGCTCCTCGAGGATGGCAGCGCCAACGTCCCCGGCTTCGGCCAGCGCCTCCCGCTTACGTGCAGCGCGAGCGCGGGCGCGCTGATCGGCCATCAGCTTCTCGAACCGTTCGCTGTCGACCGGAACGCCGGACTCCCCCGCGATCTCCCGCGTCAGGTCGATCGGGAAACCAAAGGTGTCGTGCAGCTTGAAGGCAACGTCGCCCGGGATTCCGGTCGAGGTCTCCCGGGCTCGGCTGATCTCGTCCTCGAGCATCGAGAGACCCTGCCGCAGTGTGCCCGCGAACCGCTCCTCCTCGTGGGCCGCGATCTCGGTGATGTGACCCTTCTTCTCGATCAGGTCGGGATAGGCATCGCCCATCAGCTCGATCACCGACGAGATCATCTCCGGAAGGATCTCTTCCTCCCCTCTTCCCCGGTCGCTAGCCGCTCCACCTAGAAGCCGCGCATGACGGACGGCGCGACGCATCACCCGGCGCAGGACGTAACCGCGCTCCTGGTTGGACGGCAGGACACCGTCGGCGATGAGGAACGTGATGCCTCGGGCGTGATCCGCCAGAACCCGAAGGCCTCGGTCGACCGATTCGTCCTTGCCGTACTTCTGTTTGGTGAGCTCGGAGGCGCGCTCGATCAGCGCCGTGAACGTGTCGGTCTCATAGAGGGTCGGGACGCCCTGCAGCACCATCGCTATGCGCTCGAGCCCGGCCCCCGTGTCGATGTTCTTCTTGGGGAGCTCGGCGACCGGTTCGATCTGAGCGTTGCAATCGTTCTGCATGAAGACCAGGTTCCAGATCTCTAGATAGCGGTCCTCGTTGCCCTCGGGACCGAGATCGGAAGGGGGCCCGTACGCATCGCCGAGGTCCACGAAGATCTCCGAGCACGGTCCGCACGGTCCCGCGACCCCCATATCCCAGTAGTTGTGCTCCTTCGTGCGCCGGACGATCCGCTCGGGCGGCACGCCGACCGCATCACGCCAGATATCGAACGCCTCGTCGTCGGTCTCGAAGACCGTCGGCCACAGGCGGGCGGGATCGATCCCGAAACCGTCGGTGACGAGCTCCCAGCCCCACGGGATCGCCTTCTCCTTGTAGTAGTCACCGAACGAGAAGTTGCCGAGCATCTCGAAGAAGGTCAGGTGGCTGTGGTCTCCGACCTCGTCGATGTCGGTGGCCCGGAAGCACTTCTGGACACTCATCGCGCGGGGGAAGGGAGGGCTCTGCTCCCCGAGAAAGTAGGGCTTGAACTGATTCATCCCCGCGTTCGACAACAGCAGGGTCGGATCGTTGGGCACCAGGGACGCAGAGGGAACCAGTTTGTGCTCGCGCGACTCGAAGAAGGCGAAGAAACGGTCCCTGATCTCGCGGGTCTTCATGGCCTGAGACTAAGTGGTTCTAGGCCTGACGGTGCTTGTCCTCGAGCTTCCGGTTCAGGGAGTCGAGGAAAGTACCGGTCAGAGCATTCGGGGTGAACCGATCGCGCCTCGCCTGCCACCAGCGGTCGAACTGCAGGGCGATGGCGGCTCCCAGGGCGATCCAGAACAGTCTCTTGAGCATCGCAGCAGCCTAAACCTTTCAGGGGTCGTCATTCGTCTATGCATGTGACATGAGCGCCCCACGTGGTCCCGAGGACCTCGAAAGGTTCTGCCGCATGGTTCACCCGCGGCTCGTGCGCTCGATGAGTCTCTACTGTGGGAGGCCGGATGTTGCCGAGGAGATCGCGCAGGACGCCATCGCCATCGCCTGCCGGGACTGGAAAAAGGTGCGGGAAGCTCACTCCCCGGAGGCATACGTCCACCGGGCCGCGATCAACTTCGCCAACTCCTTCTTCCGCCGCAAGGCAGCGGAGAGACGGGCGAACCAGCGCTACGGCGCAGGTGATCAGATCGCCGGAGAGCCCGACATCCTCTCTCGTGAGCCGGTCAGGCTGGCGATCGCCTCACTGCCGCGCAGGCAGAGAACGGCACTCGTCATGAGGTACTACCTCGACCTTCCGATCGCGGAGGTAGCGAACCTGATGGGCTGTTCGGAAGGCACCGTCAAGGCGCTCACCCATCAGGCCGTCATCCGGCTCCGACAGAGCCCTGAACTGGTCGATCTCAAGGAGGTGTCCGATGCGGGATGACCTCAAGGATCTGCTCGAGGACGCGTCTGTCGGTCCTCGCAGGCCCCTCGACATGCCCCGAGCCCTCGAACGCGCCCGCCGCTCGCGACGACGACGGCGCTTCGGCACCGGTGCCCTGGTACTGGCCTTCCTGATCCCGGCGGCGGTATTCGCCGCCAACCTCAAGGAGCCACGGATCCCGACCCCGCCACAGGAAGGCCCGAGCCCCACGATCCACGAAGACACCGAGGACTCGCACGGCGAGGCGATCGCTGCGCTGTCGGAGAGGATGGTCTCGCTCCAGTCCAAGATCGCCAGGCAACACTCCCGAAGGGCCCGCCTCCAGAATCAGCTTGCTCGCGCCATCGCGGCGAGCCGCACAGGTCAGGCCGCGGAACTAAGAGCCGCGCTCCGTGCCTTACGAACGGCGATGCGGGAACTCGAAGCCCAACTCGACTCCTTCCGGGACC
>WHTI01000070.1 GCA_009377815.1 Actinomycetota bacterium
AATACCTGAGGTGACGGGTAGGCTCGCTTCGAGAACCGCGTGGCATGCCGGGCGGCGAGCCACATCGAAGCCGGATCTGGGGGATCAGATGGCAGATTACGAAGTTGAGATAAGCATCCGTGAGCTGACGAAGTCTTTCGGGGCTCAGACGGTGCTCGAGGACATCACCTTCGACGTCCCGAAAGGGAAGATCACGGTCGTCTTAGGTCCCTCTGGAACGGGCAAGTCCGTCTTTCTCAAGCACCTCGTCGGACTCCTGAAGCCCGATCGTGGCGAGATCTGGATCGGCGACAAGAACGTTCCGGCCCTCAACGAGAAAGAGTTGTACGAGGTGCGGCGCAAGTTCGGTGTCCTCTTCCAGGACGGGGCGCTGTTCGGATCGATGAACATCTACGACAACGTCGCGTTCCCCCTTCGCGAGCACACCAAGAAGAAGGAAAGCGAGATCAACGACATCTGCTCCGAGAAACTCGAGATGGTCGGGCTCGTGGGGGCCGAGAAGAAGCTCCCCGGCGAGATCTCCGGAGGGATGAAGAAGCGCGCAGGACTCGCCAGGGCACTCGTTCTCGACCCCGAGATCGTTCTCTTCGACGAGCCGGACTCCGGACTCGACCCCGTGCGAACCGCCTTCCTCAACGAGCTGATCAAGGACCTCAACAAGCAGCTCGAGGCGACCTTCATGGTCGTCACCCACGACATCCCCACGGCCAAGAATGTCTCCGACTACATCGGCATGCTTTACCGGAGGAACCTGGTGAAGTTCGGGCCGGTCAGCGAGATGTTCGAGTCGGACATCCCGGTCGTCAGACAGTTCCTGTCCGGCTCGACCGAGGGTCCCATCGGGATGTCGGAAGAGAAGGACCAGACCAAAACGGTGAAGAGCTCCTCGGGCATGACCGCGGCGGAGGTCGAGGAGATGGAGCGGGAGGCGGGCGCCCCTGTGGAGCGAGAGCGACCGGGAGCAGAAGAGGCCTCGGCTGAGCAAGGCGGATAAGGAGCCTATTGGCGAAGCCGGTACGGACGCTCGTCGTCGAGACGGGCAACATGTTCGCCATCACGCTCGAAGCGCTGCGCGTGATGTGGAAGCCGCCGTATCCGTGGCGTGAATTCGTACGTCAGTCGTGGTTCATCGCCAGCGTCGCGATGTTCCCCGCGGTCCTCGTCGCGATCGCCTTCGGGGCGACGATCGCCCTCCAGGTCGGCAACGTCGCCAGGCAGCTGGGAGCGGAGTCCCAGACCGGCGCGGCCATGGTCCTGGCGGTCGTCCGTGAGGCCGCTCCTATCGTCGCCGCCTTACTGATCGCGGGAGCCGGCGGCTCCGCCATGTGCGCCGACATCGGCTCCCGCAAGATCCGCGACGAGATCGATGCGATGCAGGTACTGGCGGTCGATCCGATCGCGACCCTCGTGGTTCCCCGGATCTGGGCCGCCGTCTTCGTGGCCATGCTGCTCGACGGGTTCGTCTCGGTGGCCGGGATCGCCGGCGGCTACTTCTTCAATGTGGTGATCCAGGGAGGTACGCCTGGTGCGTATCTCGCCTCGTTCAGCCTCCTCGCTCAAACCGCCGACCTTACGGTCGCGATCATCAAGGCTGGCATTTTTGGGTTGATCGCCGCCATGGTCGCCGTCTATTTCGGGTTCTACGCGCGCGGCGGGCCGAAGGGCGTCGGCGATGCGGTCAACCGGGCCGTCGTCGTCACGTTCATGCTCGTGTTCTTCGTGAACTTCATCCTGACCGCCCTCTACTTCGCGATCGTTCCGCAGAAGTTCGGGTGATGTGATGGCGCAGGCTCACGGTCTCCTCCGGCGCACGGCCTCGCTCCCGAAGCGCGCGGGCGAGCGCGTCCTGAACGGGCTGGAGGGCCTCGGCGAACAGCTCGGGTTCATGGGCAAGTCACTGGGCGACATGGTGTTCGCCACCAAGCACGTGAGCGAGATCGCTCGCCTCATCTCCGAGATCACCCTGGGGGCGGGCGCGTTGATCGTGGGGGCCGGCACCGCCGGGGTCATCTTCTTCATGTCCTTCTTCACCGGCACCCAGGTCGGCCTCGAAGGCTTCAAGGGGTTGCAACTAATCGGGGCCGAGGCGTTCACAGGCTTCCTCGCCGCCTTCGCCAACACCCGTGAGATCACCCCCTTGATCGCCGGAGTCACACTCGCCGCGCAGGTCGGTGCCGGGTTCACCGCAGAGCTCGGCGCCATGCGCGTCAACGAAGAAATCGACGCCCTCGAGGTGATGGGGGTCAGGCCGGTTCCGTACCTCGTTTCCACGAGGATCATCGCCCTGGTCACCGCGATCATCCCGCTCTACCTGATCGCCCTGTTCGCCTCCTACTTCGCCACCCGGGTGGTGGTCGTCGACCTGCTCGGCTTGTCCGAGGGCACCTATAGCCACTACTTCACGCTGTTCCTGCCGCCCATCGACGTCCTCTATTCGTTGATGAAGGCCGTCACCTTCGCGGTCGCCGTCGCCTTGATCCACTGCTACTACGGCTTCAACGCCACCGGCGGTCCCGCCGGCGTCGGTATCGCGGTCGGCAAAGCGATCCGGGCCTCGATCGTGGCGGTAAACATCCTGAACCTGGTGATGTCGGCCTTCATGTGGGGAGTAACCGACACTATCCGCATCGCCGGCTAACTTGTCCGAAATGTACCGTCTACCTGCGGTTTTGTTGGGCAGAAGCACTACTGAGGGCGTTTCTGGGGAAGGAACGGTCCTAGCTACGTAGAAGGCTTAGGCACCGGTCGAACTACGGCGCGTGAGAGATCAGCGATCGCAGAACATCCGTAGTTCGGCGGAGCCTGGATCATGTCCGTTACAGGTACATTGTCCATCTACGGGCAGAACGAGCAGCAGCGGGGGGATGCGCGATCGCTTCACCAGCCATATCTCTTAGGAAAAAGTCCTTCGCATTCCTCGAAGAGACCGGACGGATGTTCTCGATCGGTCTCGAGGCCCTGCACACCTCATTCCGCCGCCCGTGGCCGCTTCAGGAGTTCCTGAACCAGGCGTGGTTCCTCATGAAGGTGACCACGCTGCCGGTGATCCTGATCTCGATCCCGTTCGGGATGATCATCTCGCTCCACGTCGGTTCGTTCCTCCGAGACCTGGGGGCCGAAGCGCATATGGGCGCCGCAATGGTCCTTGCCGTCGTCCGTGAGGAAGCTCCCGTGGCCACCGCTCTGCTGATCGCCGGTGTAGGTGGGTCCGCGATGTGTGCCGACCTGGGTAGCCGGAGGATCCGAGACGAGATCGACGCGATGGAGGTCCTCGGCATCGACACCGTCCACCGCTTGATAATGCCCCGCATCTTCGCCGCCGCCATGGTCGCCGTCCTGCTCGACGCGATCGTGTCGATCGCAGGCATCGCCGGCGGATGGTTCTTCGCGATCGTCGTCCAGCACGGGACGACCTCTTCCTACTTCGGGTCTTTCAACGAACTCTCCCAACTGGCCGATCTCTTCATGGCGCTCATCAAGGCCGTGATCTTCGGGTATGTCGCCGGGACCGTCGCTTGCTACAAGGGGTTCTACGTGAAGGGCGGCCCGAAGGGCGTCGGCGAGGCGGTCAAGCAGGCCGTCGTCGTGACGTTCATCTTCCTGTTCTTCCTCAACTTCATCCTGACGGCGCTGTACTTCAACTTCGTACCTCAAAAACTATGAAACGAACACGAGCTGCCCGGGTAGTCCGCAGGGATCACGAAGCGGGCCGCCTCGGCGGGATGCAGAGAGGAAAGTGATGGCAGGCAGAGTGGTGGCGAGGCCGCGGTTCCGGTTCTTCGGACGCGCCGTTCGCTCGACCGCGAAGCCGTTCGAAGAGATCGAGCGGCAGTTCGCCTTCTACGCCAGCGTCTCGAAGGCGATGCCGGCGGCCCTCCACTACCGGAACCAGATCCTCACCATGACGTCGGAGATCGCGATCGGCGCCGGAGCGATCGTGTTCGGTGCCGGAATGTTCTTCGTGATCTCGTCGATGTCATTCTTCACCGGCACGCAGGTCGGGCTCGAGGGCTTCCAGGGCCTCCAGCAGATCGGCGCCGAGGCCTTCGTCGGTTTGGTGTCCTCGTGGGCCAACACCCGTGAGATCACCCCGCTGATCGCCGGGATCGCTCTCGCAGCTCAGGTCGGATCGGGCTTCACGGCCGAGATCGGAGCCGCACGGATCTCCGAGGAGATCGACGCACTCGAGGTCATGGCGATCCCTTCGATCACCTACATGGTGGCGACGAGAGTATGGGCGGCTTTGATCACGATCACTCCCCTCTATCTAGCGGCGTTGTTCGCGTCGTACATGGCAACCCAGGCGATCGTTACGAAGTTCTTCGCCCTGTCGTCCGGTACCTACACGCACTACTTCCAGCTGTTCCTTCCGCCGGTCGACATCTTCTACAGCCTGATCAAGGCGCTGGTGTTCGCCGTCGTGGTAACGCTGATCCACTGCTACTACGGCTACAACGCTTCCGGCGGTCCCGCGGGCGTAGGTGTCGCCGCCGGTCGCGCACTGCGTACCTCCATCGTCTCGGTCGTGCTGCTGAACCTCCTGCTGTCCCTGCTCATGTGGGGCGGCGGCGACACGGTGAGGATCGCAGGATGATCAGGAAGATCGGCGTCATCCTCATCGGTTGCCTCTTGATCGGCGTCCTGGGTACGGGCATCTACGTCGGTGTTCGGTCCGCCTACGGCGCCTACGACGACTACTACTACGTGACCGGAGATTTCGAGCGTGCCGGCCAGCAGGTCCAACTCGGCACCGATGTCAGGGTCAGGGGTGTCAACGTCGGCAAGGTCAGTGATATCGCCCTTGTCGACCGCCGCGCGCAGCTCACCCTGCAGATCGAAGCGGAGCACGAGATCGCCTCGGACGCGGAGGCGGTTATCTCGCTCAAGACCTTCCTGGGCTCCAAATACATCGACCTCCAGTTCGATCCTTCGAGCACGGCTGAACCGCTAGAGGACGGCGACGAGCTCGCAGTGACGCACGTGGGGCCCGAACTGGAAGACGCCCTCGATGACGGCACCAAGGTGCTCGACGCGATCGATGCCGAAGAGCTAGCTACCGTTATCTCGGAACTGGCCGAAGCCTCGCGGGGCCACGGGGATGACATCTCTCGGGGCCTGCGGGCGAACGCAGATCTGTCGGACATCTTCGCGGCCACCCGCGACGATCAGATCACGGCGTTCGAGGACTTCGACGAGGTGTTCGCCGCACTCGAGCCCAAGGCTGAGGATCTCAACGCCCTGGCCGAGGCGATGAACGAGGGTGCCCCGGTCTACGCATCGGACGAAGCCCAAGGCGCCCTCAGCCGGGCACTGACCAACCTGGTTCCCTTCGCCGACAACCTCTCGGACATCATCATCCTCGAGCGACCGGCCCTGGATCGTATGTACGACGCCGGAGACAGGGTTCTCTCCGCCGTCGCCGCCAACTCTGGGGGCTTCGAGAACCTCGTCCACGGTCTCTACCGGTACGTCTTCAAACTCGGAGGCGCGATCGAGAGCAACCTGCAGTCGGACGGCAGCGCCGCCGCGGGGTTCACCAACTTCATCGGTGGCAACACCCAGGAGGAAGACATCACCCAGGTATGCACCGCCCTTCCTCCCGACGTTCGTAAGGAAATTCCGCTTTGCGAGGACGTGACAAAGCCATGAGGTTCAACGTCGGGGTCCTCGTCAAGGTGATCGTTTTCTCGATCATCTGCATGCTCTTCACGGTGGCGCTCGGGATGCGGTTGTCCAACCGCGGACTGTTCGTGCGCGAGAAGCTCTACGAAGCCGAATTCGAGAACGCTTCGGGAGTCGTGAGGGGCGACTCGGTGAAGATCGCCGGCGTCGACGTCGGTGTCGTGAAGGGCTTCCACATCGAGGACGGCAAGGCCGTCGTCGAGTTCACCGTCAAAGATCACGTCGATATCCCGAGCGACTCGAGCGCTGCGATCAGATGGCGCAATGTCCTCGGCCAGCGATTCCTCTACGTTCTTCCGGGGACCAGCACGGAAGCGATGGAGGAAGGTGACCGGATCCCGGTGGCCCGGACCGAGAAGGCCGGTGACATCGGCGAGCTGCTGAACAACCTCGGGCCCATCCTCCAGGCGATCGACCCCGACAAGGCGAACGCATTCCTCGACAGCGTGAACACGGCTCTGCTGGGGAACGAGGCCGCCGCACGCGAGTTGATCGACAACACCGCGGGACTCGCCTCCGAGTTGGCGACGGTGCAGGACCGCATCGCGAGTGTGGTGGACTCCTCGGATGAGGTTCTGAATGTCTACGCCAGCCAGGATGACGCCCTGGGCCAGATCCTCGACCACCTCAATAACGTCGGCGGAGCGCTGCAATCCACCACCAGTGACCTCAACACGGTTCTGTCCGACTTCTCGGTCGTCCAGAAGCACCTCAACCGACTCGTCACCGACAACCGCGGGAACATCGACGCGACGCTGGCGGACCTGAGCGATGTCTCGAAAACCCTCGCCAACAACAAGGAGCAGCTCGCCCAGACCCTATGCACGCTGCCGCAGGGGGTCGCCGGGTACTTCCAGACAACCAGCTGGGGCGAGTGGTTCAACGTGCGGGTCGTCGAGGTCGTGGTCATGGACAACGAGAGCAAAACGATCGTGTCCCAGAAGGAGACCGCCGAGCAGCGCGGAGAAGTTGCCCCGCCCGCGACCACCGACTGCGGAGCGACCTACAAGCCCCCGCCCGGTACCACCGGCACCGAAGGTGGCCTACCTCCCGAGCAAGTGACCGACGGCATGGATGCGATCTTGGAGTTCCTACTCGAGGAGGAGCGCAACGATGCGTAAGCCCTTCTCCGGAGGTCGGAAGTCGTTCTTGGAACGCAATCAGATCCTGATCGGGATCTTCGGTGTCATCTTTGTGCTTGTCGGCTCGGTCCTCGCGGTTCTGCTCTCGGGCGGAGTCTTCGCCGACACCTACAAGGTAACGGCAGTCTTCACCGACGCCGCCGGGGTGCGCAGTGGTGACGACGTCACGGTCGCCGGGCTCGACGCCGGCTCGATCGGCTCGGTTTCGATCAAGGACGGGATGGTCGAGATCGAGCTCAAAGTCAATTCCGATGTTGAGATGCCGGCCGACTCGGACGCCAGCATCGTCGTCGAGACGGTTCTCGGTCGGAAATCGGTCGAGCTGATCGCCGGAGATTCCGACGCCGCACTCGCCGACGGAGACGTGATCCCACTCGAACGCACGACGACTCCGATCGAGATCGCCGACCTCAACGATGCCTCGGTCTCGCTCCTGGAGCGATCGGACGCCGAGGCACTCGAGCAACTGATGGTCGAGGTCACCGATATCACCAAGGGGAAGGAACAGCAGATCGGGACCGTGATCGACGGCCTTGCCGACGTGACCTCAGCGCTCGACTCCAAGAAGCAGGAGCTCGAGCGGCTGATCGCTTCGATGTCGACCCTCTCCACGACATTCGCGTCGCGCGACGACGAGATCGTTAGCCTGATCGATCGATACAACGTCGTCCTCGGCAACCTGGCCGAGCGAAGAGACGATCTAACCGCACTGGTGGAGAACACCGACGAGGCCTCACACGAGGTCGCCGACCTCGTGAAGCGGAACCGTCCGGTCTTGGACTCGACGCTACTCTCGCTGTCCGAGGCCCTCAAGGTGGTCGACAAGCACCAGCTCGATATCGCGGCAACGATCCCCTACCTCGAGGAGTCGGTTCGCGGTTACTCCTCAGTCGGCTACTCGCAGGGAGTCCCCAACCGGTGGGCGAACATCTTCGTCCAGTCCCTTGGCCCCGTCGGCGTCGACGCGATCGCCGGCCCTTGCGGCCTGGTCGATCAAGCGCTCGATGAGATCCTCGGCCCGGACCCGAGGGGATGCGAACACGAGAACGAAGAGCTGCCGGTGCCGGGAGGCAACGAAAGTCCCGACGACGGTGGTGACGGTGGCGATGATCCCGCTCTCCCCGAGCTCCCCAGCGTGCCCGCGTTGCCGGGTGACATCGGGGACCTGTTCGATGATCTCTTCGGAGGTGTCCTGTGATGCGCCTTCGTGGACCTGCAAGGCTGCTGGCCGCTTTGACCGCGCTGGCACTGCTGGCGACCGGCTGCCAGTTCGGCGGAGATGGGGACCCGCGTGCCTTCAAGGCTGAGTTCTCCCGGGCCGTCCAGGTCTTCCCCGGAGTCAAGGTCAAGGTTCTCGGAGTCGATGTCGGCCGCGTCACAAGCGTCAACAACGTAGAGGGCGCCGTCGAGGTGAGCTTCAAGATCGAGGATCCCGACATCGAGGTTCCCGCCGATGTGAACGCGACCATCGTCCCGATCTCGCTGCTGGGCGAGCGATACATCCAGCTGTTCCCTGCATACGAACGCGGAGCGACCCTGGAAGACGGCTCCACGATCCCTGTGGCTAGAACGACGGTGCCGTCGGAGGGAGACGAGCTGCTCCAGGGGATGCAGGACTACCTCGGTGCCTTGGACGAGGACACGGTCGAGGAGTTCATCACCAACACTGCCGAGGTTCTCGACGGCAAGGGAACGCGTCTGAACGAACTCATCGCCAACGGATCATCGGTTCTTCAGTCCCTCTCCAAGAAACGCGAAGAGATCGCCAACCTGATCGTCCAGTTCAATACCTTGACCCAGGCACTCGCGACCCGGGGAGACGCCCTCGGGCAGCTGATCAACACGTACAACGTCGTCGGAACGACGGTCAACGATGTGCGCGGTTCCCTCCAGGGCACGATCTCCGGGCTGAACGACGCCAGCTCGCAGCTCGCATCCCTGTTGATCGAGCACGACGGCCGGCTCGGAACCGAACTCGAGACGCTGACGCAGACGACCAGGACGCTCAGCCGCAACATCAACTCCTTCGCTCGGACCGGCAAGTGGGCGCGCAGGCTGTTCAGCGCCGCCGGGCGGGCGGCGGACTACGACCGTCAGTGGCTGCGGCTCGGCAACCAGGGTGCTCCTCTTGCCGAACTGATCCTCGCTCGGTTGGAGGATCGCCTCGTCGGTCTCTGCCTGCGGCTGGGTGCGGGGACTTGCGACCAGCCGGCATACTGGCAGACGAGGTTGCCGGAGCTCTTCTGCGTCGGCGAGCTCAAATGCGTGACGAAGAAGCAGAACAAGAACGAGAAGCCAGAGCGCACGGTCGAAGAAGCGATCGACGATCTCCCCGACGAAGTCGGAGACGTCATCGACAAGATCCTCGGCAAGGACTGCAAGAAAGCTAAGAACCCGAAGAAGTGCCGGAGGAAGAAGAAGGCGCTCAAAGATCTCGATCCCACCGACGGGCTGGACGACCTGGTCGACAACCTAATCGACGGGCTCATCGACCTCGATGACGGGGGGCTCGGTCTATGAAGCGTCTGATCGCAACCCTAGTCGTCGCCCTGTTGATGCTCGCGGGTTGTTCGAATGGTGATGGCGGCAAGGTCGTCCAGGCCCGGTTCGACGACGTTGCCGATGTCTTCCCTCTGGCCCCCGTCATGTATGCGGACATCACCGTCGGGAAGGTGACCGAGATCTCTCTGTCCGGCACCCAGGCGCTGGTGACCATCGAACTTCAGAAGGACTCCGATGTGCCGGCCAACATCATCGCGAGGATCCGCCGCACCTCCGTGCTCGGTGAGCGGATCATCGATCTGGCAGTGCCCGACGACCAGGAGCCCAGCGTTGCCGCGCTCGAGGACGGCGATGAGATCGATCAAACGGAGACCCGAGCGGACCTCGAGAACCTCGTAGTCGAGGGCAACGACGTCCTCGGGGCCATCGGCGCCTCTCAGGTAGCGACGATGATCAACGAGGGCGCAAAGGGCTTCGGGGGTAATGGCGAGGAACTCGGTCAGATCCTCCTCAACTTCCGCGACATCACCGGAACCTTCGACGAGAACTCCGAGACCATCAAGTCACTGATCCGGAACATCGATGACTTCAACCAAGTGATCGCGGCGGAAGCGGACGCCCACGAGCAGGCAGTCGTCAACACCGCCAAGGCGCTTCGGGTTCTCGACGAGGAGAGCGTGAGATTGACCGCTGCGATCGAGTCACTGGCTCGCCTGGCCACCGGGAGCAGGAGTCTGCTCACCGCACACGTCGATGAGATGGACCGCTTCTTCCAGCAGGCGAGAACGATCGTTGGAGCCCTACACAACCAGCAGTCCTCGATCGTCGAGCTCCTGAAGTATGCACCCAGGCACAACCGGAACACCCAGTTGGTCGAGTACATCGACTTCAACCAGGTGATCCAAGACTTCGTCATCTGTGGCGTCAACGACAACCCCGATGACCCGGCCCGCCGATGCCCGGAGGCGGACTGATGCTCAATAAGAGGACCATCGTCAACCTCGCCGCTTTCCTCGCCTTCACCCTTGGACTCACCGTCCTCGGGATCACGCAGCTGTTGGTCAAGGGATCGGGTGGTCCCGTTGTCATCGCCGAGTTCACCGATTCGGGCGGACTTGCTCCTCGCAATGACGTGACGATGCGCGGGGTGAACGTCGGAGCCGTGTCCGACGTCGACCTCACCGACACCGGGGTGCTCGTCGAACTCGCCTTAGACGCCGGGACGGTTGTACCCAACGACTCCGAACTCCAGATCACCCGACGCAGCCCGATCGGCGACCTCGTCGTTGAGATCACACCCGGTGACGGAGAGCCACTTGAGCGTGGAGAGGTGGTTCCCTACACGCAGACCGCGCCACCACCCGACGCGGGTCGAACGGTTGAGGTCCTGGCCGACGTGCTGAGGGCCGTTCCTGCCGAGGATCTCGCGACCGTGGTCGGTGAGCTTGCCGACGCCCTCAGGGGACGGGGTGAGGACCTCGCCGCGCTCTCAGAGGCCACCGCCGACCTGCCCGAAGAGATCCTCACGGTGCAGACCGACCTCGAGGAGCTGATCACCACCGGTCCCGAGGTGACCGGCGTCCTTGCCGAGAATGCCGAGGTCCTCGCCGACGACATCACCCGCACCGCTCAGCTCGCCGACATCCTCAGGGACAGCCGGTTCGATCTCGTCGACCTCTACAACAACGGAGCCTCGTTCACCAGGGTTGCGAACAAACTGATCGTCGAGCAGAAGCCGAACATCTCGTGTCTGATCCGTGACTTCGCCAAGATCAACTCGACGCTGGGAAGCGGCAAGCATCTCGGCAACCTGGTCGCGGCGTTGCAGCTGAACCCGCTGTTCTTCTCGGCCGTCGAGATGTCCGTCCAGCGCGGCCTCGACGGGCGCGACTGGTTCAGGGTGCAGCTGCTGCCGCACCAAGAGCCCGCCGGAAGGACCTACGTCGAGCACCGGCCGACCCCGGATGTCTATCCCGGTAATGCCTGTACTTCTCAGTTCGGACGCGGGGTTGGAGCGACCACGAGGGCCTCGGGCAACGTCCAGCTCGCTCCCGGATCCACGGTTCACGACGGAAGCTAGTGCACTGGCGATAGTCTCGAGCACCGTGGGGATCATCAGGAAGTCCGCAACTGGGCGCGCGCTGCCGTGGACGCTGTTCGTCCTCGCTCTCGCGGCCGCAGTCACGTTCGCGGTTCTCTGGCAGACCTCTGGTGAGGACGCAGGGCGGGAGGAACTCGAAGACCAGGCTGAGAGGTTCGTACTGGCCCTCACCAACTTCTCGTCCGAAACGATCGACGCAGATGTCGAGGAGATCAGATCCTTCGCCACCGGCACGTTCGAGGATCAGGTCAACGAGCTCTTCTCCGAGGAAACCGTCGCGGCGATCAAGGAGGCCGAAGCGACGAGCACAGGAACCCTCGAGGCTCTATTCGTGCAAAGCATGTCCGACGAGGACGCCAGTGTGTTCGCGGTCCTCAGCGAGGAGATCACCAACCAGTCGCTCGATGAACCTCGCTCCGACATCGTTCGGATGGAGGTCGGGCTCGTTAAGACCGGCGGAGGGTGGAAGGTCGATTCGGTCGAGCTGTTCCAGTCCCCCGGCACCGGGGTCGTTCCTACCGAGTAGCTCTACCGGGGAGAACCGAACACCTCGACCAACGCCTGATAGTTCTCCATCACCCGACCGGGACTCGGCCCGTACCACGGCCCCGAGACCATCAGACGATCGGCCACGCCGTCCCAATCTCCGATGCGGTCCTTGACCTCGGCCGGGTTGCCGGCGACGGCGATCGCATCGCACAGCTCGTCGTCGATCAGATCGATCATCCGTCCCTTGTCTCGCGCGCCAAATGCATCCCGAAGGTCGCCGATGATGTGTTCGCGGCCATGCAGAGCGAGGATCTGCTTGTACGTTCGTGTCGTGGCATAGAACGCGATCTGAAGCTTCACCTCGCTCCGGGCAAGGTCGAGGTCATCCGAGATCGAGATCAGCGGTGACGCCGTTAGGTTGCACTCCTCGGCCTTACGGCCCACGGACTCGGCACCCTCGGCGATGGCCGGACGCACCACCTCACGCAGATAGAGCGGCGAGGCGATGGGATGTCCGAAGAGCCCGTCGGCAACCGCCCCACAAACCCGGGACATGATCGGACCAACCGCGGCGATGTAGATCGGCACGTCCTTGCGATCCGGCTGAGGTCGGCCGTGGAAGGTGGGCATCGTCACGTTGTAGAAGCGTCCCTCGTGGACCACGTCTTCTCCACGGTTCGCGGCCCACACCGTCCGCATGACCTCGGCGTACTCCTTCAGCTTCGGCGCGGGATGTTCGAACGGGACCGAGAAGCGGTTCTCGTTGACCCGCTTCACCTGGCTCCCCAGCCCGCAGATGAACCTACCTCCGGATAGCTCATCGAGATCCCAGGCGGTCATCGCGGTGATCGTGGGCGACCGGGGGAAGGCGAGGGCGATGGCAGTACCCACCTTGATTCGTTCGGTGGCCGCGATCGCCGCTCCGGCCGCAACGAACGCCGTGTTGACGGTCTCCGCGGCCCAGCAGGACTCGAAGCCGGCGTCCTCGACCATCTTCGCCATCGGCCCGATCATCCTGAGCGGGCCCCCAACTCCGATCCCGTACTCCATCCTCTGCCTCTCAGCGGTTGCCGGACCAAGTCCCGGGGACTATAACGGGGGCGGCTTGCCAACCCGCTCCGGCGCGATATCTTGCCGAAGCGTCCCGCGATCGGGAGAACGAGGCGATCCTCGGCACCGCCGGGACACACAGACAGATGTAACTATCGGGCGAACGATGAACTCCTAGGAGGGGCTCTACGTGGTGGACCTGCTGGACGACGAAGAGATCCAACAGCGCTTAGACGAGCTGGGGGATTGGGAGCGCGAGGGCGAGGAGATCCACAAGGT
>WHTI01000094.1 GCA_009377815.1 Actinomycetota bacterium
AAGATCGCCTCGCAGCGCCTCGCCGAGGAGATGGAATCGATCCGTGCGTGGTGACATCTATCGGCTGCGCCCTCCCCGGGACGCCCGGGGCCATGAGCAGCAGGGACACCGATTTGCCGTGGTTGTCCAGTCCGACCATCTTCCCCTCTCCACTTGGCTGGTTGCTCCCACCTCCACCGGTCGGCTGGCGGCTTCCTTTCGTCCCCAGATCGAGATCGACGGCGAACCGACCCGTGTCCTCGTGGAACAGACCAGCGCAGTAGATCCCGAGGTTCGCCTCGCCGGGTTCGCTGGTCGTGTCACCAACGAGGAGATGACCCAGATCGACGGAGCCCTACTCGATGTTCTAGGTCTCCGCTAGAAAGGGTGGCTGGTCACGCACGCCGCCTGCGACCTCAAGGACGGTCTTGCCGTGACACTGTGGAGGAACTGGTGCGACGGAGTCGTATTGACCAGCTTGGCGCCGATCGAATCAAGGATCTTGCGGAACGGCGGATAGCCCGGATCCTCAACGGCGATCACCTCCTCCCTGTCGACTAGCAGACGTGTGGTGAGATAGAGCGCCTGCTGAGCACCGGCCGTTTCAACCACGTTCCCGGCTCCGGTCTCCACGCCACGTGACCTGCCGACTCAGCGTGCCAGCACCTGGAGTAGATCGAGTACGCCGGCCGGATCGCCCCCTCCGGACTCCGATCCAGCGCGGAACGCAGATACCGCTTCCACTCCCGAGGAGGGAGAACCGCTCGAGCCCGGCCGCGTCGACGACCACCTCGAGGTCCTCCACCCAGGCATCGATCGAGAAGCGGGTCACGTCGCGGTCCGAGACACCTGAGCCGCGCTCGTCATACCGCAGGGGCGTGCGTCCCTCGGCCAGCGCATCGAGCCAGTGGTGCCACAGTGGGCTGTCCCAGTCGTACTGCAGGTGAGTCATCCACGTCGCCACTCGAACCAGCGGCGGCCCGCTCCCATGGACCCCGAATGCGAGACGCACTCCGTCGGCCGAGGTGCAGAAGCGGATCGTCTGGGCCACCACGTCAGGCTAATGCCCAGACGCCGATCACGAACGAGGGATCGGGGTCTCCCGGCATGGGTGTGGGTCATCCGGGCATTCGCTCATGGGGTAGTTGAAGTTCGATTGCGCGAGGCCGCGCAAGAGCGAATGGGCCATTCGAGCATCGCCGTCACGCTCGACCGCTACGGCCACCTCCTCCCGTCGATCGGAGAGCGCATCGCGGCTGGGCTCGATTACGCGTATCGGGCGGCCGAGGGCGCGCCGCGAGACCACGCGAACGTGGTTGAACTTCGCGGAGGGCCCATCGCGCCGTCCCCCGTCCTGACCCGATGGAGGACGGAGGATCGCGGGAGTCTGGCTGATCGCTGGGCGCTCCGACGGTTTCTGCCTACGGTCGTGACGCCAGAGAATTGCGTATACGTACGGATGTTGTTCCGACGGTTTCTGCGTACGGTCGATGTCTATGACGATCTCCACTGCCTTCACAGAATTGGTCGGTTGCCGGGTGCCGATTCAACAAGCCGGAATGGGCGCGGCCTCTACTCCCGAGCTGGCGCTCGCCGTCTCCCAGGCGGGCGGGTTTGGCATGCTGGCTGCGGCCGCAGACGACCTGCCCGCCGAGGTCGACGCTATGCTGGCGTCCTCGGCCGGGCTGCCGTTCGGGGTGAACTTCCTCATGCCGTTCTTCGACCGCGCGATGCTCGATGCGGTCGCGCCACGCGTGCCGCTCGTGGAGTTCTACTGGTCCGATCCTGACCCAGTGCTCGTCGGCGTCGCCCACGAGGGCAGCGCGCTCGCCGCGTGGCAGGTTGGTTCTGTCGACGAAGCCCGCGCCGCGGCCGATGCCGGATGCGACCTGATCGTCGCGCAGGGGATCGAAGCTGGGGGCCACGTGCGCGGGACTCTTGGCCTTCTGCCGTTGCTCGATGGCGTCCTCGACGCAGTCGCGGTTCCCATCGTCGCCGCCGGCGGCATCGGAACGGCTCGCGGTGTCGCAGCCGTGCTCGCCGCTGGCGCCTCGGCGGCGCGCATCGGGACCCGTTTCGCGGCGACCGCTGAGTCGGGCGCGCATCCGGCCTACAAGCACGCACTCGTCGCGGCGTCCGCCACGGACACGGTCGTCTCCGAGACCTACTCCGAGTGGTGGCCCGACGCGCCGCACCGCGCACTGCGTTCCGCGGTGGATGTGGCCAATGCGCTCGACGACGAGTTCGTTGGCGACGTGGGCGGAGCGGGCGATCCGTTCCCGATTCCGCGATTCGCGGTTCGGCCGCCCAATCGAGCAACGCGTGGTCGCATCGACGCGATGGCCCTGTACGCCGGTCAGTCGGTCGGGGCGGTGACCGAAATCGCTCCCGCGGCTGACGTCGTCCGCGAGCTTGTCGAAGGCGCAGAAAAGTTGCTCACGGCCACGCTGGGGTCGACGCGTTAGAACACCGCCTAACATTGCCTGATGAGGCCGGCGACCAGGTACGCCAAGAGCGGTCCAGTCAACGTGGCCTATCAAGTGATGGGCGACGGTGCGATGGACCTTGTTCTCGTGCCCGGATTCGTCTCGCACGTTGAGTTTGCCTGGGAGGAGCCGCGGCTGGCGCGCTTCCTGACTCGCCTCGCGTCGTTCTCACGACTGATCATGTTCGACAAGCGGGGCACCGGGATGTCGGATCCTGTCGCGGCTCCGCCGTCCACCGATGAACGGATGCAGGACATCACCGCCGTCATGGATGCTGTCGGGTCCGAGCGCGCCGCGGTCTTCGGCATTTCGGAGGGGGGCACGCTCTGCCTGCTCTTCGCTGAAGCACATCCGGACCGCGCACACGCCGTGGTGTTGTACGGCTCCTGGGCGCGACGCCTTGCCGGACCCGACTACCCGTATGGACCCTCCGCTGAAGAACTCGAAACGGTGATCGACCGGATGGATCGCGCCTGGGCATCCGGCGAATGGTGGGACGGCGGCAAGCCGAGCGCGGCGGACGACGAAGCACACCGAGCGTGGTGGGCGCGCTACCTGCGCATGGCAGCGAGCCCCGCGATGGCCCAAACCGTGATCCGCATGAACATGGGCCTCGACATACGCGATGTCCTGCCGAAAATCACGGTGCCGACACTGATCCTTCACCGCACCGACGACTCATGGATCGACGTCGGACACGCGCGTTACATGGCAGAGCACATTCCGCACGCCGCGTTCGTGGAGCTCGCCGGAACGGACCACCGCCCTTGGTTAGGTGATGTCGACGCGATCGCAGACGAGATCGAGGTTTTCCTCACCGGCCGCAAGAGCAGGCCGAGAAGCCGCACCCGCATCGGCGCCGACTCGCTGAGTCAGCGCGAGCGCGAGGTGGCGATACTCGCGTCACACGGTGCTACCGCCCAATCCATCGCCGATCAGCTGTTCCTGAGTAAGCGCACAGTCGAAACGCACCGGTCCAACGTCTACGTCAAGCTCGGTCTGGCGTCGAGGGCGGACCTGATCCGGCGGGCGTCGGAGTTCGGGCTGTAGCAGTCCCACGCGCGGGCAGTCGCGATCGACCACCGCCTCGAGGGTGGCCTTGTCCCGACCGGGTGCGGCCCACACCAAGTGGGAGGAGCGCGCAGGGACCTACAAGGCCCTGATCGATGAGACCCGCAACGTCCCCGGCCTACTCGGCAACGGCGGACGCACCGCCGCGCAGGGTGCTATCGTCGCAGCCCGCGCGCAGAAGCGGCACGAGACGGCGAGCTCGAAGCCAAGCCGTTACGCCAACTCGATCGGCTCTTCAATCAGGTCGACGCCCGCCTCACCGAAGTCATCAAGCACGGAGCCGCCGAGCGCCTCTACTTCCTACGTGTGAAGCTCCCCCGCATCGTCGACCAAGCAGAAGGACTCGTCCAGCCGGTCCGCACCCGCTACGTCCCGATCGACTCACCCGTTCAAACCGACCTCTTGCAGATCGCGCGGTCACGGCTCAGACCGCCACCCGAGCAGCCACGAACACCAGCAGGTGCCCGTCAAGGTCGTCTCGATTTCGAGGTCGCCATCACGCACCGTTCCGGCCGACCCGGCCCCGAACTCTCGATGTAACCCCGCCGCGGCCCCTGGTCAGGCGCTGAGCGCCTTGCGGCGCACTGCGGCGACATCGCTCTCCAGCCGGTCCAATGCCGCCTTGAGGTCCTCGGGTGAGGGCGCCGTCGACTTCGACCGCGAGTTCATGGATGTCAGAATCATCCTCCCCACCGACGACACCGCAAGTCTTGACTCTCGAATCGTCGTCGACGGCGACAGCGGCTACCTAGCCGTTCCTGAGGCACTCCGGAACAGGACGGGAGGACTCTCATGGGTGGGATTTCCATTGGTCGAGGAGGAACTCGCCCCTTTCCACCCCAAAGCCTTCTTGAGCCGTTTCGAGGAGCTCGAGGAGCTTGAGGAGCAAGGCGCAGCTGTAGAGCGTGTGGGGAACGAAGTCATCGAGGGGCTGGAGACAACACAGTACCGGGTAACCAAGGAGGCCGAGGTCCGAACCGGTCCCCAAGGCGAGAGCCTAGAGAAGGGGGTGTTTGAGGCGCACCTGTGGCTCAGTAGCGATGGATTTCCTGTTCGTACCGAGTGGTCGACTCGCCTATCCACCTTCGTGTCCCACGGCAGCCTGACGCTCTTCGCTCTGGGTGAACCGCTTGACACTCTGACACCACCCGAGGATGAGGTAATCGAAGCCGAGAGCCTGCAAGCTGCCGTCTCTCGAGTCTTTCGGACTCAAGGGCTGGAGTAACTACTGACCTGCAGGCGACACACTCGCCAAGTTCCACTGACGCGCAGAGGTGAACCACCACCGGGTCTATTCTGACATGCGGGTAGCGGCTTGGCAGACCGTCCAGGATGTCCGGAAGGTCGGCGAACGAGCGGATGGGACTCGAAAGGAGCCGGGCGGCGTCGGACGCGACCTCGTAGCGCATCAGCCACACCGCCTGCCAACCGGCGTCGGCTCCGATAGGCATCGGGGTGAGGAACCGCGCCCCTGGTTCAGCCCGTCGTGGTCAGGATCCGGCAGTCGGGCACTCCCCCGGGTCGAGATGAGCCGCCGCCGCGGCGTAGGCGCAGATGAACCAGCGGTTTCCGGTGTGGAAACGCTGTTAGTGTCGACCAATCCGCTGTACATCTTCCTCGCCAGTTCGCTCGTCAAGGAGGTCGCGACCTACGGCGGTGACCTCTCCAACCTGCTGCCGCCGAAGATCGAGCAACCGCTGCTGTTCCTCCGGGGCCCTGTCGCCGTCGACGACCCGGCGGGTCCCTGGCGCCGAACCAGCGGGCCCCGTCCTGGCGTCGACCCATGGTCAGTTCTGACCATAGGACATCGGCGAGAACTGGTTGGCCCTGGGGAAGATGGTGGGTACCAGGTCACCGTAATGTCGATCTCACGGGGGCCGTCGGCCACCGACCATTGGGGAGGAGCCTCATGACCCAGGTATCGTCCGACTTCTCGGAGCGTTTGGGGACCTTGCTCCCACTTGTGGCCGATTACGTCGGTCACCACACCGTGCAGATAGGGCTCCAACACGGAATCTTCGGGCAACTCGCCTCCCACCCCGAGGGGGTGACGCCGTCCCACCTGGCTGCCGAGACCGGACTAGACGAGTCCTATGTGGACGTGTGGTGTCGATCGGGGTACGCCGCCGGGGTGCTCGACAGCGCCGCCGGGGGCTATCGTCTCGATGCGCCCACCGCCACTCTGCTCACCACCACGACTCCTCCGTCTATGTCGGCGGCCAGTTCGGACTCCTCGATCAGCCCGAAGTCTTCCGCGACCCGCGCCTTCGTCGACCTCCTCGCCGAACACGGCTTCGAGGCGATCGGCAGTTTCGACATCACTCCCACCCACGCCGTCATCCACGGCCGGCTCCCCACGGCGTGATCAAGTGAGAGACGCACCCGACAGGTTTTCGGCCGAGAGACTCGAGCAACGTCTTCGCGGTGAGGTGGTCACCCCGCTCGACCCGACGTACGAGGAGGCACGGAAGATCTGGAACGGCCAGATCACCCACCGCCCGGCGTTGATCGCCCGCTGCACCGGGACGGCGAACGTGATCGAGGCCGTCCGGTTCGCCCGCCAACATGAGATGCCCACCGCGGTGCGCTGCGGTGGTCATGCCGTAGCCGGTCACGCCCTCTGTGACAGCGGCTTGGTGATCGACCTCTCCCCCATGACCGGGGTTCGGGTCGACCCCGTGGTGGTCACCGCCCGCGCCCAGGGAGGGTGCCTGGGAGTCCACCTCGACCGCGAGACCCAGGCCCTGGGGCTCGCGGTCACCGGTGGCGTCGTCAGCCACACCGGGATCGGTGGACTCACCCTGGGTGGTGGGATCGGCCACCTCATGCGGAAGCTGGGGCTGGCGATCGACAACCTAGTCTCGTGTGACGTTGTCACCGCCGACGGCGAGCTGCTCGTGGCCAGCGAGGAGGAGAACACCGACCTCTTCTGGGGACTCCGTGGCGGTGGTGGCAACTTCGGCATCGTCACCTCCTTCGAGTATCGGCTCCACCCACTGGGCCCCGAGGTGCTGGCGGGTCTGCTCGTCTACCCGATGGAGGACGCCCCGGCGGTGCTCCGCCATTTCCGCGACTACATGGCGGAAGCGCCCGACGAGGTGGGGGTGATGGCCAACCTGCGTCTCGCCCCCCCTCTCCCGGCGATCCCAGAGAACCTCCACGGCCGACCCATCGTCGCCCTCGTGGTCTGCTATGCAGGACCGGTGGAAGAGGGCGAGCGGATTCTGCGCCCGCTGCGGGAGTTCGGGAACCCGGCAGCGGACGGGGTTACACCCACGCTCTACGCCACCCACCAGCAGATGCTCGACGCCGCCTTCCCCCACGGCCGTCACTACTACTGGAAGTCGCTGAAACTGCCACCGCTGAGTGACCAGGCCATCGCCACGATCCTCGCCCACGCGTGGGCGATCACCTCACCGAACTCGTCGATACCGATCTTCACCCAAGGAGGTGCGGTCGCCCGGGTACCCAACGAAAAGACCGCATTCCCCAACCGCCACGCCACCCACGACATCAACATCATGGCCGCCTGGGATCCGTCCGACCCCGAATCCGAACGACACATCAACTGGGTCCGCGGCCTCTGGGGGGCACTCGAACCCCATGGTGTCGATGCCTACGTCAACTTCCTCTCCGACGAACCCCAGTCGGAGTTGCCGATGGTCTACGGGCAGGAGAAGTACCGGCGCCTCCAGACGCTGAAACGCACATACGACCCCACCAACTCCTTCCGTTTCAACCCGAACATCCCACCCGGCTGACGTCGGCGGTCACCCCCCCGGCGTCACACCGCCTTCTGGTAACCGAAGAAACACCCCTTGACATTCAAGTGTACTTCAAGGTGTAGGTTGTCGACATCTGCAGAAAAGACATGGCAATGACGACGCACGACGTGAAGCTGGAGGAGGTCGCCGAGGCGATAACTTCCGCCACGCCGGCATTCGACTCCTTGGGACGTCGCATCGTCGGCGAGACGTACCGGCTGCTTGCCCGGGGAGAAGCGGCATCACCCGCCGACATTGCCGACGCCGCCGATCTGCCCCCGGAGACGACGGAGGAGATCCTGCGGTCGTGGCCGCTCACCTTCTGGGACGACCAGGACCGGATCTTCCGCTTCTGGGGCATGGCCATCGACCGTCTGCGACCCACACATTCCATGGAGATGGGGGGCCGAACCGTCTACGGCTGGTGCGCCTGGGACACCTTGTTCATCACCGACCTCCTCGACACCGAGACCAACGTTACGTCGACGGACCCCCACAACGGTGAGACCATCCGGCTCACGGCGACCGGAGACGGTGTCAAGGAAGCCGAGCCTTCGCAGACCATAGTCTCGTTCCTTCTCCCCGAGGGCGCCTTTGGGGCGGACGCCATCGAGGGGTTCTGCCACTACGTCCACTTCTTCTCGTCATCGGAGTCGGGTGGCGCTTGGGTTGCGGACCATCCCGGGACGTTCCTCCTCACCGTGGACGAGGCGTTCCGACTGGGACGACTGACCAACCGGCTGAGGATGACACCAGACCGTGGGGCGGTGCCCCGATGAGCGGCATGCTCGGGGTAGATGGTGACGGAGACTCAAAGGAACTCGTGGATGTCACCCTGCAGTACTTCGTCGGCTGCCCCCACTGGGAGACCACCGACCGGTATCTAGAAACGCTCCTCGCAGCGGGCGAGACCATCGCCATTCGTTACCAGTTGATCGACGGACACGACGCCGCGATGGAACGGGGCTTTCGTGGATCACCCACGGTCCTCGTCGATGGGGTCGACCCATTCTCCGATCCGGAGGCCCGCGTCGGTCTGGCCTGCCGGGTTTACCGCACCGACCACGGGACCGTCGGCTCACCAACCATCGACCAACTCCGAGCCGTGATCGCGTCCGCTCAAGATGGGAGGTAGTCATGGAGAATCGGGACTCATCACCTCGGGGTGCGGTCCCCCGACGTCTCCCCCGAACCGGACCGGCAGGCAGATCCGTCCGTCTCCTCTTTGGAGCGGTGACCGCTTGGCTCTCATTCGAGTGGTCCGAGGCCGGTCTCACCTGGTTCGCCAGGTCGACCACACCCGCCAACCCATGGGTCTGGATCGTTACCGGTCTCGCCATCTACTACAGCCTCTACCAACTTCCGTCGACCGGCTTTGGTGCCGCCTGGGGGAGGCGGGTAGCGGTGGTCTTTGGTGCGGTCGTTGCCGCCACGGCAGTGTTCACGCTTCTAGGCAACGGCGAACTGTGGGCAGCTCCGCTGACGTGGCTGTTGTACGGCCTCGCCACTGGGTTTCTGATCTTGGTCACGATCTCCTTCGTGATCGCGGTGATCCTAGGCACACCCGGCTGTGAGATAGGGGGGCTGGCGGAGCTCATCCGGCGTCTGCGCGGTGACACTGGCGCCGAAGCGATGTGGTGCATCGTGGGACTCCACAGGATCGACGAATGGGAAGCCGGTCGACGCCGCACCCGGCAGTAACCGAAGTATCGCCTCTAGCTTCCGGGGACGACGACTTCGATCCACACCAGGCGGTGGTCCGAGCTGGGGAAGGGGAAAACCCCGGTCAGATCGAAGAAATCCTCACCCTCGGCCGGCCAGAACACCGCAGCATCGGTGACCCGGAGCTGACGGGATCCCATCACGTAGTCGGCACGCAGGCCGGGAGCGCCATCGGCGAAGTCGGCCTTGTCGTGGGCGGGGTCACCCAGATGGGTGTCGTTGGCACCTCCCTGGGTCTCGGCGGCCCAGACACCCCCGGTGGAGATGGGCGTTACCTTCGTGGAGACGAGGGGATGGTCGAGGAGCTGATCGATCGGTCCTGGAAGGGCTCAAGCGCAGCGGGGTCGTAGTCGAACTCGTTGATGAGGAGCACCTCGGGTCGGGTGCGTTGGATGATCTCGGCCACCGCCTGGGCCTGGGGGTCGTCGAGATGTGCGACATGTGTTTGACACCAGCCTCCTAGCATCGACGTCCGAGAGACCCCGACTGGAGACACCATGGCCGCACCCGATACCGTCGTCAACGTCGCCGAGAAATTGGAAAGCTTCGAAGAGCTGTTCGCGCCACGGATCGTCGCCGAGTTCAACGGCTATCAGCTCAAGGTGGTTCGAGCCAAGGGTGATCTCGATTGGCACCATCACGACGAGACCGACGAGCTGTTCCTGGTGGTCGCGGGCACCCTGCGGATAGAGTTGGCCGATCGGGCCCCGGTGCTCCTCGGTGAGGGCGAACTGTTCGTGGTACCCCGTGGGCTCGAGCACCGTCCCGTCGCCACGGAAGAGTGTCACGTCCTCCTCGTCGAGCCCGCGGGGACACCCAACACCGGCGACGTCGCCACCGCGGCTACAGAGGAGTGGGTGTGAGGGATAACGACGCCCGGTTCATCGATCTCTCCCATGTCGTTGAGGACGGCATGATCACCTACCCCGGTCTCCCCGCACCCACCATTACCGATCACATGACGTTCGCCCAATCCTCGGACCGCTATGGCAAAGGCACGGAGTTCCGGATTGGCAGGATCGAGATGGTGGCCAACACCGGAACCTATCTCGACACCCCGGCCCATCGCTACCGTGACGGGATCGATCTCGCCATGGTGGGGTTGGGAGCCTTCGCCGACCTACCCGGGCTGGTGGTGTCGGTGGACGGGTTCGCCATCGACCATGTCCCCACCGGCGACCTGGAAGGGAAGGCGGTGTTGTTCTCCACGGGCTGGAGTCGTCACTGGGGCACCGAAACCTATGGCGCCGTCGAGCATCCCCATCTCACCCAAGGAGCGGCCTTGGCTTTGGCCAACGCCGGGGTGGGACTCGTCGGTATCGACTCGGTCAACATCGATTCCACCACGAACGGCGAGCGCCCGG
>WHTI01000278.1 GCA_009377815.1 Actinomycetota bacterium
CTCAAGATCCTCAACCTGAAGTCGACCGCCCCCGCCGTCGTGGAGGACTAACCTCCAGGGGTGGACCTGTTCGAGAGCGCCCTCGAGGATCGTTTCGGAGACTACGCGCCTCTCGCCGCGAGGATGCGGCCACGGTCGGTCGACGAGATCGTCGGGCAGGTCCATATCCTCGGCGAAGGCCGGTCGCTCCGGTCACTCATCGCCTCGGGCGACCTGTCTTCGATCGTGCTTTGGGGTCCTGCGGGGACCGGTAAGACGACGCTGGCCAATGTGATCGCGGCGTCGACCGACGCCCATTTCGAGCCGATGTCGGCAGTGTCGTCCGGGGTCAAGGACGTGCGCGAAGTGATCGAGAAGGCCAAGGACCGGCTCGGCCAGCAGGGACAGCGAACGGTCCTGTTCCTCGACGAGATCCACCGGTTCAACAAATCGCAACAGGACGCGTTGCTCCCGGCGGTCGAGAACGGATGGATCGTGCTGGTCGGAGCAACGACCGAGAACCCGTCCTTCGAGGTCAACTCCCCGCTGATGTCACGAAGCCTTCTATTCCGCCTCGAAGCCCTTTCGGAGGAGGACGTTCTCGAGATCATCAAGCGCGCGCTGGCCGACGAGGAGAGGGGACTGGGGACCCTCCGGTTGGAGGTCACCCCCGACGCCCTCGAACACATCGCGCGCTCCACCGGCGGGGATGCGAGGTCTGCCCTCAACGCCCTCGAGGCCGCCTCGTCGATGGCCGCCGGCACGGGCAAGATCGACGTCGACGTGGCCGAGGAAGCACTCCAGCGCCGCGCCCTGCCGTACGACAAGTCGGGGGACTGGCACTACGACGTGATCTCGGCGTTCATCAAGTCGATGCGCGGCTCCGACCCGGACGCAGCCGTCTACTGGATGGCGAGGATGCTCGATGCCGGGGAGGACCCCAGGTTCATCGCTCGCCGCATGGTGATCTTCGCGTCCGAGGATGTCGGGAACGCCGATCCCGTCGCGCTGCAGGTCGCGGTCGCGGCCCATCACGCCCTGGAGTTCGTGGGTCTGCCGGAAGCGCGCATCAACCTCAGTCAGGCGACCACCTACCTGGCGCTGGCGCCCAAGTCCAACGCCGCCTACTTGGCGATCAACAAGGCTCAGCAGGACGTTCAGGACCACGGACCGCTCCCGGTCCCCAAGCATCTGAAGGACGCCAGCGGATCGGCCTCGCGCGCCATCGGGGCCGGAAAGGGCTATGAGTACCCGCATTCCCACGGCGGCTACGTCGAGCAGCAGTATCTGCCCAACCGCCTCGCAAAGTCTCGTTACTACGAACCCGTCTCCGGACGCGAGGCCGAACTGGCCAAGGAGCTAGACAAGAAGACCGATCGTGATTAGCCGACGGCTAGCTGACGCACTTTCTTGTCTGGTCGACTCCTCGCGAGATCATGATTCACCTGGAGGTTGATCCAGAATTCGGGCGTGGTTCCCAGAGCCCCGGCTAGTAACCAAGCCGTCTCGGGAGTGACCCCTCGCTTACCTCGCACCAACTCGTTGATGCGCTGGATCGGGATGCCGAGGTGGTCCGCCAATGCCACCTGCGTCAACCCGAGGGGCCTAAGGAACTCTTCGAGCAGGATCTCGCCTGGGTGCGTGGGGATTCGGTTCTTAGGCAGCATCTTTACTCCTCAGTGATAGTCCACGATTTCGACTTCATGTGCGTCGCCCTTCTCCCACCGGAACACGACCCTCCACTGGTCGTTGATCCGGATGCTGTTTTTGCCTCGTAGGTCCCCCTTGAGGGCTTCCAGCCGGTTCCCCGGTGGCGCCCTGAGGTCGTCAAGTGCCGTTGCTGCGTTCAGCAGGTCCAACTTTCGGATGGCAGCACCCCGGATATCCGGTGGCAGCTGTCGTGTCGCCTTTCCACTCTCACCATGGAACAGCGCCTCCGTCGCTTTGTCACCGAAGGAAGCGATCAAGGTGGTTTCCTCATGCCCAGGCGATGATACCCGCTTACACGGTATCCATGCAAGCTCTGGACCCCGTATCTTCGCCCCCGGCTGGAGAGTTGGTGGACGGACCCGTCTCGGTACTAGAGGTCGAGACGCCTGAAGTTGGTAACGCTCAGGTTGGTGCCGGTGCCTCCGGAACAGCTTGCCGATCCCTCGATGTCGATCCGGATGGTTCCCTCACCCGGATGGACGAGGTAGTAGAACGGTCCCTCAAGGTCCTCGCACCAATTGCTCCACAGGATGACCGCGCGTGCGGACCGGCTCTGATTGATCTTCACCCAAGGCGGGCCGCCATCCGCCAGGTTTCGAGCCGTCGCGACCGGTCGATCCTTGCCCTCCGCTCTCAGCTCGACCAGGAAGTCATTGTAGAGACGACAGGATCCGTCGCCCGGATGGGTGAAGGTGACATCCGCCCCGTAGGAG
>WHTI01000423.1 GCA_009377815.1 Actinomycetota bacterium
CTTCGTGATCCCGCAATTGGTCGATGCCGCCGGCGCGGCCGCGGTCACCCTCGTGATCCTCGGAGGCATCCTGTACACGCTGGGCGGTGTGGTCTACGCAACGAAATGGCCGGATCCGGCCCCTAAGTGGTTCGGCTTCCATGAGGTGTTCCATGCCTTCACCGTGTTGGCATGGATCGCGCACTACATCGCGGTGAGCCTCGTGGTCTACGGACGGGCCTAAGAACCCTCCGACGCCACGCTCCCCGGAGCGTGCACCGGTCCGTCGAGGTCGACGAGCCTGCGGCCCGAGGCATCGCTGCGCAATGCGATGACCTCCGCGGCGATCGAGACCGCCACCTCCCCCGGCGTCCGAGCCCCGATGTCGAGACCGATGGGGCCAGCGACCCGAGCGATGTCCTCGTCCGATACCCCTTCGTCCCGCAGTTGTGCGACTCGCTCGTCGTGTGTCCGACGGCTCCCCATCGCACCGATGTAGCCGGCGTCGGTAGCCAGCGCCGCCTTGAGCAGCGGGACGTCGAACTTGGGGTCGTGGGTTAGGGCGCAGATGACGGTGCGTCGGTCGACCGACGCGTCGGCCAGGAACTCGTCGGGCCACATGACCACCACCTCGTCGGCTTCCGGGAAGCGCTCGCGGGTGGCAAACTTCTCGCGCGCGTCGCAGACAGTGACGTGATAGCCGAGCAGCTTGCCGACGCGAGTTACCGCACCGGTGAAGTCGATGGCCCCGAACACGTACATGCGGGGTGGGGGAGTGAAGGATTCGATGAACACCTGGACGTCATCCAGGCGCCGCCGCCCGGTTGGTCCGTAGGAACGGATCCCGGTCACTCCCAACTGCAACATGTGGGTGAGGTCCTCGACGACGGCGAAGTCGAGGTCCGCGTTGCCCAGGCTTCCCTGGCTCCCGTCGTCGGTGACCAGCAATTTGGCGCCCCGTTCGGCACCCTTGATCACGGTGACCAGAGCGACCGGTCGGGCCTCGGTGATGGAGGCCTTGAGCTCGTCGAAGAGCGACCCCATTTACCAGTCCAGTCGTTCGACGAACAGGTGGATCGTGCCCCCGCAGGTCAACCCGACCTCGAAGGCTTGGTCGTCCGAGATCCCATAGGTCAGGTTCTTGGGCTCGCCGTTCTTGATCACTTCCATGGCTTCTTCGTACACGGCCGGCTCGACGCATCCACCCGA
>WHTI01000176.1 GCA_009377815.1 Actinomycetota bacterium
GCAGAGGTAGTGTCCGTCGAGGAGATTCGCCACTACCTGTCAGGGAATCTGTGCCGCTGTGGCGCCTATCCTGAGATCATCCGGGCCGTCCAGCGCGCCGCGCGCAGCCGCGCCGATGAGGATGCCGAGGCCTGACTTCGATAGGTTGCCGTCCGTGCCGCCGGGGTCACATCGGCGGCACGGCCACGCCAGCGGGACGCTACTTGATGACCATCACCTCGTCGCGTGGGAAGTGGTCCAGCAGCTGTGCCCCATTGTCGGTGACCACCACCATGCTCTCCAGGCGCACGCCACCGGCGCGCCGTTCCCCTTCAAGAGCTTCGACCGCGATCACCATGCCCGACTCGAACACCTGGGGGAACTGAAAGGACCACTGGCGGTTGATGACCGGCCAGTTGTAGCTCGGTTGCCGTGACGCGATGTTCACCAAGCCCACGCCGTGGGCGAACTCGATCGTGAGCACCTCTGCCTCATCCAGGTAGCCCCACTTGCTGGCCGGGGCGAAGTGCTTGGCGGCGTCCGCAGTGGTCGCGCCAGGTCGTATGGCATCGATGACCCCGTCGATGCGCTCCTTCATCTCCGAATACCATCCGCGCTCCTTGGCGCTCGGTTCCCGGCCGACGACGAACGAGCGGTACAGGCAGGTCGTGTACCCCATGTACGATGTCCCGCAGGTCCACAGATAGCCGATATCCCCGTGCTCGATCATGCGGGGGATGGTGAACAGGCCGCGCTCGAATGCGAGCGGCCCGGCAACGGCCCGAGCGTTGACCTGCTCCGCACCGGCCTTTCCGATGGCCTCCGCCATCGACTTGGCCACGGCAGTATGCGTCATTCCTGGGCGCATCGTGTCGTGCGCTGTCTGGAACCCCACGCTCGCGATCGATGCGGCAACCTGCAAGCACATCACCTCATCAACGGTCTTGGCCTGAGAGGCTTCCAGCAGGATCGGGGTGCCATCGACCACGTCGACTCCGACACTCTGCAGCGACGACAGCGCCAGGGCATCGAACCCCACGACTCCCACACGCTCCTGATCAAGCCCATGATCTGCCATGAGAGCGGCGATCTCCGAGGCGAACACCCCTGCTTCGTGCTCCGACGCCCCCGGACCCGCTACGCCCGCGAACCAGCTCCTGGCGATCCGCCATTCGTTGACCCATGGCACCAGGTCCGGCAACTGATGGTAGGAACCCGCCGGCGCGAACACCACCGGATCATGCTCGGCGAAGAAGAGGGTGTAGATCGTCATCGGCTGAATATCGAAGGAGAAGGCCCCGGTCAGGTAGCGCACCGTCTGCGCCCCTGTGGCCAGCATTTGCCGCAACCCCATGCCGCTTCAGCGCGCTGCGGGTCTTGTCCGCACGTTGCCGCCGCATGCGATCGACGTCGATGATCGTGTAGAGATCTGACAATCCCGGCCCGGTCAACAGGCGTGGAGCTTTTTCTACCATGTGTACTTCCTTTAGCAACAACCAGCAAAGTGCGTTGACGTCACTAGCACGATCGAAGTCACCGATCCGGCCTGCGGCAACCTATCATCATTGCACCGGCCAGTCAACGACTCGGAAGGACACTTGCATTTGTTCGGAGGCTCTCCCTGGCCGACAATGGCCCGGAGCCCTTCGCTTGACGCTCGCCAACATACGGATAGAATGCTGGCGCACCCTGAATAAGGCAAACCGGGTGACTTCAGTGTGGTTTCCGGATGACGTTTCGGCCTGCACCACGGCCGCGAGGGAGAAGCAAATTCACATGCCCGTGACAGCGATCGATGTCCACGTCCACATCCATGATCCGCGGGCGCGCGAGCGTCTAGGCCCGGAGGCCAAGAGGCGCTTCGAGCAGCAAGCACGCTACTTCGGACGAGAACCGCGATACCTGCCCGTCGAGGAGCAGGCGGAGCAGTACCGCGAGCGCAACATGATGGCGGCCCTCATGAACGGGACGGACGAGACCATCACGGGTCTGCCGATGGTGCCCAACGACTTCGTCGCCGAGACGGTCGCGGCCCATCCAGAGACCTTCCTCGGCTTCGGCGCCATCGACCCATGGCAGGGCGAGCTCGCCCGGCAGGAGATCCGTCGCTGCAAGGAGCTCGGTCTTCACGGGATCGGGGAGCTCAATCCTGCCAGGCAGCACTTCTATCCCAATGACCAGCGGTTCTACCCGCTTTGGCGGGAGGCCGAGGAGCAAGGGCTGCCCATCCTCTTCCACAGCGGCTACGCCGCTGCCGGCTCACGGCAGCCCGGGGGCGGTGGAGTGAAGCTCAAGTACACCCAACCGCTGCTCCTGGACGATGTCGCGGCCGACTTCCCCGAGCTCAAGATCATCTGCGCCCATCCGTCCTGGCCATGGACCGCAGAGAGCCTGGCGATCGCTCGCCACAAGACCAACTTCTTCATCGACCTGTCGGGCTGGGCTCCCAAGTACTTCCCGGAAGAGCTCGTGCAACAAGTCAACACGCTGCTGCAGGACAAGGCGCTGTTCGGCTCGGACGCGCCCTCCCTGCCATTCGATCGCTGGCTGCGTGAGTTCGACGAGCTTCCTCTCAAGCCAGAGGTCCGTCCCAAGATCTTGTTGGAGAACGCGAAGCGCCTCTTCGGCCTGGATGTCTGACCCCGTGGGAGAAGGGCTGGCGGGATGACACCGGTGGGGTTCATCGACACCACCGTCCGTGACGGGCAGGCCAGCCTGTGGGCCATGAACATGCGCACACGTCACGTCTTGCCCGCAATGCCGCATCTCGACGCCGCAGGATTCGACGCGATCGAGTTCCTCGCCCCCGGCAGCCGGTTGAAGAAGTTCGTTCGCCACCTCGGGGAGAACCCCTGGGACTGGATCAAGCTTGGCGCGCAGCAGGCGCGCAACACGCAGCTCCGCTGGCATGGCGCCATCGACGGCGCGAGCATGAGCGGGACCGTGCCTCCCGAAGTCGGCGAGCTCTTGATCAAGAAGGTCGTCGACCTGGGCATTCGCTTCACCAGAACGGGCAACAACTGGAACAACTACACCAACATGGGCGCAGAGATCGAGCGCTTCGAGGGTCTTGGCATGACCCCGGTCATCAACGTGATGTACTCCGTCTCGCCTCGGCACACCGATGCGTACTTCATACAAAAGGCAAAGCAGGCTGGGGCGCTCGAACCTTTTCGTCTGTGTTTCAAAGACGTCGGTGGGCTCCTCACCCCAGAGCGCACCCGGAAGCTGTTGCCCGAGATGATGAAGGTGGCCGGTGACATCCCATGGGAGTTTCACGGCCATTGCAACAACGGCCTTGGACCACTGAACGCATTGGAATCTGTCAAGGCGGGGGTGCGGTACGTGCACACGGCGGTCCCCCCGTTGGCCAACGGGAACTCTCAGCCCTCGGTGTACAACGTGGCGCGAAACCTTCGTGCCATGGGGTACGAGCCAGAAGTCGACGAGGAAGCCCTCCGACCGGTGACCGATCACTTCACGTACATCGCAAGACGTGAGGGGTTCGAGGAGGGCACCCCGCTCGAGTACGACCAGCGCCTCTACAGCCACCAGATTCCTGGAGGCATGATCTCGAATCTGCGATATCAGCTACGGCTGGCGGGGGTGGAGGACAGGCTGCAGGAGACCCTGGAGGAGACCGGGCGTGTCCGGGCCGATTTCGGGTACCCGATCATGGTCACGCCTCTTTCGCAGTTCGTCGGCAGTCAGGCTGCCATCAACGTCATCGTCGGGGAGCGCTACCGGCAGGTCACCGATCAGACGATCGAGTACGCCCTGGGCGTGCACGGAGGTGATGAGGCGATCAACAGCATGGATCCTGAGGTCCGAGCCAAGATCCTCGACCGCCCACGAGCACGGGAGCTGGACACGGCGAAGCCACCTCAGCCGACGCTCGCGGAGCTGCGCCGCAAGTATGGCTCCGGCGTGTCCGACGAGGACCTCATCCTGCGGGCGATCGTGGGGGACGATGCGACCGATGTGGTGGGGAGTGCAGGGCAGACGCGAAGGGACCGCGTGAGCGGCCAGCCTCTGGTCGAGCTCGTCCGCGAACTCTCCGAACGCGATGGGCATCGCTTCGTGTCGATGCGAACGGGTGATTTGTCGCTCACGATCCAGAAGGGGAGTCTGGGCCACGAGCGAGGCCATGGGGCGACGTTGACGGGTGGCGAGGACGGATAGCGAGGGCAGGAAGCGTGTCATGGAGCTGACCCATCAGGATGTGCTGGAGATCTTGGAGCTGCTGGAGCACTCGAACGTCGAGTATCTGGAGCTCCAGATCGGTGATACCAAGCTCGTCGCCAGCAGGCACGGGAGCGAAGCGATGCCCCGGGAGGTGTCAGCCGTCCCTGGTGGTGGTGCGCCTGCTGCGGCCTCGCCCGTGGCTTCCGACCCCGAGGGCGCGCCAGCGGCGGGACCACCCCAGGGGGGCGGGCACGCCGTTGCGCAGGACGCCGCAGACCTGGTGACCGTCGTGGCCCCGGTCGTGGGCGTGTTCTATCGCGGCCCGGAGCCGGGAGCCGCACCCTTCGTGGAGGTCGGGTCGCAGGTCGACGAGGACACCACGCTCGGGTTGATCGAGCTCATGAAGACGTTCAACAGCGTGTCGGCCGGCGTCCGCGGTGACGTGTCCCAGATCTTGGCGGGCAACGACGAGTTCGTGGAGTTCGGCCAGCCGCTCGTCTTGATCAGACCGGAGACCGCGCGCTGAGGAGCAACCGAGGTGCTGGAGCACGCGCCCCGGTCATGAGGGCTCGAGGATGACCTTCCCGAGCACCGCTCGCTGCTCGACGAGCTCGTGTGCCTCTCGCGCCCGGTTCAACGGGAGCACCCGGCCGATGTGCGCACGGATCCCATGGGTGCGCGTGGCTTCGAGCGTGCGTCCGATGTCACGCCGCGACCCACCCACCGAGCCGATCACCTGGTTGCGCCTGAGGTACAGCCGGCGAATGTCGATGGTCCCGTGACTTCCCCCATGGGCCCCCGCCGTGACAAGTCGACCTCGGTACGCAAGGCTGTTGAAGGCGCCCTGCCATAGGTGTGGGTCTCCGACGTTCTCGCAGACGACCTCCACTCCCTTGCCCTCGGTCATCTCCATGACTCTGGCGGCGAGGTCCTCACGGCGGTAGTTCACGGTGA
>WHTI01000009.1 GCA_009377815.1 Actinomycetota bacterium
ACCACGATCCACGGCTTGAGCGTCAGCGGTCCGTAGCCCCGCAGGATCTTCTGCTGCTCGTCGTCGAAGCCGGCGTCCCGGAGCGGCTGTTCGTTCTCGAGCATCTCGTGGCAGCGTTCGAGGATGTCGACCTCGGCCTTGACCTCAGGCTGGCTGCGCGCTCGCTTGCGTGCCTTGTCGAGTCCGCTCTCGATGTTGGCGAGGTCGGCGAGGATCAGCTCGGCCTCGACCCCGGATAGTTCGCTCTCCGGCTTGGCATCAGGGCCGAAGGCACGTACGACGATGCACAGAGCATCGGTCTGCCGGAACTCGGCGATCCCCTGAGCGGTCAGGCCCCCGGGCACGTCGACGAACCGCACCTTGGCGGCCACGACCTTCTTCGAGTTCTCCATGCCGGAGAGGATTCCGAGGCGCTCGTCGGGGACGTCGACGACGGCCTGGTTCGACCGCCCACCGACGGAACCGGTCCGGGTCAGTGCGGTGAATAGCGTGGACTTGCCCGAGTAAGGCAGCCCGACGATCCCGATGTCCTTCATCTGAAGATCCTCCTGGGTCAGTGATGGAGGTTAGCCTGCCCCTTCATGGACACGGGACTCAGGGGCAAGGGCGTCCTGGTCACCGGCGCCGGAGGCGGCATCGGTGGAGCTGTGGCGCGAGCGTTCGCCGCCGAGGGAGCGAAGGTCGGGATCCACTACCGCTCCAGCAAGGAACGAGCCGAGCAGGTCGCCGCCGAGACCGGCGGGGTTCCGCTGCAGGCGGATCTCACCAACGAGGCCGAGGTCGACGCCCTGATTCCCGCCGCCGTCGATGCCCTCGGTCGTCTCGACGTCCTGGTCGCTAACGCCGGGATGTGGCCGTCGGCCGACGAACCATTGTGGGAGATGTCGCTCGAGCGCTGGAGGAACACACTCGACGCCAACCTCACCAGCGTGTTCCTCTCCTGCCGGGCGTTCCTCCGCCACGTGGCGACGACCGGCACCGGCAACATCGTTCTGGTCGGCTCGACCGCGGGTCTTATCGGTGAGGCCGGACACGCGGACTACTCCAGCGCCAAATCCGCATTCGTCACCGGACTGGCACGGTCGTTGAAGAACGAGATCGTGAGGATCGCGCCCGAGGGCAGAGTCAACGTCGTGTGCCCAGGCTGGACCAGAACCGACATGGCCCGGGAGGCACTGGCCGACCCCGACTTCGTCCCGCGCATCACGCGAACCGCGGCGATGCAGAAGATCGGCGATGCCGAGGATGTCGCCAACGTCATCGTTGCCCTCGCCTCGGATGTGATCTCGGGGCACGTCACCGGAGAGGTGATCACCGTCGCCGGGGGCATGGAAGGTCGCGTCCTCCACGAGCTCTGAAGACCCTTGAACTCGCCCTGCGAGAGGCACTGCACACTGCCTGAAGTGCCTCCCCCGCGCGTCCTGAGTCGGCGCCTATTCAACCGATCGATCCCCGCCCCGCGGCGAAGCGGCAACGACCCGACCGGCAATCCTTGAGTACGCTCACGATCTCACGACGGGTCCGGCGGAGCTCTTTCAGCTTCGCGTCGATCCGGTCGAGGACGGATTCCATCCGCCACATCTCACTCTCACAGTCGACGTTTCCGCTCTCGAACGAATGAAGAGCGCCGTTGATCTCGTCGAGCGTAAAGCCGAGGGCCTGGAGCGACTTCGCGAGACGGATCCGCTCCACTGCCCCGTCCGTGTAGGTGCGGTAGCCCGAAGGCTGTCGCGGCGGCGGCGGAAGGATCCCCCGGCGCTCGTAGGGAGGAACGATGGCAATCGAATCCAAGCCTCTGGTCTGCGACCTCAGCCTGCTGTCAGGATCCGAGCGAGATCGTTTGATGGAATTGTCAGACGAACTCTTCGGCGGAGCCCAGGAGGTCCGTAAGCTGTCCGACGGCTATGAATTCCGGTACCGCGACGCCTCTGGAGAATTGATCGCCAAGCTGGCGCAATGGATCTCTTTGGACCGCCAGTGCTGCTCCTTTCTGAAGCACGGGATCTTCACGGAGCCACACCGAGACCACGCCTGGCTTCATCTGACCGGCCCGGAGGGGGCCAGAGAGAGCATCGCGGCCGATGTCGAAAGGCTATTGCCCGGCGATGTCGCGCTGGATGACCTTCGCATTACCGACTAACGGGGTTACCAGCCTCCGTAGTGGACGATGTCCTTGAGCGGACGACGGCCGCGGGTCAGGATCGATCCCCTGCGACGTTCTTCAGTGCTTGGATAACCGAGGGCCACGCCGCCGATCGCGCGGAAACCTTCGGGGACTCCGAGCCATCGGGAGAGTTCGTCTCCGCCCTGGAAGATCCCGAAGAACCACCCTGCGATGCCTTCGTCGACCGCGGCGAGCAGCATGAGCATCACGCCCATGCCGGCATCGATGTCCCAGTAAGGGATCGGCCAACCCTCCTCGGTCCCCATCCCGAACTCGCGCTTGTCGGGCTGCGAGTAGCGCTCGAGGTAATGGGGCTTGCCCGAATAGGGGATAACCACTACTGGGGGATCCCCCTCAGTTCCACCGCGCTTCCGGCTCTGGGGGTCGGTCAATTCCCAGAAGGTGTTGAGCTGGGCGGGGTCGTCGAGCACCACCAGCTCGAGCCCCTGGGCGAAGCCCGCCGAGGGGGAGTGCTGAGCGGTCTCGAGGATCGAGATCAGGACCTCGTCGGGGATCTTGTCGGGCGCGAAGTGACGAACCATCTTTCGGCGGCGAACAGCATCCTGAAACTCCACGACTACAGGATAGTGGCGCCCATGGCGCTGGCCACCAGTTCCACGGCAAGTGACCCGGTGACGTTCCTGACATCGAGGATGGGATTGACCTCCACGACCTCCATCGAAGTGAGCACTCCACGCTCGGCCACGAGTTCCATGGCGAGGTGGGCCTCCCTATAGGAGAGGCCGCCCATCACCGGCGTGCCGACCCCCGGAGCGATCTCGGGATCGCACGAGTCGACATCGAACGAGACATGGAAGAAGCCGTCGCCTTCGGCGATCTCGATCGCCTCTCGCATGATGGCCGCTATCCCCCGCCGGTCGATGTCGGTCATCGTGAACGCGTGGATGCCTCGCTCCCGGACGAGATCCTTTTCCCCTTGATCGAGATCGCGGGTGCCGACCAAGGCGACACGCTCTGGATCCACCCACGGGCTTGGGGCAAAGCCTTGGACCTCGAAGTCGCAAGCACCGAGAGCGGCCGCGAGCGGCATACCGTGGACGTTGCCGCTGGGAGATGTCTCCGGGCGATTCATGTCACCGTGCGCGTCGACCCAGACCAGACCGCCGGTGCCGAACGCCTGATGTAGGCCGGCCAGGGTTCCCATCGCTATGGAGTGATCGCCGCCAAGGACGATAGGCGTGGAGTCGTTCTCGAGCTCCTTCTTGACGCGCGCTGCTATCTGCGAGCAAGCCGCGAGGATCGTCGGGAGGTAGCGGGCATGCGGGTTCTCGACGTGTGCGATCTCGGGGATCTCAACGATCACATCCCCCTCATCCGACACCTCAAGTCCGAGGCCGACCAGTCGCTGTTCGAGTCCCGAGTACCGGATCGCGCTGGGACCCATGTCAACGCCCCGTCGGGACTGCCCGAGGTCGAGCGCGGCGCCGATGATCCCGACCTTCTTGCCGTGTGCAGCGTGGGTTTGTTCCATGCAACGATGGTCGCATGGCGACGACCAGAGGGATAGCCGTCATCACCGGAGCCTCCGCCGGGATCGGGGAAGCGACCGCAGAGAGGCTCGCTGAAGGGGGGTATTCGCTCGTTCTCGGGGCTCGCAGGGTCGATCGGCTCGCCGAGGTCGCCGCGGCAACCGGGGGCACCGCCCTGCCCCTCGATGTCACCGATCAGGGATCGGTCGACGCCTTCGCCGCTCAGATCGATCGCTGCGACGTCCTCGTCAACAACGCAGGACTGGCCTCCGGCCTCGAATCGATCGAGGAGCTTGACGAGAAGCGCGTCCGGACGATGTGGGAGACGAACGTCATGGGGCTGATCCGCGTAACCCAAGCCCTGATGCCCCAGATCAAGGGATCCGTCGGCCACATCGTCAACGTCGGCTCGATAGCCGGGTTCGAGATATATCCCGGAGGCGGCGGCTACACCGCCTCGAAGCATGCCGTTCGCGCCCTAACGAAGACCCTCCGACTCGAGCTCCTGGGAACCGGCGTGCGCGTGACCGAGTTGGTCCCCGGCATGGTCGAGACCGAGTTCTCCCTGGTCCGATTCGATGGCGACGCCGAGAAGGCGAAGAAGCCCTACGAGGGGGTCCATCCCCTGAGCGGAGCAGACGTCGCGGACTGCATCGCGTGGGCGGTCACGAGGCCCCCCCACGTCGACATCGACGAGATCGTCGTGAGACCGGTCGCGCAAGCGACCGCCCGGGACATCGCCCGCGACTAATGCTTCCGGGACATCTACGGCGGTATGTTCGGCGTATCCCCCGCAAGCGTGTGGCCCTCTTTCGGCGCGATCTTGAACGACAGGAACGCGGTTAGGGCCAGGACCCCGATGATCACCGACAGCGATATCCAGATCGCGAAGTGGAAGTCGACTGCCTCAAGCAACATCTTGACGCCGACGAACGCAAGGATGATCGCAAGCCCGTACTTCAAGAGGTGCAGTTTGTTCATCGATCCTGCGAGCAGGAAGTAAAGCGCCCGGAGTCCGAGGATCGCGAAGACATTCGAGGTCAACACGATGAACGGATCGCGCGTCACGGAGAAGATCGCAGGGATCGAGTCGACGGCGAACACGATGTCGGTCACCTCGATGAATATCAGCGTGATCAACAGTGGCGTGGCTGCACGTACGCCGTTCTCCATCGTGAAGAGCTTCTGGCCGTCGAACTCGGTCGTTGTGCGGAGTCTCTTGCGCGCGAACTTGAGCACCGGGTTGTTCTCGGGATGGACCTCCTCGTTACCGAACGCGATGCGGAACGCCGTGAAGATCAGGAAGGCGCCGAAGATGTAGATGACCCACTCGAAATTGTTGATGAGGGCGGTCCCCGCGAGGATGAAGATGCCCCTGAAGATCATCGCCCCGAGGATCCCGTAGAACAGAACCTGGTGCTGGAACGCGAGTGGGACCTGGAAGTAGCTGAAGATCAGCACGAACACGAACATGTTGTCGACCGACAGCGAGTACTCGATCAGGTAGCCCGCGAAGAACTCACCGCCTGCCGTTCCTCCCTGGAAGACCCATATCCCGATCCCGAAGATGAGCGCCAGGGAAACCCAGACAGTCACCCACGCCCCGGACTCCTTCAGGGTTGGGGTGTGCGCCTCGGTGTGGAAGAACTTGAGGTCGACGAGCAGCATCGCGATGACGAACCCGATGAAGATCACGAAGGCCCACCAGGGCATGTCGTGGGTGGTTGATGCGGCTTCGGCCGCGCTGAGTATCAATCGGACTCCAGGATCTCTTCGATCTCGGCCAGCGTACCCGCATCGAGATCCACGTCTCCGGCCCCCGAGTTCTCCGCAACGTGCTCGGGGGAACGGGAGCCGGCGATCGCCGCGGTCCCGCCTTCCTGATGGAACACCCAAGCCAGAGCCAGTTGCGACAGCTTGATCCCCAGGCGTTCGGCGACCGGCTTCAGGCGATCAACGATCGCGAGGTTCCTCTCGAGCTTTCCGGGAACGAACAGCCAGTCGTAACCGCGCATCCCGTGCCCGCCGCCGCGCCAGTCGTCCTCGCCGAACTCGGTGTCCTTCGTGATTGTCCCGGTAAGGAGTCCATAGCCAAGCGGACCGTAGGAGATGGTTCCGGTCCCGTTCTCCTTGCAGAAGGGGAACAGATCGAAGCGACCCTTCCTCAACAGCATCGAGAACGGCGGCTGGAGTGAATCGACGTGCCGGATCTTCTCGCAGCGCGCGATCTGGTCGGCGTCGTAGTTGGAGACGCCGATGTGCTTCACGAGACCGTCATCGACCAACTGAGCCATCGCGGTCCAGGTCTCTTCGACCTCGATGCTCGGGTCGGGCCAGTGAAGCTGGTAGAGGTCGATGGTGTCGCGGTCCAGCCGCTTCAGCGAGGCTTCGGCTGCGGCTCTCACCCCGGCCTTGTCGAAGCCACTGCCGGCAGGCTCGGGGCCGACCTTCGTGAAGATCAGGACGTCGTCGCGGCCCTTGAGGGCCTCGCCGACCAACTCCTCCGACCGACCGCTCCCGTAGACCTCCGCCGTATCGATCCAGTTCGAGCCGTTGTCGATCGCTGTCTGCATCGCCTTGATCGTCTGCTCGTCGGGAGGGTTCGGTCCCCATCCCTTCCCCCCGGCCTCCCACGCGCCGAAGCCCACCACCGATATATCGGGGCCTTGGGAGCCGAGTGTCCTCATCTTCATCTGGAGCACCGTCCTCTAGTGGTCACTGCTGGCCGAGGTCCCAGGAAGTCACTCGGTCGAAGGGAAGTATCAGGCCCACGCGCTTATAGGACTGACGTTCGATCTCGAACCTCGGACCGTCCTCGTACGAGATGCCCGTTCTAGGGGCCACGTAACGCTCGAACAGAGCCCGGCCGATCAGCGCGATCTCGTCCGTATCCTCCACCAACTCGATGCGGCCGCGCACCATGACCCCTCGGAGCTCCTCATAAGCGGTACCGGTTTCAACCACCGCCGATGCCCTGGGATCCCGGCGCACGTTGAGTACCTTTTGTGACTTCCCGTAGCTCCACATCCGGAGGGATGACTCACCGGGCACGAACCACATCGCCGACGAGTGGGGCCAGCCGTCGGCCTCGAGGGTGGTCAGGACGCAGTTGCGGGTTTCGGCGAGGAACCCCGCTATCTCCCCGGGGGTCATCGAGACATCTCTTCGAGGGCTCACTACCCGAGCCTATGTGGGTACTCTCCCTCCATGCATCCCGCCAGGCATCACGCACGATCGTGAGCGCGTTCAACGGGCTCCGAACCCTCGCCGACATCGCTCGGCCGCAGACCCTGCGGGCCCTCAAGGGTGCCGGCACCTTCTCGCCCATGAGTCCGGTGGCGATCACTTCAGCACTTCCGTGGCTCCTAGGCAGAGGCCCGTCGTTGGGGATCCTGGCTCAGATGAACGCAGTAGCGCTCGGCCGCAAGACCGCGATCCATGATCGCTCCGGTTCGATGACGTTCGGAGAACTGGATCGCATGACGAACCGGATCGCCGGCGCACTGGCGGGGGCTGGGGTCGAGCCAGGAGACCCGGTGGCCATGCTTCTCAGGAACGGCCGCGAGATGGCCGCGGTGATCCTCGCCTGCCAGAAGGCGGGATTCGTCGCCTGCCCCATGAACACGTGGGGCAAGACGACCGAACTCAAAGCGACGCTCGCGAATGCATCGGCCAAGGTCGTCTTCTACGACACGAAGCACTCCGAGCAGTTGGAGAAGGCTCTCACCGACGATGTCGGCCTCATCGCGATCGGCGACCCACTCGATGCCCTTGACGGGTCGATCCCCTTCGAGGAGTTCCTGGGCAACGGGACGGGTCGGCCCCCAGCCCCCTTCACCCTTCACCGGGGTTCGGCCAGGATCGTGATCCACACCTCGGGCACGACGGGGACGCCCAAGGGAGCGCAGCGGGACGCGGCCTCATCGGGATTGGGCCGCATGGCGGAGGTCCTCACGGTCGTTCCGTTCCGCCGAAGCGATGTCATCTTCTGTGTCTCGCCCCTGTTCCACTCCTTCGGACTCCTCACCTTCACGCTGGCGACCGCGCTCGGAGCGACGCTCATTCTTCCCGAACGCTTCGACGCCGAGGGTTCCCTGGAGGAGATCGAGGAACACTCGGCCACTGCCGCCTCCTTCGTGCCCGTGATGATCAGACGCATCGTCGACCTCGACGATGAGTCGCGCGCTCGCCATGACGTGAGCAGTCTTCGGATCGTGTTGGCGAGCGGCTCCGCACTGTCCCCCGATCTACGGGCGGCCGCTACCGGGGTCTTCGGCCCCGTCCTTTACGACCTCTACGGCTCGACGGAAGCGGGATGGGTCGCGATCGCCACCCCCCACGATATGGCCGAGGAGCCGAAGACGGTGGGGAAGCTGGTCCCCGGCACCGAGGTGATCCTCCTGTCGAAGGACGGCGAGCGGCTCCCTGCAGGCGAGATCGGCGAGATCCATGTGAAGTCGGAGATGGTGTTCGAGGGATACACGTCCGGTGACAGCCGCCCGATCGTCGACGGCTACATCTCGATCGGTGACCTCGGCCGTATCGATGAGCGGGGGTACGTCTTCGTCGAAGGGCGTTCCGACGACATGGTGGTCGTGGGAGGAGAGAACGTCTATCCGATCGAGGTCGAAGAGGTCATCGAAAGGCACCCCGCGGTCCGGGAGGCAGCGGTCATGGGGGCGGACGACCCCGAGCTGGGCCAGGTGATGGTCGCCTTCGTGGCCGGCGACGTGTCCGAAGACGAGATCCTTGCCCACTGCTCTTCGGAGCTCGCGTCGTACAAGGTCCCCCGCAAGATAAAGGTGATGGACGAGCTTCCGCGGACCGCCACGGGGAAGATCCTCAAGCGCGAGCTCGACGATGCCTAAGTTCTCGTACGACGGATTCGACATCGCCTACGAGGAACGCGGTCACGGGCGCGCCGGGCTGGACCGGCCCTTCGTCTTGATCCACGGACTTCTGTTCGCCCGGACGCATCACTTCCCGCTGGCCGACGCACTCGCCGAACGCGGGAACCGGATCGTCCTGATCGACCTGCTCGGTCATGGCGAGAGCGACAAACCACCACACTCGCGCCACTACTCTATGGAGATCTACGGGCGCCAGGTCCTCGCCCTTATGGACCGCCTCGGGATCGAAGAGGCCGTGGTCGGTGGAACCTCGTTGGGCGCGAACGTGACGCTGGAAGCTGCCAATCGATCACCCGAGCGGGTCCGCGCGATGGTCCTGGAGATGCCGGTGCTCGAACGAGCAGCTCCCGTCGCGGCGATGCTCTTCCTTCCGCTGACGCTCGCCTATTCGCAAGGCGCCGCGCTGATAAACGCGGGGTCCCGACTGATACGACGGATCCCGCGCGGGATGGGCCTCTACCCCGACGCGTTGCTCGAACTCTTGTCACGCGATGCCGTCCCGTCGGCCGCGGTGCTTCATGGTCTCCTGACCGGACGCCTGGCCCCCCATCCCGAGGAACGTCACAAGCTCGAAGTCCCGGCTCTCCTGATCGGTCACCCGAACGATCTTCTGCATCCCTTCAGTGACGTCGAAGCCCTGGGCCGTGAGCTCCCTCGCTCCGAACTGGTCCGATCGGATTCGTTCTTCGAGCTTCGCTTCCCACCCAATCGGCTGTCGGATCGCATCGCCGACTACCTGGATGAGATGTGGCGGTAACGCCCACCTACGAGGTCTTTCCCCGGGACGCCTACGCGGATGGCGTTGCAGCGAGGATCTCGGAAAACCTGGTGCCCGGGCCCGTGATGATCACCGGGGGCAACACCGCGGCCGCGGTCTACCGGGCACTTGCGGTCCTCGAGATCAACTGGGACGCCCATCAGATCCTGTTCTCGGACGAGCGCGCGGTTCCCCCTACCGACGAGGCAAGCAACCACCGGATGGCAGCCGAGACATTGTTAGAGCCGGCGGGGATCAACGACGTCTTGCGCATCCGGGGAGAAGACGACCCGACCGCCGCTGCCCTCGACTACGAGCGAGCCATCCACCCCGCCCTGACGCAGGGCATCGCCCTGCAGATCCTCGGGATGGGCGACGACTGCCACATCGCCGCCCTCTTCCCCGGCTCCCCCGCTCTCCGCGAGACCGAACGCCTGGTCGTCGCCGTCGATCGGCCGGACGGGCTGCGTGGGATCACGCTCACACCGCCGGCGCTCAAGAGGGCAGAGCGGACCTTCGTGATCGTGACCGGAGGCGGGAAAGCGGAGGCCGTGGCACGCGCCCTGCGCTCAGACGACCCGGCCGACACCTGCCCGGTCCATCTCCTCAGCGGTCCCCACTTCCTACTCGACGAGGATGCTGCTTCGGGCCTCTGAGTTTCTTTGTTACGGGTAGGAAACTGCAACGAAACAAACTCGAAACAGAGTGTGTCCACGCTCTTAACACGTCATCGCTTGACACGAGGGAGACCGCATGGACACTGGAGATACCGCTTTCATCCTTGTTGCATCGGCACTGGTTATGTTCATGACACCGGGGCTCGCGCTCTTCTACGGAGGAATGGTCAGATCGAAGAACGTGCTCGGAACCATCATGCAGAGCATCTTCGCCCTGGGTCTGGTGTCCGTCTTGTGGGTTCTCATCGGATACACGCTCGCATTCGGTCCCGATGTCGGCGGCTTCATCGGGAACCTCGACTTCCTCGGCTTCAAGGACGTCGGTGCAACACCGAACGACGCTCTTGCCGCGACGATCCCGCACGTTTCCTTCGCCACTTTCCAGATGATGTTCGCGATCATCACGCCCGCGCTTATCACCGGAGCCTTCGCCGAGCGGATGAAGTTCTCCGGATACGTTCTTTTCACTGCGCTGTGGCTGATCGTCGTGTACGCGCCCATGGCACATTGGGTATGGGCTCCCGGAGGCTGGATCCGTGAGCTGGGAGCGCTCGACTTCGCCGGCGGCACGGTCGTCCATATCAATGCCGGCATCGCCGCACTTGCGGCCGTCCTCGTGATCGGTAAGCGGAAGGGCTTCGGGCAGGGAGCCTTCATCCCCCACAACCTCACGATGACCGTCCTCGGCACCGGCATCCTGTGGTTCGGATGGTTCGGCTTCAACGCAGGAAGCGCGCTCGGTGCCAATGGGCTCGCGGCATCGGCGTTCCTGGCGACCAATCTCGGTGCGGCCGCGGGTGCCTGTGGTTGGGCGTTAGTAGATGCGCGCAAGGAACGTCGATCTACGATCCTCGGTGTTGCTTCCGGAGCGGTCGCAGGTCTGGTCGCGATCACCCCGGCCGCCGGCTTCGTGGGGCCACTGCCCGCGATCGCGATCGGGCTGATCGGCGGCGTGGTGTGTGCTTGGGCCGTCGGACTCAAGTTCCGTTGGGGCTATGACGACTCCCTCGACGTTGTCGGTGTGCACCTTGTCGGTGGGCTCGTCGGAGCGCTCCTAACGGGGGTCTTCGCCGACCTTGCCATCAATGAAGCCGGGGCGGACGGGCTCCTCGCGGGCGGTGGATTCGGTCTGCTCGGGAAGCAGTTCGTGGCGGTCGGCGCGACCCTCGCCTTCTCCTTCATCGTCACCTACGCGCTCCTCAAGCTGATCGACGCGACCGTCGGCCTACGTGTCACCGAGGAGGAAGAGGTCACCGGTGTGGACCTCGCGCAGCACTCCGAGGTCGGGTACTCATTCTCTGAGTCTGGATCCTTCACCACTGCTCATCAAGCAACGCCGTCCGCTGGTGCCGCTCAGGTACCGGCCTCAGAAGGGAGTGGGATTTGAAGATCGTCGTTGCGGTAATCAAGCCGTTCAAGCTTGAGGACGTCAAAGAAACGCTGGAAGGGGCCGGCATCCATGGGATGACCGTCACCGACGTGCGCGGTTTCGGACGGCAGAAGGGCCACACCGAGGTCTACCGTGGGGCCGAGTACCAGGTCGACTTCGCGCCGAAGGTACGCCTCGAGATCGTCGTTGACGATGACCGCGTTGACGACGTCGTCAAAGCCATCACCACCGGTGCCTCGACGCAGTCGATCGGCGACGGGAAGATCTGGATCTCACCCGTGGAGCAGGTCATCCGCATCAGGACCGGGGAAAAGGGTCCCGACGCTCTCTGAGATCCGGTCCGCAAGGACCGCCGCGCTCAAGGACGGGGCACTTCCGGCCCGGAGCCGTGCCGCAGATCTCGACGCGGTGCTCGCGGAGCTCATCGGAGACACGATGGGCGACGCGAGCATCGCGGTCGCGGCGGTCGGCGGCTACGGCCGAGGAGAGCTCTGGCCACATTCCGACATCGACCTGCTGTTCGTCACGGCACCCCGGTCGAAGGTCACTCCGGCGACAGTCAGGGGTCTGCTCTATCCCCTGTGGGATGCGAACTGGCAGGTCGGGCACGCGGTCCGCACGACCAAGGACGCGATCGACAACGCATCCAAGGATCTGCACGCCGCGACATCCCTCCTTACCTGTCGCTTCATCGGAGGCGACCGGGATCTCTTCGACGAGTTGCTCGACCGCCGAGCGCGCTGGACGAAGCGTGACGCGCGCAGATTGGTCGGCAGGATCATGGCGGAGGTGACCGCGCGTCACGAGCGCGTAGATCGGGCGGGATGGTCCCTGGCCCCCGATCTCAAGGAAGGGATCGGCGGGTTCCGCGATCTACACGCCCTTGCCTGGATCGGCGCGGTCACCGGCGGATCTAACGGGGATCCTCGGCTCGAGGCCGCCTCCGAGTACCTCGGAGCGGTGCGAGAGGCCCTTCACGGCGTTATCACCCACAAGTCCGACACCATGCGACTCGATCTCCAGCCGCGGGTTGCCGCGCGACTCGGCCTGCGCGGCCGGGAGGGCACCGACCGATTGATGAGTGAGGTCCACTCGAGCGCTCGCGCGATCGAATACATCACGCGCTACTCGCTCCGGCGCGCGGGGTCTCCGGCGACCGGAGGCCCGCGCAGAAGCGGCACCCTCCGATCGCTCGATCACGGCGTGGTCCTCGACGAAGGGCTGCTGGGATTCGCAGGAACCCCCGAGCCCAAGACCGTCATGTGGTTGCTGGCCGAGCACGCGTCATCGGGAAAGGACATCGCGCCGGCGGCGATCGAGGTTGCCGAGGGATCGTTGTCCGGCATCGGCGTCGACGCATGGGTCTCATGCCGGGAGCCGTTCCTCGCGCTCCTTAGAGGCGGACATGCCCCCTCCGCACTGGAGCTGCTGGACCACATGGGCGCGCTCGTAGCGTTGATCCCGGAGTGGGCGGGGATCAGGGGCCGAGCCCAGCACGACCTCTACCACCGCTACACGGTCGACGGACACTCTTTCCTCGCGGTTGCAGAGGTGGCTCGAACGATCGCCGACGATCCCGGTACCGAGATCGAAGCGGAGGGACTCGATCCCTTGTTCCTGGCGGCCTTGCTACACGATGTCGGTAAGGGGTCCGGGAAAGATCACTCGGAGGTCGGTGCGGTCGCGGCCGCCGCGGCGTGTCGACGTATGGGACTCCCCGTGGGCGATGTGCAAGAGGTCGCACGACTCGTACGCCATCACTTGTTGCTCCCCGACACGGCGACGCGGCGAGACATCGACGACGGCGCGGTCATCTCGGCGGTGGCCGACCGCGTCGGTTCGATCGGGACCCTGAAGCTCTTGTACCTCCTCGCCGGGGCCGACGGACGAGCGACGGGACCCGAGGCCTGGACCCCATGGAAGGCCTCCCTGGTCGCATCCCTATACCGGAAGATCCTTGTTGCGCTCGAGACCGGGGAGATCCCGGTCCGCGCCGACGTTTCGAAGCGCGCGGCAGAGATCGAGGCGATCGAACCATCACTCGAGGGGCGGGCCGAGGCGATCCTCTCGACCCTTCCGCCCTCGTACCTCGACTCGGCACCGATCGAGAACCTTGCCGACGAGGTTCTGATGCTGTCGCAGGCACTCGGGCCGGGAGAGATCCGCACGAGGGTTTCCGACGACCTACCCGGGGGCCACTTCCTCCTGACCGTCTGCGTCCCGGACCGGCCGGGGACCCTGGCGCGGACCGCCGGCGTCCTCGCGCTCCACCGGGTACCGGTTCAATCGGCTCAGGCATTCTCCACGAGTTCGGGGGAGGCGCTCGAGCGGTTCGTCCTCGGAGCGCCTCCTTCGTCGTGGGACGACTTGCTCGAGACGCTCGGAGCGGCGTACTCGGGGAGACTCGCCTTGGATGCCCACATCGAGCGGAAGGCGGCCGATTACCGACCGACCGCTCCGGTTGTCCCGGAGGTAAGGGTTCTCCACGACGAGGCCGACCATTCCACGGTCATCGAGGTCCGTGCCCCTGACGCATTGGGACTCCTGTACGCGCTGACGGCCGGGCTCAGCGACCTCGATCTCAACATCCACGTCGCCAAGATCGACACCCTTGGAGAGCGGGTGGTCGACGTCTTCTACGTGCGGACCGCATGGGGGACCAAGATCGACGAGCACCAGGCCGCCGAGGTCGAACGCTCGATCACGCATCGCTCGGCTCGACTATTCCGGACCTCCAACCCCCTAGATTGATCATCGCCCGGCCCCTAGGGTCGAGGTATGCCTTCAGGCCGCGAAACCGATACAAGCGTCTCAAGTCGTGGCATCCTCGGGCCGATATTGTTGTCATGACATTTTCTTCCAGGGCGTTCAGGCTGGCCTGCGTCCTCGCCGCCGCGGCCCTCCTGGCGGGTGCCGCGCCCGCGGGCGGAGGCAAGAAGACATGCTGGGAACCGACCGATTCCGAGAAGCAGTTTCGTAAGCTGATCAACCACGAGCGGACCCTGCTGCTGAAGCACAAGCTCCGGATGGACCCAGAGCTATCGCACGCGGCCAGAAAGCATTCCGGCGTAATGCTCCGCAAGGACCGCCTCTTCCACACCATCAAGCTCGGCGATCGCATCACCGGATGGCAGGTGATCGGCGAGAACGTGGGCTACGGGTACGGGGTCGAGCCGCTCCACGCCGCCTTCATGGACTCCAAAGGACACCGAGAGAACATCCTCCACGCCGGCTACCGGAATGTCGGGGTCGGAGTGAAGACGAAGGAGGGCAAGACGTGGGTCACGGTGATCTTCGAGGGTCAGGACGATCCCGGCACGACCCTCGACATGCCGAAGTGCAAGAAGTAGCTCGGCACTTGCTGCACTCCCATAGGAGTGTTACAAACACCCCGCATGGCCACTCCTTCTTCCCCCTCGCCCACGCCCGCCTCGAGTGACCCTCAGGTCACCCTCAAGATCCCGCGCCCCCTCTACGAGCAGCTCAAGGTCGTCATCAAGGGCTCCGGCTTTCATTCGGTAACGGAGTTCGCGGTCTACGTGTTGAGGGATCTCGTGTCCCATCACGAAGGCGGGGTTCCCCTGCCCGGAACCGGACGCCCGCCGGCCGACCCGGGCGACATCGACCCTCTCTCGGCGGCCGAGATCGAGGCGATCCGGAAGCGGCTCGAGAGCCTCGGCTATCTGTAGTGGTGCACTAGTGCGGCGACTCGCACTCTGGGGCGCGGCGTTCCTTCTCGTTGGAACGGCCTGCGTCCCGCCGGTCGAGAACGACAAGGTCCTCAAGTTTGATCCTGATCTCACGGTGATGGGTCGGATCCAGAAGACCGGGGTCATGCGAGTGGGTATCTCCGAGGGACCGGGGCCGTTCTCGTCCGGTTCGGGAGAGACCGCCGAGGGCTTCACGGTCGAGCTCGCATGGGAGGTGGCTAGGTCACTCGGCGTGGACCTCGAGATCCTCTCCGGCACCGATGATGAGATCGCCGCCATGGTTTCAGCGGGGGACGTCGAGCTCGCGTTCCCGCTCGTGCCGATCACGGAGAAGGCACTCTCGGAGCACTCTTTCTCCGATCCCTACTGGGTAGGACACGACAAGATCCTGGCGTTCGATGACTCCATCGCACGCGCCGCCGACCTCGCCGGCAGGACCGTGTGTCAGTCGCTCGAACCCGTAACCAGCGTCCCGATCGGCGAACTCGCCCCCGGGATCGAGGAGATCCTTGAGGTCCCCGACCCGGTCGACTGCCCTGAGGTCGACGCGATCGTTGCTCCCGACTTGCGCCTCCTGGGGGTGCTCGACTCGGGCACGCTCCTGGACGAGGGTCTCACCACGGCCGGGTACGGGGCGATGGTCACCCTGGAGAACCGGATATTCGCTACGTATGTGGATGAGCAGATCCTGGAGGCGAAGGACGAGGGTCGCTGGAGCGAGTGGTTCGAGGCCTACGTGTCGCCCCTGACCGGGGAGGATCCCGATCCTCCTGCGATGGTGCTCGAGGAAGCTGCCGCCCTGTGGCCTGCCGGCGGCTAGGTTTAGCTTGACCTGGTTGAGGGCACAAACGCATGACTCTAGACAAACCTCGCACAGTCCTAGAGGCTGACACCGATGAGCGAGATAGATGAGATGAAGGGAAACGGGAGCTCCAGCACCGTCCTGATCGTCGACGACGACGAGGAGATCCGTCACGTCCTGAGGGTGCTGTGTGAGACCGAGGGGATGTCGGTGGTCGCCGAGGCGGCCAACGGGGTCGAGGCCTGGGCCCTCGCGGAACAGCACAAACCGGAGTTCGTCATCCTCGACTACATGCTCCCCGGTCTCAACGGCGAGGGGACGGCGGCGATGATCAGGGAGATCGCTCCCGAGAGCAGGATCGTGGCGTTCTCGGCCATCCTCGACCAACAGCCGGATTGGGCCGACGCGTACCTGAACAAAGAGCGCATCACCGAACTGATGCCGCTGCTCCGCACGTTCATCCGATAACGCTCATCCGGTAACCTCACGCTATGGCTAAAGACGCTTCCTTCGACGTCGTATCCGAAGTTGACATGCAGGAGATCCGTAACGCCGTGGACCAGGCGTCGCGCGAGATCTCCCAGCGATTCGATTTCAAGAACACCGGCTCGAGCGTTGAGCTCACCAAGGAAGGTGAGGTCGACGCCATCGCGATCAAGTCCAACACCGATCAGAAGGTGAAAGACGTGGTGAAGGTGCTCGAGGAGAAGCTCGTCAAGCGCAAGATCGCCCCGAAGGCCCTCAGCCACGGCAACATCGAGGCGGCTGCGGGCGGGACCGCTCGTCAGACCCTGAAGCTCCAGCAGGGCATCTCGACCGACAAGGCCCGCGAGCTCGTCAAGTTCGTCAAGGACAACCACAAGAAGGCTCAGGCTTCGATCCAGGGCGATCAGGTGAGGGTGTCGTCCAAGTCGCGCGACGAACTCCAGGACATCATTGCCGAGATCAAAGAGCACGACTTCGGTCTCCCGCTCCAGTTCACGAACTACCGTTGACTGACTACCGGTGACTGACTCTCCCTTCGAAGCCCTCGTCGTTGACTTCGGCGGGGTCCTGACCACACCTCTGCAGGAGGCGATGATCGCGTTCGCGATAGACATCGGTATCGAGCTGCCGGACCTGATCCGCGTCGCCCTGGCTGCGTACTCCGGGGGAGGAGATCAGCTGGTCGTCGACTTCGAGACCGGCCGGATCCCCGAGGGTGAGTTCGCCGTGAAGTTCGCCGCACGGATCAAGGACGCCACCGGGGTCGAGGTTCCGCACGAGGGCCTGGTCCGGCGGATCTTCTCGACGCTCAGCCTCGAGGAGGACATGCTCCTGGCCCTCGAAACCGCCCGGGCGGCAGGCTTCAAAACCGCGATGCTGTCGAACTCATGGGGCGAAAGCCTCTACCCCCGGGATCGCATCGATCATCTCTTCGATGTGATGGTCATCTCGGGCGAGATCGGCATGCGCAAACCCGATCGAGAGATCTTCGATGCCACGCTCGAGCGCCTCGGCGTCGCTGCCGAACGGTGCATCTTCGTCGACGACCACCCCGGACACCTGGAGACAGCCACCGCGTTGGGGATGACCACGGTCCTGCACAGGACTCCCCCGGAGACTCTGACCGAACTCAGTTCGCTGATGAACCTCCGACTCGCCGCGCAGTAATAGGACAAACGCTCCCGAAGTACCACCATCCCGCCGGCGACGTTCGTGCATGTGCACAAAGGGCGCGCACGGCCTTCGAGGAACCGCATACCAGAGGGTCCGACCAGAGTCCTATGAACGAGAACCCTCGCATCGACGAACGTGAGCCTAGAGATGAAGGAGAAGGAGATGCGCAGGGTAAGGAAGACGCAGGCGCTGCTTGTGGCGCTGGCAGTGATGACCGGGATCCTCGCAACCGCGGTACCGGCCCTTGCGGCTCCCAGCTCGACCGCACGACTCACGGTCGGCCAGCAGGTATTCCCTGGGCTCAACCAGCCCTACTCGATCCAGGTAACCAACTCGGGTCTCCCCATCGCGGGCGAGACCATCAACGCGGTCCGCATCCTGCTTCCGACCCAGGCGACGGGCGTCAAGAACGGTGCGGCCCTCATCGTTGGACCCGGCTCGTGGACCGCCACGCGCGTCTCCAACGGCAACCTGCAGTCGATCCTGTTCAAGGGTGGAACGATCGCCCCCGGAGGGAATGTGGTCTTCACCTTCCCCGCCGACGTCCCCGCACCAACCAGCAGCGACCGGTCCGGTGTGGTTCAGGTGCAGGTCTCGTCCAACGGCGGTGCGACCACGTCCAACGCGACGGTCCCCGCCGGAAGCGGAACCCTTACGACCGCGGTGAAGATCCTCGAGGTCACCACGATCGCCCCGACGTCTCCTGCCGGAGTTACCGACGGCACCGGAACCGCAGGGCAGCCGGTTGTCTTCACGACCTCGATCAAGAACCACGCCACGAACGCCGTGTTGGTCGACCCGACATTGACCGCAAGCGGCACCGGCTCGAACGAGACGGTCACCGACCAGGCTCCGGCCACCATCGCGTCCGGTGCGACGAGCTCCTTCGACTTTCCAGTGACACTTGGCACCACCGGCTCCGGAGACCGCACCGCGACCTTCACCGGAGGCGGTAGCGCGGCGGGCGCGGTGGCCGCAGCCAAGAGCACGAACCTCGTGATCCAGGTAGCACCGGTGCTCACGCCCAGACTAGGAACGCTGTCTCCGAGGACCGTTCGGCCGACCACCGGTACTCCGATCGAGTACACCTTCACGATCAACGTCGACAAGACCGGCACGCCGGGCCTGACCATCGGCAACGGCTCCTCCCTCGATTTCGCCGGTAACTCGGTGCCGCTTCAGAGTGCGGTTCCGTTCGCGGGCGGGGCTGCGACGCAGACCCTAACGTTCGGCCCGGCGGCCATCAGCGGAGCCGACGGCGTCTACGACGCCGATCTCGTGCTCGTCGGGGCGGACGCCAACGACAAGGCGATCTCCACGAACAGCACGCTGACGAACGCGATCACCATCGACAGCATCCTCCCAGTGATCACAGCCGAACTGAAGCTTCCCAACGACAACGACGGCGATCCTCAGACTGCGGCGAAGAATGGCGACGTGATCACCGTCAGTGGACAGATCTCCGACAACATCGCGGCAACGATCGACTTCGTTGAGCTGCGGAGCAATGCCGGCGACGTCATCAACGTCCCGGTAAACGTTTCCGGTGGTGAGTACACCGGCAGCACGGCCGCAAACTTCTCCAATGCAGCCACGAGCTTCGTGGCGGCCGCGCAGGCAACCGACTCCGCGGGCAACCGCGGGATGGTCGAGTCCACGCCGGCGCTCGTCGATCTCTTCGCCCCAACCCTTCTCAACCCGGGTGACGTTCTCAGCGCCACCACCATCAGGGTGCAGCTGGACGATGCTGCGGGCTTGGTCAAGGGTGGATGCAACCCGAGCGAGTGGGAGGTGGACGGCGCGCTGGTCACCAGCGTCCGGTTCAGCGACGGCACGTCATGCAGCCGTGGGTTCTCCGGGTCGCCGGTGGGCCCGGACAACTACCGCCTTCTGGTCCTCGGTCAGGCGATCGACGAAGCCGTCGAGCCTGCGGTGACGTACACGCCGGGTGCCCGATTCATCGGTGACCGTGCCAAGGACGGCGCCGGCAACTACACCGTTGCCACACTCATCGACACCGTCAGTCGGGTCGCTCCCGCGGCGCCGGACATCCTCAGCGTTACCCGCAACGGAGGAACCGAGACTGCAACGTTCAACGAGGACAAGTACTGGACGCGTTTCGGCGGCAACGACCTCGAGGTCAACTTCGCCGGCGCCCGCGACGGCTACCGCATCCAGGTACTCGACGGCAACGACGAAGTGCTGTACACCTCGGACTCGCTCGTCGGATCGACCGGAACGGTCGCCATCCCGATCGGGACCACCGAGGGTGACTACGCGCGCAAGATCCGGCTCCTCAGCAGTCGTGCTGTCCCCGGCGCGACCACTCCGCTGACCATCGCCTTGGACACCACGGCACCGGCGATCAGCACCTCGGTCGTAGCGCTCGCAAGCGACACCGAAGCCGATCAGATCGCTGTGACCTTGAGCGAGCCGCTGGGCGGCGGCACCAACTTCTCGTTCGACTGGTACGCCTACGAGATGGCGGGTGGCGAGCGCTCCTACTACGTCGTCGACAGGGTGACCGGGTCGGGCAACACCCTCACGGTCGAGGCCGCCCTGCCTAACGTGACCGCCGCCGACTCGAGTGCCTTCGGAGGCGTCGACTACATCTTCACCAGCGGCGACTCGGGCGGTAAGCGTTACGTCGACCGGGCGGGTAATGCCCTCGGAGACACGACCGCCTTCTAGGAGCCCAGGGGTTCAGAAAAGTCAGAGGGGTCGGGAGGAATCCCGGCCCCTCTGTCGCATCTACAGGTAACGCGACAGACGCTCGCTCAGCTCGACCCGGAGGATCGCAACGATGCGACGCCAGCTCTTTCAGCTTCTCGCCATCGCTCTCCTGGCCGGCCTCGTGCCCGGCATCACGGCGGCGAGGGCTGAGACACCGATAACGCTATCCATCGCCCCCGCCATCGCGGGAGACACCGCGGTGCACGCCGGACAAGCCATTCTCGTTTCGGGGACCGCTCCCGAAGGGCCGGTAACCGCCGCGACGTTGATCGCCCTGGAAGATGGGGGAACCACCTCGACCCAGGTCGTCCCGAGCGGAGCACTCAACCGCACCGACGACGGGACCAGCGACTTCCTCAGGAACGACGCCGGCACGCTGTCCGGGCGCCTAACGCTCGGCTGCATCTTCCGGGAACCGGTCGACACCTGCCCTACCGCGCACGGCAACCCCCGAGGGGCCGTTCTCGAGATCCAGATCGGGACCGAGACCGGGCAGAGCTCCCCGCTGAGGGTCGATTACACCCGGCCCTACATCAAGGGCTACAAGCTGGTAGCGACGGGCGCGATCGTCATCGAGTTCTCCGAGCCGGTCCGGAACGCCGACGGCGACAGCGCCCTCGACTGGACCGTCACGAACCCCGCCCGCACCCCGCTGATGATCGGCGGTGCGGGGACAGCCGACTGCTCGTACGGACCCGGTGAGGATGCCACCGCGGGCCCGGGTGGCTGCACCCGAAGGCTCACGATCCAGGCCGTCGGTGAGGATGCCGAACCCCTCACGACCTTCAACCCCGCCCTGATCCGCGCGGCCTACACGGATCTCGCATCGAACAGCATGTTGCGGACGGCCGGCGCACCAAGCTCGAACGCCGTGGACAAGATCGCTCCCCGCATCCCCACCATCAGCACCATCGACGGCAAGAACGCCGCGGGAGTCGTCTCGTCGCAGAACCCGGCCCCCGCGGTCGTGGTCAACAACGCAACGAACGGCCACACGATCACCCTCTACCGCGAGTCCTCCGCAACTCCCGGCTTCGACAAATCTCAGGACACCCAGCTGGCTTCGGCGGTCGTATCCGCTGGGAGCGCCAGCTTCACGCTCCCCGCGTTCGCGTCCGACGGTTCCTACACGCTCTACGCGCTGGCGACGGACATCCACGGCAACGACAGCGTCGATGGCGCCGGTAGCGTTGCGGCCGACGACGCCACCTACGCGCTCGACCGGATCGCGCCACTTCCCCTGACCGCTAAGACCACGGGATCCGCGATCGCGGTGTCGTTCACCGAACCGATCGTCGGAACGGACAACGCCTCTCAGTGGACGGTGACCGGCTGCGCCGGCAACTGCACCGTCCAATCGGTGACGGGCCAGGGCGACACGAGGGTCCTGGAAATGACATCGGGCTCGGTTGCTCCCGCGGGTGCGCAGGTTGCGTGGGCCGGCGGCAACTACGCCGATGCGGCCGGCAACGTTCTGGCTCCCTTCTCGTCGCTCGCCTCACAGGGATCGGTGGCGGTTGTCGTGGACCTCGAGCCAGAGGGCGGGACCCAAGCCGTCGCCGAGGATTACACCCTGAGGCTCACCGTGGCCGACACCCTCGGCAACCCGGTCGCCGGCGCCCGCGTCGGTATCCGTGCGGTCTCCGGACCATCCAGTTCGACCAACAACGGCAGCGGCCCCGGTGTGCTGAACATCTGCACCTCTCAGTCCGACGGTTCGTGCACGCTTGCCTACCGCTCCAATGCAACCGGACTCGATACCGTGCAGGCGTGGGTGGCCGGGTCCGGAACTGCTCCGTCACCAGAGCCCGTCGGAGCCGAGGATGCCAACGACCAGGACGTGGTCACCGTCACGTGGACCGCTGAAGGTGCCGACATCGAGCTCGATGCGAGTCCCGAGTCCTCCACGGGGACGATCGACGACACGCACATCGTCTCGGTCTCCGTGAAGGAGCTCGGCAGCCCATTCGACACCGCTGCACCCGCAAGCATCAAAGGGGTCAACGTCGACCTCGCCGCCACCACCGGCCCGAACAGCGGATGGCTGGGGCAGTGCACCACCGACGCCGGCGGCTTATGCCAGATCTCGTACCGCTCGACGGTGACCACCGACTCCGAGGGACTCCAGAGCTGGATCGATAGGAACCGAGACAACGACTCCTCGGGCGACCTCTTCCTCTCCGATGCGGAATCCCAGGACGCCGACGGTCTCCCGGTCCTCGACGACCCTTCACAGGACGTCGTCACGAGAACCTGGCTTCCGGGCTCAGTGACAGCGCCGATCCCAGGCACACGCTCGGTTTCCATCGCAGCGGATCGATCAGAGGTGCGCTACGGCAAGCCCGTCCATCTGACCGGAACGGTGACCTTCGAAGAGGGTTGCGCGGTCGACAAGGTCGCGATCGAACGGCGGCTCGGGGGCGGAGTATTCAAGTTCTTCAAGAACGTGCCCGCCGGAGATGGATCATGGGACTTCGATCTCGCTCCTTCGTGGAGCGCCCGCTACCGAGCGACGGTCCCTGCGAACGACTCCTGTGCGGCGGCGATCAGCCCGGCAACATTCGTCGGGGTCAAGTCGAAGGTCACTGCCTCGGTGAACCGGGTCAGGGTTAAGAGGGGGCGTTGCGTAACGGTCCGCGGCGTGGTCGCCCCGGTCGACCGGGGCGGGGATATCGTCCTCGAGCGGAAGCGGGCCGGTACGTGGCGATCGGTCAAGAACACGAAGTTGAACGAGCGCTCTCGCTACATCTTCCCCAAGTGCTTCGGAAAGAAGGGCCGGGTGAAACTCCGGACCCGGTCTCTGGAGAACGACTCCAACTTGGCCGGCGTAAGTCCGCAGATCCGCGTGAGGGTCACACGACGGTGAGGGCCAGAGTTCCGTTCGGAACGACATTCTGGATCCTCAGACTGTTACCCGACGAGCGCCTCACGGTGTGCCACGGCGACGGAACCCACGAACGGTCCCTGAGAGGATTCAAGCAAGTCACCTTCGTCGAGAACACTCGGGATCTCGACCGCCTGGGTCCCGGGATGCTAGCGGTCGCCCTCGGGACCACCGGAGGAAAGACGATCGGTTCGATCGAGAGACTGGCCGCCAAGGTCGCTCAACGCGAGGCGGCAGGTCTTCTCGTCGTTGGTCCTCCAGACGAACGCGAGGTGGCTCACGGATTCCCGGCACCGACGGGCGATTTCCCCATCTTCATCAAGCCGCGCGACCTTGACTGGTCGGCGGTTCTCCAGCCGCTGCTCAATCTCTATCCCAGCATCACCGGCGCTCCGAACCCCGAGGCGGCGAGACGGCGCTTGCTGTCCAAGATCATCGACCGCCACGGTCGGGTGGATATCGCCGAAGACCAAGCACGTCACATCGGGATGGATCTCAACGAGCAGATACGGGTCATCGTGGTCCAGCCCATCCGAGAGATGGAGAAGGCCGACCTCGATCGCCTGGAAGAGGTTGTGGCGGTTGAACTCCTCGAACACGATCCATTGTCGACCACGGTGACCTACGAGGGTGCCGTGGTCGGCACGGAGAGCACGCGCACCGAACTGAGCTCTCCCATCCCCGCTCGCCTCCTCTTCAAGGCGAGGAACGCGATGCCGGATGCCGTCGTCATGGTGGGAGTCGGTATGCCGCACCATCGTATCGACGGGATCTTCCGGTCCTTCCGCGAGGCCCGATGGGCGGCAAGGGTCGGTGGCGAAGCGTCGGGTCCCAACAGTGTCATCCACTTCGACGATCTGGGCACGACCGCGTGGCTGGAGCCCTTCGACTTCGCGTCCGACGGCCAGAGCTCGATGGCGATCGAGCAACTCTCCGCTCACGACGCACTCCACGGCACCCAGCTACTCCAGACCCTGATCGCCTACATCATGTCGGGGCGCGCCAAGGAGGCAGCCGACCATTTGTTCATCCATCGCAACACGCTTCGGTACCGACTCGAGTGCATCCACAAGCTGACCGGCCTCGACCCACATCAGCAGGGTTCGCGCCTCGTGCTCGATCTCCAGCTACGGCTCGCGACGGCCCAGGGCGTTATCCCGAGCCTGGACGCGATCAAAGAACGTCAGCCGACCTCCGCGACCGGAGATCCCTCTTAGATCGAGAAACCAAACCGGGGTCTCTAGTTGTAGAAGGACCCGGTCACGACCCCCACGGAGTCGGTGAAGCAGTCGTCTCGGGTTCCTCCATCGGTCGCCCAGTCCCCGTTCGCCAGGCAGTAGGCAACGCTGGTCGCATCGACCGAGTCGACGAGGCCCCAGCCCCATGACTCATCGAAACCCTCGGTGCCCTTGTCGGTCGCGGTGCGCGTGAGGATCTCCTGTGCCTCGGCCGGCGTTAGGTCCGGGTTGGCCTGAAGCATCAGCGCCACAAGTCCGGCGACGTGAGGCGTGGCCATCGAGGTGCCGTTGAAGCCGGTGTAGTACCGGGCGTTGTTCAAGAAGGCCACCGGATCGGTGCTGGTCGACGGCGGGGGCGAGTGCGTGCCGATCGGAGCGAGAGCCGAGGGCATCGCAATGGCCGAGTAGATGTCCATACCGGGAGCGGCAACATCGACCTGCGGGCCGCGGCTCGAAAAGCCGGCGATGCTTGAGCAGCCGGGGATCTTGCAGGACGCGGCCACCGTGATGACGCTGGGGACCGAACCCGGCCACCCCACGGTGTTGGCATCCGGTCCGTCGTTACCCGCCGCGAACAGGGTCACGATGCCCTTTTTGACCGCGGCCTCGGTGATCAGGTTGATCGGCTCGACCTCGGGGTCGTCGACCTCGAAGATGCTCCACGAGTTGGTCGAAACCCTGATGCCGCCCGGATACTGCGGATCGTTCCGGTGCTCGATCATGTACTCGAACGCCACCAGCGCGTTGATCTCCCAGCCGAAGTCACACGGCACGGAGCAGTCGACGCCCTGGGTTACGTCGGCGATCTTGAAGTTGACGAGGCTGGCCCCCGGCGCGACTCCACTCATATCGACGCCGCCCTGCGCCGCTGCGCCAGAACCCGCGACGATGCCCGCGACGTGGGTACCGTGACCGTAGGAGTCGATCGCGTTCGCAGACGCCTCGGCGACCTGGTCGCTATAGACGCCATCGTTGATCATGTCGAAGAACCAGCCCCCCTCGAAGTTCAGATGCTGCACGACGTTGTCGGCGAGGTCTGGGTGCGTGTCATCGATCCCCGTGTCGACAACCGCCACGGTGACCCCCGAACCGTCGAAGGGGATGCCGAGATCGGTGTCGCCGGTCACGACCCGGTCCGCGCCGATCTGCTTCTTCGAGTCGTAGAGGTTCATACGGATGGGTGAATCCGCGTCGACGACCCGAACATCATTCCACCTGGCGATCTTCTTGTAGGCACTGAGGGGAGCGATGGCTCCAACGGCATCGATCGTGTCGATGCGAACCATCGAGAGCACCCCGGCGGCCGACAGCCGACGGACCGTGTTCGAGGTCACATCGTGCTTGAACACGATGATCGCGCGCGGGTTCTTCGCCGTGCTGGCGAGGAGGTCGTTGTCGAGTTTGCTCGTCGCCCCCGCGGGAGCTCCGACCAGCGATACGGCGGTAAGGGCGACGATGACCATCGCGCCGAGCGCTCTCTTCATCTCTTTCTCCGATCTATGGATGTCACTGCGACTAGATACATGAGGCAGGTACGTCGAAGTCCTGGATGCCGTCGGTGGCGCTGTCCACCGAGCCCTGATCCGCGTTCACGCCGAGACCGCGCTTGGCGAACCCGGTCCAGATGAGGCACTGGTTGACGCCACCGGTCAGGGCCAGGTCGGCGGCGAGGATCGCATCGCGCGAATCGACGAAGCCCGGCTTGCAGGGCTGCATCTTCATCCCGTCCATCACTAGCTGGAGCGCGAGGTTGTTGCCGCCCGTGGTCCAGTCCTCATAGACGTTCGGGTTGAAGCCGTACACCTCGATGAGGTCCCAGTAGACCTCCCACAGCATGGTTGCCCAGACGTAGCCGACACCGTGTGGGACGGCCGACGTCTTGATCGTGTTGTAGGTCGACGGGTTGATCGCCATGTTGTTCGAGTAAGGCGTGGGGCGGATGCCGTCTCCGGTACGAGCACCCTCGCCGAGAACGTAGGTGCCCATGCCGCGCCGGGCATCGCCCGTCTCACCGGGAAGAGTCGTCACGGCCAGAGCCAGCCAGTCACTCCATCCTTCGCCCTCGCGCTCCTGGTGCGAGAGGCACCCGGTCACGGTCGGTCCGCCGGTCAGGCGATTCGAGATCCCGTGAGCCCACTCGTGCAGGATCACCCCGGAATCGAGGTCGCCATCGATGAGGGTGCCCGGCTTCGGGGTTGCCCACAGGTACATCTGCATGCGCGGATTGGATCCATCCGCCGGAGTGGCGAAGTTGGCGTTGTCCACGCCGCTACCGTCGTGCGCCTCAGCCTGGACGGCGTCGGCTCCGAGCCCTTCGCCGGTGAGGTAGTTCATCGCCTGGAAGTTGCCGGCGGCCTCGTCGAACCCATAGTTGTAGAAGACGTCGTGGGCGATGTTGTTCCAGTAGAAGAGGTTGGTGATCGCGGCGTCCCGCCACAGGGGCGGGGGCATGGCGAAGTCGATCTCGAACTCGAAGTCGAGGCCCTCGCCCCCCTCCGCGTCCATCGTCGGGAGCGGTCGGTTCACACCGGGCGTGTAGTCCGCGTAGGCGTGGACGTTGTTGCCGCGCGTGGTTGTGTATTCGGCTCCGGCCACGCCGTCGGTGTCGTGCCATCCGAAGGGCGAGGACGCCGCATCGGCCGGAGATGCCTGGAGGGTCCGCTCACCGTCCTGAGGGCTCTCGAACGGGAGGGCATACACGAGGTAGCTGGAGCCGTCGTCGACGGTCTCCTCGGGGGTCGGGGCATCGAGGGCGGTCGCGTTCCGGGCCGATGGGCGGGAGATGGCCCCGGCGATGTCCTCGGCCCGGTCGTGATCGACCAGGTCGTAGCGGGCGAGCATCGACCCGTTCTGGGCGTCGACGCTCACGTTCCACCAGTGCTGCCCGGAAAGTTCCTGGATCTCTAGGTTCCATGCAAGCCGGATGGAACGGGCACTCACAGGCTGATACACGAGCGTGGCGGTGGCCGGTGTGAGCACGTCGGAGGCGGAGAGACCGAGTCCCTTGAGGGCGTCCCCCACCGCTGTCACTGGTGTGAGCGTCGGGATCCCCGACACCTTCCGATCGATTCTCCCGATGAATCGGGAGGGCGCATAGATCACACGACCGTCTTTCACGTTGACGGTCATTCCGGCGCCGAGGACGTCGATCCCCGCGTAGCGCTGCCGAAGATAGACGTGGGTGACACCGGAGGCGGCGGAACGATATGTGTCGGTAACCGCCAGATCGGCGATGTCGGCGGGCTTCAGGCGCAGTTCACGACGGTGCTGGGAGACGTATCCCTTGGCAACGGATACCGCGTCCTTCTTGGCTGCCGCCTTGGTATTGGTCGCTGCCGTTCCGGCCGGCAGACCCATGCTTAGTACGGCGAGGCACGCCAGCATCGCGAGCATCGTTCTCGAGCGCATCCAGAACCCCCTCTTGCCCCACGGGCAAACTCGATGTTTGAGGGAGTTTTTCGGGCCCGGCGCCCCTAACCTTCGTGCAGGTGCACAACGTTCACGAGCTCAGCGATCGAGGCGGCGGGAGTCCTGCAGACAAGCCAACTCCAGGCGGTTCGGGCGTATCTGGCGGCCGTCCCTCCCGACGTGAAAGCGGAGTACGAATGGGATCCGCTGCTCGAAGAGGGACCCGTCTTGTTCGTAAGTGACCATCACTCCGTCCATCTTGGTCTTGCCGACACGTTGAGTGCGGAGCTTCAGATACAACGACGGCGGGTCCTCTTCTCCGGGCTCGATCACGAAGGGCCTGCTCGTCACCGGCTCATGGAGGTGAAGGATCAGGCACTGGCGGCTGAGCTTGGTGACCGGTGGATAGGTCACCGACCTACCAAAAGTGAAGTAGAGGTCCCCTTCGCGCCGGTCGGTCAGCAGCAACTCCTGAACCTCGATGACATCCGCCGGACCCTTCCAGATCGGGTGAAGTCCCACGACCGTGAGGGGCCGGTCGCTGCCGTTCACCAGCTCCATGTAGTGATAACCGAAGACCTCGCCCACCGCGACCGACGGCGCCGGCGTCACCGTCCACCCACCATCGTGCTCGAGCGCGGTACCCGATCCGCCCCCTTCCTTGGCTACGGTTTCACACCCGCCGAGCACCAGTACGAGAACCAGCACGACCACCAATCGAGGTTGGATCATCAGCTGGTCGGGAAGCCGATCGCGGTGGCCTTGGCCCTGATCACAGGGATCCACTCCGGGTGACCCAGAGCGTCGGCAGCGGTCAGCAGCGTCAGCACGCCGTCTCTGAAGTTCGCCGTCGGCGTGAGGAACTCGTGCGAGGTCAGGACCAGCCTGAGCGAGCGGTCGGACTTCGCTTCGGCCAGCTGGGTCCGGTTCATGGCCTCTGCCTCTGCCGAATCGACCAGCCCATCGCGCACGTTCCATAGGAAGGTCGCCCACATCTCGCCGTCGGCGTGGACCTCATCCTCGATGTTCTCCGGGTAGTGCTTCGGGCTGTCCATGCGGCGAAGGCAGGTGGGGTCGTCGGATGAGTACGAGGTTGCGTCCCAGTCCATCACGCAGACATCCTGGAACCCGTAGCTGATCCGGGCGTAGTAGGCACCGGCCTGGAAGTCGCCGAAGCCCTCACCCATCGCACCGCCCTCGGCGGTCTCGCCCCAACCGGGGACCTGGTCGTCCTGAACCGCGTGGCCGTACTCGTGCAGGATTACCTCGGCGTCCTCGCCGTCGTCGACGCCACCGGCACCGAACAGCATGAGGTCGTTGCCGGGCTGGTAAAAGCTGTTGTCGAAGCCCTCGACGCGCAAAGCGTAGACGTCCTGCGACTCCGCGTTGATGGAGGCCTGACCGGTGAAGCCGAGCCGCTGCTGCAGGTAGCGCTGGTAGCCGTCGAGGTGTGCGTACGCCATCAGTGCCTCGAACCGCACATCCGCACGGGTGTAGTCGAACCGCCCCGGGGTGAGCTGGACCATCGGCGCCTGGCCCTGAACCGTGGCCCAGGGGCCTACGAGACGGCCGAGCAGGGACTGCTGGAAGTCGTACTCGCGGATGGGCATATCCACCAACGCGGCGGTCAGCGCCGGGTCGTCGAGGTCCGTGTCGGGGCCCGCGCCCGAGTCGAATCCCGGCTGGCGGAGCGAGCTGTCCTGCATCGTGACTATCGGGTTGGGATCGAACAGGGTAGCCACGGCGTTCTCGTATCGGTTCTCGTCCGAGACCGACAGGATCGAGCCATCGGCCGCCGCGACATGGACCGAAGCGGCAACCGCGGGGGCCAGGGACAGCACTGTGACCCGGTAGGTGTCGACCAGCGACCCGTCGCGCTCGACGAGGAGCCGCTCGATGTTGATGCGTTCGGGTGAGGTCACCCCGAGGTATGCCACGGCGGCGGCGTGTGCCGCAGAAGCTCCAACCGGGCTTGACACTGCGGCCCCCTGGGCGCGGACCTGGCGCGCCTGCACCCACACCACCCTTCCGTCAACGATGCTCACGATGGCGTTCCCACCCTCGACCTTGATCCCGTCTGCGTACTGCGCTGCGCGAACGTGGGTCCCAACGAGGGATCGCTCAACCGAATCGAAGCGGAACACGGCCGCATCGATACCGAGCCGCGCGGCTGCTTTCCGTAGCGCGAGGCGCGCCGTCCTCTTCGGGCCCTTCTGGGCAGCACCGAGATCGCCACGGATCAAGCCGCGTGCAACACGGTGATCGGATGAGGGGCTCGAGGCCACAGCGGAGGCGGTAAGGCTTGCCGTAACCATAGCCAGTGCGACGAGGACGAGCGAGGTCTTCTTCATGAATGGCGGGTTCTTCTGCCACGCCCGCCGTGCCTTTGTGCATGTGCACGAAGGCACGGCCCCTGATGGGGCGTAGAGGTCTCACAGAACTGGAGCCGCCACAGAGGCGGCCTTCTTCAAGGAGATAGATGCATGCGTGCACGCCGTTTGGCTTTCGCGATCGCGACGGTACTCCTCGTACAGCTCCTGCCCGCGGGGGCCGGCTCCAAGGGCATCGCCGCGGAGTTCCACAGCGACAACATGACCCATGTCAAGAACATCCCTCAGCAGAACATCGAAGGGAACACCGGCGGAGGGGGCAGCGACATCGAGTTCGTCTCTCTCGACGTCACCGACCTACCTGAAGCGCTGGACCTGGGCGTGACCGGGGTCCGCGAGTTCGCCCTCGGCGGCAGCCTCAACAAGGGCATGCAGATCTACGACATCACCGACCCGGAGAACACCGAGCTGGCGTCGATCTACGACTGCAAGATCGCCCAAGGTGACATCCAGGTCTTCACGCGTGAGGACGGCCGGACCTACGCCACCTACACGGCCGACTACGACGCAGTGCTCAGTTCGACGTGCTACCAGGACATCAAGGCGATGGAGATCGCGCCTAAGGATGGGATGGGGACGTTCATCGTCGACCTCACGAACCCCTACGCCCCGAGGACCGTGACGTTCATCTACCTCGCCAAGGGCTCACACAACATGACCGTGCACCCGAGCGGCAACTTCCTCTACAACTCGAACAACGAGCTGACCGAGGGCATCGGGCTCATGGAGATCGTCGACATCACAGCGATCACCGAGCCAAAGGTCCTCGAGCCCCTCGACCTCGGGACCGGGATCGACTCGCACGACATCACGTTCAACGCCGACGGAACCCGCGCCTACTCCGCAGCGGTCTCGCACTCGCTGGTGATGGACACGACCGACCCCTCCAAACCGACGATCATCGGGCGCATCATCGACCCGACGATCACGATCCACCACCAGTCGGAGCCCATCACGATCGATACCGGTACACCTCTCGGCGTCCGTGACTTCCTCGTCGTCACCGACGAGGTGGGCGGCGGCAGCGCTGGTTCGGTATGTCCTGGCGGCGCCATCCACATCTTCGACATCACCGGAGACCTCGAGACGGCACCCGTGAAGCTCGGCGTCTACGAGGCGCCTGTGGTCAAGCCCGCCGGTGGTGGCACGGACGCCACCGGGTCGGCCCTCGGCTGCACCTCGCACGTGCTGCGCTTCTACCCGGAGCAGAAGCTCATGACGATCGCCTGGTACAACGCGGGCGTCCATGTCGTGGACATCTCAACCATCCTCGGCCCGTCGGTGGGGATCACGCTTCCGGTTGACGGTGGCCCCACGACCGGCAGCCTCGGGGTGGGGATGAAGGAGCTGGGCTACTACTGGTTCTCGGACTCCAACACCTGGAGCGCCAAGACGAACAAGTTCGCCGAGGACGGATCCTTCTACCTCTACGCCAACGACATCAGCCGAGGACTCGACATCTTCCATTACAGCTCCGCGGCTCCAACCTCGACGGCAACGGGTAAGTCGTTCAGCCCGTCGGCCTATGCCGCGCTGGTGGCCAAGCGCGGCCCGCGCCCGGCGTGGGAGGACGTCAGGCCCTACTGCCTGCTCAAGTCGTCAACCTCGCCCGCGATCAAGAAGCGCAGGTAAGCATGAAAACCCGACTGGCCGGCCTCCTCGCGTTCGTAGCTGTAGCCACGGCGCTGCCGATCGCGCCCGCCGCCGCGGCGGTTACCTACGAGGTGCACTACGTCGAGTCCGTCGACGGTGCAATGATCCGCATCGAGATCCAGCGCGATACGAGCTTCGATGCCGACAAGCAGCCGGTCATCCTCACGTACTCGCCCTACAATTCGCTCTCGGAACCGCAACCTGCGGCCGATGGCATCGCCGATCGCTACAACCCGAAGGGCTACGCGCGGGCGGTGGCCGACGTACTCGGGACCCGAGGTTCAACGGGATGCTGGGACTACGGCGGCGCCAAGGAGCAGCAGTCCGGCGTCGATGTCGTCAAGTACCTCGCCGATCTTCCGTGGTCCAACGGCAACGTCGGCATGACCGGGGTTTCCTACGAGGGCACGACCGCCAACATGGTCGCCGCGACGGGGATCCCGGAGCTGAAGGGGATCGTCCCCGTCGCCGCGATCAGCCGGTGGTACGGATACGCATACAACAGTGGTGCACGCTACTTCTTGAACTCGGTCGAGCCCACCGATGAAGGCTTCGACACGCCTCTGCTTTTCGACGTCGGCTTCAGCGACACGATCGTCGCCGACCCCGAGGACGAGCGCTTCGCCGACATCGCTGCAGCACGTGCTGCGGAATGCGGCGCGATCGAACACACCATGCAGGGCTACTCGCGCAACCCGGACTACGGGCCGTTCTGGCAGGAGCGTGATTACCTCAATCCGGCACGTCGTGGCCGATACCGCGCCGCGACCCTCGTCGTCCATGGATGGCAGGACTACAACGTCAAGCAGCAGGAAGGTCTCGACCTCTACGAGGCGATCACCGTCGACGATCCCGATACCAGGAGGGTGGAGGGCGTTCCGTTCAAGATGCTGTGGATGACCCAGTCGCCCCACGCGGACGGATCGGGTCCCGGCTACCAAGCGCTGCTGGACTCGTTCTGGGCGCAGACCCTGAAGGGCGGGGATCGCGGTTTGCCCGGAGCTACTCCGGTGAACTCGCTGGGGAGCAGCGCCTCTGGCGCAGCCGAGACGTACTCGAGCGAAGCCTCCTGGCCGCCGCCGAGGACCAAGAGGCTCACCCTTCACCTCGGACGCAGCTTCGATGAGATCGACGGCCTCCCGCAGGCGGGGCCGGTCGGCAGCAAGGGCGAGACCGGCACCCTGGAGCTCGAACCTCAGAACGATGGCGGCGGCTGGACCCACGTCGACAACGCAGCCACCACGGAAGAGATGACGCTCGCCGATCCGCTCAATAGGGAGACAACCGTTCCAGGACCACTCGAAACGGTCCAGGGACATGGCTACTACTCGCTGTTCCACGAGTCCGCTCCGTTGACGTCCGACATGCGGATCGCCGGTTCGGCGCGCTTCAACACCTGGGTCAACGCGTCGATCGAGGGGCAACACATCACCCCGGTGTTGGTCGAGGTACTGCCCGACGGGACGCTCAACCTCGTCCAACGCGGATTCCTGAACCTCGCATACCGCGACGGACTCAAGGTCGCCGATCCGGAGAGCGGATGGCAGCACGGCGTCGTGCGGTTCCTGCCTCAGGACTACACGTTCACGAAGGGGAGCCGGATCGGTCTCATCCTTCAGGGGTCCAACACGATCTGGGCCGTCCCGGGCGCGGCCGGAACGATGTCGTACGCGATGGGACCGGTCGACGAAGTCACCACGGTGGGAGCGAGATTGGTCCTCCCGGTGGTCGGGCTTCAGAGGGATCGGGGCCGGCTCCTCGAGTGATCGCTTTGTGCACGTGCACACAGGGAGTAAGTCGCTACCAGTGAACCAACGTCATAGCGGGTGAAACAAGCGGGTGAAGCAAACGGGTGACAACCACAGGAGGGACAAAGGATGGGCAAGTTTCGGATCAGATCGATGGGCCTACCGCTTCTGCTGCTGGCGAGCATCCTGCCGACCAGCGCATCGGCGGATGAACCACCCGCGACCTCGATCGACAGCCTGACGGCGGTCGCCGGGATCAGCACGGTAGCTGTTTCCGGCAACGGAACGTTCACCGCCCCAGCGGTCGAGATCGGGGTTGATGGAACGAACGACCACACCGGCTCGCAGGCTCCGCTACCGAGCGGCACCGACCTCACGGTCGCCAAGATCCGCGCGCTCGACCCGGAGACCCTTCGGTTCGAGCTCCAGATCGCAAATATGCCGAGCCTGGGTGGGACGCCCGAGCTGGTCAACTACGTGTGGCCGTTCATCGCCGGCAGCGCAGAGTACGAGCTGCAGGCCCACTACACGGCAACGGCCAGAGAGATCAACGACGCCCGGATCGACAGCATCGGCACCCCGAATCACACCCTGAACACGTGTACTCCCAACGAAACCACCGGGGGAATGACCTGTGCCACCGAAAACATCGAGGGTGAGTTCACCGGAAACTCGGTCGTTTGGTTCGTTCCGAAGTCGATGGTCGGCCTCACCGAGGAGAAGCCGAAGGTCTTCGAAGGGGCCGCTATCGCCTCCTCGCTCAGCTTCTCAGGCATGCTCTGGTACGCGAACGGCAACGGCGGCGACACGATGTTCGCCGAGCGAGCGTTCACGTTCCCGACCGCCACGGTCCTGGGGACGATCGTCGACGCGGACGTTGCCGACGCCGATGCGGTTCCGACCACGCCGCTCGCCGTCACCGGGCTGGGCGACTTCTCCGGCGAGTTGGAGAAGCCTGCCCTTCCCGGTCTCTACAAGGTTGTCGTCAAGGCCTGTTTCGGAGCCGGCAACTGCGCGGTTGCTTCGACTCCATTAACCATAGGCCTGTAGACCTCAGAACCGGCCGGGATCTCTAGGCGTCCCGGTCGGTGTCCTGGGGACCGCGCACACCGGCGCAGCGCCGGGCCCGAAGGCCCCGCTGCGCCGGTGCCCTTTCTTCTCTGGGCCGGCTCAGGCCCCCGCCATCAACGTGAGGCCTCTTCGGGCGAGGGCCGGGACCCCTTCCTCCATGCGTGCGAAGAACGGATCGTCGGTCGCTCCGGCGAGATGGCGTGCGTAGGAACCCTCGAGCAGGATCGCGAGCTTCCAGGTCGCCAGCACCCGGTACCAGTCCATCGCGCGCACGTCGATGCCGGAGCGCTCCTCGTACCTGGCGATGAGATCCTTCCGGCGGGAGAAATCGGGCTGCACGGTCACGTTCGTGAGATCGGCGAAGACGTCGCCGCCGGGATCCTCGGGCTCGCTCCAGAACGAGATCATCCAACCGAGGTCGGCGAGCGGATCGCCGATCGTCGACATCTCCCAATCGAGGATCGCGTTCAGCCTCACGGGGGCCTCGGGGACGAACATCACGTTGTCGAGCTTGTAGTCCCCGTGCACCAGCTTCGAAGGTGGCGACTCCGGGAGATTGTCTCCGAGCCAGGCCCCCACCTTCTCGAGATCGGGCAATGGCCGCGTGAACGGAAGCGTGAGTTCCAGCTGGCCGTTCCACCTTCGCAATTGCCGCTCGAGGTAGCCGGTTGTCTTTCCGAAGCCATCGAGTCCAACCGATGCAGGTTCGATCGAGTGCAGCTCGACCAGCGAATCGACGAGTTCCTCACCGACCCGATGGCGCTCCGCCTCGGTCAGGAAGCCTGGGAGATCGGCCCGGATCACGACCCCGTCGATCCGCTCCATCAGATAGAAGGGCGCCCCGATGATCTCGGGGTCCTCGCACGAGACGATCGTGCGCGGGCTGCGCGCGACGGTTCCGCTCAGGGCGGACAGCACGGTGTACTCGCGTCCGACGTCGTGGGCCGATGGGAGGAAGGCGCCGGCGGGCGGTCTCCGTAGCACGTAGCGATCATCTCCGCGCGTGATGAAGAACGTCTCGTTGGAGTGGCCTGCCTGGTGGCGCTCGACGTCGAGGGCAACTTCGTCACCGAAATGGATGTCGAGGAACGACGCCAGCGACGCAACGTCCATCAACTCCGTCACGCCAGGCCCCCGGTCGCCGGTTTGGTTCCTCCCCCGCTCATCGCTGCCTTGAGTACGTTACGCGCGATGACCATCCGGTGAACCTCGCTTGGGCCGTCGTAGATGCGCGCCGCCCGCGCGTCTCGATAGAAACGCTCGAGCGGCAGATCGGTCGAGTAACCGAGCGACCCGTGGATCTGGATCGCCCGATCGACGACGCGCTCGAGAGCCTCGGCGATGAAGACCTTGTTCATGGAAACCTCTTGCCGGAAGTCGTCACCGCGCTCGATCAGGTACGCGGCGTGCAACACCATCAGGCGACTCGCGTAGAGATCGATCGCCGAATCGGCGAGCCAGTTCTGGACTGTCTGTCGGCGTGCGAGCGGCTTGCCGAACGTCTCGCGCGTCAGGGCTCGCTCGGCGGCGAGATCGAGCGAGCGCTGCGCCACCCCGATCCACCTCATCGCGTGCGCGAGGCGAGCGGGACCGAGACGCTTCTGCGACAGCTGGAATCCTTGTCCGAGTTCCCCCAGGACGGCCTCGGGCCCGACCCGCACGTTCTCGATCTTGATCTCGCAGTGTCCGCCGGGTCCGTGCGTCCCCATGACCGGGATCTCTCGGATCACGTTCCATCCTGGAGTCCCATCGTCGACCAGGAACAACGAGTAGGAGTTGCGCCCCTCGGCTTCGGGATCGGTCTTGGCGACCACGATCGCGAACGCCGCACCGTTGGCTCCGGTGATGAACCACTTCTCACCGTTGATTATCCAGTCGTCGCCATCCTTGACCGCGGTCGTCGCCAGCATCGTCGGATCCGATCCGGCGATCTGCTCGGTCATCGCGAAACAGGACCGGGCCCTCCCTTCGGCCAGTGGCCTCAGGTACTTCTCCAGCTGCTCGGGGTTCGCCGTCTCCAGGAGGAGATGCATGTTGCCTTCGTCGGGAGCCATCGCGTTGAGGGCGAGGGACGCCAGACCCGAAACGCCGCATTCCTGCGAGACGATCGCCATCCCGAGCGCCCCGAGGCCCAGACCGCCCCATTCGGGTGGGAGATGAGGATTGAACAACCCGGACGCTCGCGCCTCGTCCCGGAGCCCCTCGAGTACCCGGTCGAACTCCTCCGCCGTGGTGTGCTCACCGGCCTCCGCCTCGGCCGGGAGAACCACAGTGTTCACGAAGGCGGCCACCCTCCGCTGGATGTCCTTGACGTCCTCGGGCAGTTCGAAATCGATCAAGTCGCTCCCCTTCCGGCCCGCCGTGGGCCCCCAGAGAATCCCACACGGAGCGCACCTCACCCGCCCATCATCTCGCCGATGAGGGTGGGCTCCCCCGGAGGCGCCCGAACACGTAGGATTCGCCACGGCGAATGACGGCGAACCATGAATGACTGGGAGGGAAGAGCCCGTGGCCGAGGTTAAGGCTTACATACTGATCCAGACGGCGGTCAACGCAGGGCACGTGGCCAAGGAGATCCGGGATCTCACCGGGGTCCAGTCGGCCGACGATGTCTCCGGTCCCTACGACGTGATCGTCGAGGCGACGGCGCTGGACATGGACTCCCTGGGTCAGATGGTGGTGGCCAAGATCCAGGCGGTCGAGGGCATAACCAGGACCCTTACCTGTCCCATCGTCCAGCTCTAGCGCCTGCGGAGCTCCGAGGCCGGGAGCACCTCGTTCATCGACCTCGATCGGGACCCTCCGAGGTCAAGCATCACGTAACGGAACCCGAGTTCCGAGACTCTTCGAGATCCTGAGCGCCTCGAGCTTCGTCTCATGCATGACGACACACTCGCAAACCCTACGGATAGCGTGTGGTGACCATGATCCTCCTGGCGCAGGAACAGATAAGGGGTGGGCCCAACGAGTTCCTCACCGACCCGTTGTTGACGGTCGCCGCCTTCATGCTGGTCGCCGTCTGCGTCCTCGCGATCCTGTTCTCCCGGCTCATCTCCTACAACCTTCGGCGCAGAGCTTGGAAGATCAGGAGGATCGAGGCGCAGCTGGAGTCCGGGATGACGCCGGACGAGATCCGGGAGGCGAACGCCCGGAGGCGCCACCGCCTGCGACGGCGGAAGGCTTCGCCCGAGCCGGCCGCCGAGGAGGAGGAAGAGGACACGGCGGAGGCCGAACGCGAGCCCGCCTCCGACTACTCGATGTAGCCGAGGTCCTTCAGGTGCTCGGCGACCGCAGCCGCCTCCGTGTCCGAATACGTCGATTCGATCGACCGCTCGGCCGCCTGCTCTCCGATCGTCACCGGATGCTCCGCCAGGAATGACGGGCTGAGGGCCTCCTCGGCCGCCCGCCCATCGAGTCCCGCCGGGATCGCCTTGCCGAGCAGTGCCAGCGCGGTCGGACAGACGTCGTAGAGCGATAGCTCGTCGGTCGAGCCGTGGACGAGGTTGGGGCCGGCCCCAACGAAGATCCCGACCGGGCGATGATCCGATGACCATGCCTCGTCCACCCCCGACAATGCCGCGGGTGGGATGACGACCCCCTCGGTCTCGGCCCGCGCGGGAGCGACCCGGTAGCCCGCACCCCAGGTATCGAGCATGAGGTCGGGGGCCATCTGCGCGTGCGCCCCCGAGAAGATCTCGTCCCTCAGGTGCGCTCCCGCGAAGACCGGCTCACCGGTCTGCGGATCCTCGATCGCCAGCAGGCCCGACTTCAGCTTCTCGAGGAACGCGGGAGCATCCTCCGGCGCGATCCGACCCGACGGTTCGCGCCCGGCGAGGTTGATCCAGACATCGGAGTGGAACCCAAGGAACGCGTCGGTGCTCGCCCAATCGAACGCTCCCAGTTGTCCGGTCAGGGTGGTCGCCATCGCGGCGCGTGCCGCGCCCGGGGCGATACGACGGCCGAGCCTTCGCACGGAAGGGGGGAGGCGCCAGGCCAGATCCACAAGACGGGATCGTTTCGCGCGCCCGTAGCTCGCGTAGCCGTTGCGGTGGAGCCACGCGCCGACGTTGACGTCACCCTTCAAGGTCCCTGCTCCGTGATCGCTCACCACGAGCACGTCGGCATCCGGGAACGCGCCGACCACCGCGCCGGTGGCACGGTCCATGGCCTCGTACACGCGCTCGACCGCATCGGCGAAGGGGTGATCGATCCCCCGGAAGCGCCAGAAGAAGTGCTGGGCGCGATCGACCTGCGGCCACACCGCCACCAGGCAATCGGCTCCGGTCTGGTTGGCCACCCACGGCAGGGCTTCCGACTGGGCCTCGAGCCCCCTGATCAGTTCGTCGAGGAACCGCTCGAGGGTCCCGTGTGGCGCACGGTCGAGGAGGTCGTCGAGCGGCCACCTCTCTGCAAGCTCGTCCTGGAGACCCGCCGGCTCGCAGAACCTGGCCCCCGGAGGAGCTCCGTAACCCGAGATCATCGCTCCCTCGATGCTTGCGGGAGGGAAGGCCATGGGGATGTTCCAGGCCACGAAGCGGACCCCGTTGGCCATCTCCCACAACGCCGGCGCCTTGCGATCCCGGGATGAGAAGTAGCGGCACTCGTAGGCGCCGGGAGCCCGATACCACGAGCCGAAGATCCCGTGCCCGCCGGGATTGCGGCCGGTGAACGCCGACGTCCAGGCGCAGTCGGTCATCGGGGGCCAGGTCGACCGCAGCCCGGCCTTGAAGCCGCGCTCCTGAAGGGATGCGAGTACCGGCAACCTCCCGGACGCCACCATCGGGTCGGTGACATCGAAGGTTGCCGAGTCCCACCCGAGAACTATGAGGCGCGGAGGCATCCCGGCATCCTAGAGGGGTTTCCGTATCCGACCGTCTTCGTGCACGTGCACAAAGGCTCCTTCATTCGCCGGGCGTATGTCCCCCCAAAGGGATCTCTAACTAGGGGGTTGGGATGCGAAGCAGGCTGGTTGGCGTCGCCATAGCGATCGGACTCATCGGACTACCGGCCGCTCACGCGAGTGCGCAGGTTCCCCCTATCCCTTTCCCAGGCACCAACCCACCGATCGTCACCTCGGACAACGTCACCTACCACGGCACGATCCCGATCGACTCTCCCGGAGTCGGTGGTGAGGTCGTCCATCACGCCGACGGGCGGACCTACTTCTACGTCACCGGTCTGAAGGGGCTCTCGATCTACGACGTCACCGATGACCCCACCGCGCCTGTCCTCACCGGCGTCCTGCCCTTCCCCCACGCTCAGAACGAGGACCTCAAGGTCAGTGACGACGGGACCAGGGCCATGATCTCCGCCGACGGCGCGCTACTGCTCCCCCTCTTCCCCACGAGCCGCGGTATCCACATCATCGACACTAGCGACCCGGCTGCTCCGGTCCTCCTGGGGTCGACCTCGACGACGGAGTCCAACCACACCGCGGAATGCGCCGACCCGAAGTGCGAATGGATCTACGGCAGCTCAACCGGCGCGATCTACGACGCAACCGACCCCACCGACATCAAGCGACTGGGACAGTGGAACGTAGATCGCAACGGGAATAACGTCGAAGGACGGCACGCGCTGAACCGCGACGACAGTGGCTTGTTGATCAGCGACTCCAACCCGAGACTCGTGCTCGACCCACGCGACGACCCCGCCAACCCGGTTCTACTGGCGCAGGGCAGCAGGTCACCGAACGGGGACGGACGCCTGCAGCACAACAACGTGCGGCCGGACAGTGGCGAGTGGCTGCCGCGCGATCCGGAGAACCCGGACGACGCCATCGGATACACCACCGTCGAAACCAATGCACGTTCGATCTCGATCATCGACGAACGTCCTGTGATGCGGGAGGGCGAGATCATGATCGGAAACTCCGAAAGCAATCTCAACCCAACCTGTTCGAACGCGGGAGGGCTCTCGACCTGGAGCATGATCGACTTCGAGAAGGGCGCCGAGATGCAGCAGCTCGAGGTCTTCCGTCCCTTGAACGGCACGACCGTCGATGGCAGTCCCGCGGTGAATGCTCTGGGGTGCTCGGGGCACTGGTTCACCGAGAACGACGGCGTCGTCGCGGCGTCGTGGTACGAACACGGCGTCCGCTTCTTCGACGTGGATAAGACCCTCGGCACGATCGAGGAGGTCGGTTACTTCCAGCCGGTGGCGACGCAGGCGGGCGCGGCCCACTGGGTCAGCGACACGGTCGTCTACAACGTCGACTACGCCCGCGGCATCGACATCATCAGCTTCGACCGGGGAGCTCCGGAACCTGCACAGAAGGAACTCGATCGTTCGTGGCTCCGCAACCTCGGCACCGTCGGGAACTACGCACGGGCCGAGCGCTACTTCTGCGGTCTGGGCGGGACCAACTGAGCTAGGGATCTCCGATAGCGAACAGCTGCCCGGCTCTGGTGCCGACGTAGATCATCCCCTTCCACACCGCGGGGGTTGACTCCACGCAGCCAGGAAGCTCGACGGTCCAGAGTTCCTCGGGCGGTCTCTGCAGCGGACGCTTGACGTTGTACGCGTGCATAACGCCGGCGCAGTCGCTCTGGATCAACGTGTGCCCGATTACGACCGGTGAGCTCCACGTGGGCTCGGGCAGTTCCATCTCCCAGGCGATCTCACCCGTCATGCGGTCGACCGCCAGCACCCGGCCGGTGTTGGTCGGCACGAACAACGCGCGCTTGTAGATCGCGGGCGTCGCCCAGATCCCGCCGTCGACCCCGCTCTCGGGCCGGCCGGGAACGAGCAGTGACCACACGAGGGGGTCGTTCGGACGGCGGGGATCGAGCTTCATCAGCTGCCCGACCTCGTAACCGCGGTCGTTGTAACGCTCCTGCTCGGATGCGACGTAGAGGAAGCCCTCGGGATCCATGACCAGACTGGCGTCGGTGTCGTCGCCGGTCCAGAACCGGAAGACCCTCTTGATCTTCTTCTTCCCGTCGAGGACGCGCGAGATGTCCCACCCCTGAACCAGGCCCCCGGAGTTGGCGAAGTAGGCAACGCCGTCCGAGTACACGACCGAGTTCTCGATCGAAACATCGGTGTCGCCCAGATCGGCGAGAAGCTGATCGTCGTACCCCGGAACCAGTGCCCTGATCTCGGGAGCAACCGTCACCAACCCGTCGGAGTCGTACCCGCGGTTCAACTTCACGACGTAGAACCACGAGTTCTCGCCGCCCTCGATGAGATAGTCGTCGATGATCAGCCCGGATCCGTCCCAGTCGTTGTTCCACAGCGGGTTGGGAGCGGTGTCGGCGTTGAGGCTCCAGAGTTCGACCGGAGTCTCTCCCCGATCGAGGGCCAGCACGTGGTATTCGTTGTCGCGCGATCCCGAATACAGCAGCGGGTAACCGTCGGGATCGCTGGTGACCGTTCCCTTGATCAGGTCGCCGGTCGGGAACGTCTCGTATAGGGGGACCCCATCCTTTGCGTTCAAGATGTGGATCCCGCGGTCGTAGGCACCGAACCTGACCTCGGTGCGCCCACCGACCTCAACGACATTCGGCTGCCCGGTCCATCCCGTGCCGCACCAGGTCCGTGGTCCGGCCTGGTCGATCGACTCCGAACACATCGCGCCCGAAGTCGGGTACTGCCACAGAACCTCGGGGGCCGACGGCAACGGGCCCTTCCCGTAATAGGTCCGGGTGGCGTTGCCCCGGAAGGTCGTGAGCCCGGGGAAGGCCGTGTTGATCGGCTCGGGTTTCGGCTTGGGGGTGGGAGTGGGCGTGGGAGATCCCGAGGGCGAGGTTGAGGGAGCTGGCCCCGAGCCCCTCAAGGGATCGTCATCGCCGGAGTTCGATATGAACCAGAATCCAGCCACGACGAGACACAGGGCGACGAGGCTTCCGCCAACCCTCCGGGAAGAAACGGCACCGAACTCATCCGACCAACGCACCAATCGGGAACCCAAGGCTCGATCGTAGTTGGCTCGGCCCCGAAAAGGAACGATGGTTAGCTTTCCCAGCGAAGGGAACTGAGCTTCTATCGATGGAGGAACCCGGGATTGACCTGAAGAGCACCACCGGAAGGATCGTGACGCTGGCCCCCCGCGCCGGCGGCCGCCTGTTCTTGTTCTTCACCCCCAACTGCACCTTCTGCAAGGGCATCCTCGAGGAAGCCGCGGTGATCTCGTCGTCGACCGGCATCGATGTCGTCGTCTTCCTCGAAGACACCCATGGGACCCCAGATCCCTATCCTGGGCCAGCCCCCGTGGTCGTGTCGCGCGACGTCTTCGTAAGATACGCAGTGGACGAGACCCCTCACGCGATCGCGATCGGACCCACTGGAGAGATCGCGGGCCGGGTCACCCTCAGCGCGAACGGGCAGCTCGGTGCGCTCGCAGCATCGCTTCCCTGATCAGGGAACCGGAAGTGGCTCCGTCACCCAGGCATCGTTCTGCGGCGCCATGTCGAAACAGACATCACTGCAAGCGCTGGAGCCGTAGTACAGCGTCTGCGCCCTCCACGAGTACGTCGCCCTGTCGTCTCCGACCTTTACGCGGCTGAGGGAGAGTTGGATCGAAGCCGACTTCCGGTTCTTGCGCCACACCTTGACCTTCCCTACCTGATAGTCCTTCTTGTTCTTACGATCACGGAACAGACGAGCCTTCAGCTTGTCGTGCGTCGGGAAAATCGTGACGTAGTAGTCGGGCGCGGAGTCGAAACGGGTATCGAGGTCGACGACGAGGGTTCCAACACTCCATATCTCCTTGACGCTCCAACCTTTGTAAGTGATCAAACGCCAGGTGAGCTTGTCTTCTCCCGAACGGATGACCCGTCTCAGGTCGAGCTTGCCGCGCACGTCATTCGGATCGGAGATCTCCATCTTGGCCGCACTCGCCGGAGCTGCACTCAGCAGTACCGCGATCATCACAACGAGAGGTACCGGCTTCAGAGCCTTCATGATCTCCTTCCCGCACCGAGTGCGACGGCTGCAGCGCGACCTAGCCAAGTGAAGAGCCCCGCTCCGATCAACACCAAAATGAACGGGACGAGTTCTCCTCCGGCCGGAGGATCCCAGTCCGACAGAACGGAGACCCCGGGACCGAAGAGGGTGATGGCGGCCAGGGCTCCGATCAGTGCGTTCCGCATCAGCATGAGTTTGAAGTCCAAAGTCCGGTTGCCACCGAAACAGCCACACGGAAGCCGGTCGCCTCGAGCGGCTCGCGCCCTGACGATAGCGCCAGAGAACGAACTCAGGAGAACGACCGCGGCCGCACCCCCCACCTTCGTGCGACCGGAAAGCATCAGGACCACGATAGACACCTCGGCGAGCGGCACCGCGATGGAGAAAAACCGCACAAGAGGAGCAGGTAGTTGATAGCCCGATAGAGCCTCGATCCACCGCCCGCGCCGCGCGATCTTGTTCACCGCCGCCCAGCCGAACAGAACGGCCACAAGCACCGCTGCAGCCCCGGTAATCGAATCCGTCATGGCGGGATTCTACGGGCCGGAGAGGGGCCTCTCTGTGCTCGCTTTGTTACGGAGGGGGACCGAGCCTGGGGTAGTTTGCGACGCAGGCTATGAGCGGATGGTGGGCTGTTTCCTACGTGGTTCTGTGGTGCCTCGTCGCGGCACTCACGGTCGTCGTGGTCGCGCTCGCTCGCCAGGTCGGCACCCTACACATGCGCCTGGCGCCCTCCGGAGCGTTCGAGAATGACGACGAGGGTCCCCCGATCGGCCAAGCCCCGCCCCCCTATGCAGCCGTGGATACCCAGGGCAACCATGTGACGATCGGGGGCCCGGCCGAGCCTAAGTTCCTGCTGTTCATCTCTCCTGGATGCCGCGTGTGTTCCGAGGTGGCCCCCGGGTTGAAGGCCGCCGCCCGGGCCGGGAGCCTGGCCCCGTTCCTTATCGTCGAAGGCGAGCCGGGCACCGGAGGCAACGGCCGGGATATGTCGCGCTACGGCTCCCCCACGATCCACTCGACCGACCTCTCTGCGTCCTACGGGATCCCCGGAACGCCCTTCGCGGTGATCCTCGATTCGGTCGGTGTGGTCCGAGCCAAGGGAACGGTTAACAACCTCGAGCAGATGGAAGGCCTGGTGGACACCGCCAGGCGCCGGATCGATGGCGAGGAAGGGACACATGCTGGAGCGAACCACCGAACGAGCTAGCCGTAACCTGGCCGAGCGCACGAGCCGAAGATCATTCATCGGACGGCTCGGGGTCGGATTCGTTGCTCTCGTCGGAGGTCCTATGGTGGCGGTCGCCCTGCGGCCCGATCGCGCCGAGGCTTACCACATCTGTGGGCACATCTACACGACCGGTTCGTGCCCTCACCCCTACTACCCCGAGACCAGGATCGACTCTTACGGCTATCCCGTACACCCCGAGCACGGCTACCCGGTCGACGACAGGGGAGACGTCTACAAATCGCGCGATCAAAAACGGAGCAAGATCTGTCGCGAGGTCGTGCGCGAGAAGTACCCGGAGACGACCAACGCCAAATCGGGGGGAGGTTGGTCGCGATGCTGCAAGGGCTACGTGCGAAAGGTCGTGGACTGTTGCTCGTATTCCAGGACGAGGATCAACGGCGACGCCAGCCTGGTGGGCTACTGCTACAAAGGCCGGCGAGTCTTCTGCATCATGTATCGCGAAACCGACACGAGGTGCTGATGAACGACATGCTCCTGGGTGTGCTGGTCGTCTCGTCCGTCGTAGCGGGGATATCAACCCTCTACTCGCCGTGAGGCCTCTCGATGGTCGAGACCATCACCCCTGTCGTGCACGGGGGACGCCGCTCTAGATATCTGAGATCCGTCGCCATCCACACGTTGGCGACGACGGTAGCCGCCGGAGCCGTCGGCCTCCTGTTGGGCGCCCTGGGGGCATTGGTGGGCGGCCCCTGGTCTCCCGAGGGTTCCATCGTTCTGGGAGTGATAGCCGCCGTCTACGCGGCGCGCGAGCTGTTCCATCTCCCGATCCCCTTACCCGACCGGAAGGCTCAGGTTCCGGCGTGGTGGCGCTCCTTCTACGGCTCCGACGTAACCGCCGCGCTCTACGGACTCGGCCTCGGTCCCGGGTTCCTCACTTATCTGACCTTCGGAACCTACGCGGTGGTTCTCGCCGGCTCCTTCATCGCGGCCGACCCGTTGACCGGAGCGTTGATCAGCGCGCCGTTCGGGTTTGCGCGCGGTCTCTCGATCCTCGTCGGGTTGCGGGCGAGGAACGAAGAGATGTCTGCGGTGATCGCCGACCAGTTGACCATGGCCGGGGTGCGACCTCCGCCTCGGCTGATCAACGCGGTCGCGCTGCTCACGATCGCGGTCGTGGCCTTCGTCGTTGTCTGAACGCGCAGAGGAGGGCCCCCGGAGTGAACCGGGGGCCCTCCTCTGCGCGCGGTTGGTTACTTGACGACCTTGAACTTGCGCATCATGCCCTTCATGAAGTGAGGCTCGGCATGCTTGCCGTTCTGCACGAAGCGGATCGCGAGGTACGCGCCCTGCTTGAGGTACTGGGCCTTGATCGCCTTACCGTCCTTGCCGGGCTTGGCGAACGAGGCCCCGATGAACTTCACCTTCGTCAGGGCCTTCTCCTGGGGCAAGGACAGGAGGGACTGCCAGCTTCGCTTGACACCGTCCTTCTTGCGGAGCGCGACCATCTCGTGCATGTGCTGACCCTGGTTCGAGAAGTTGAACTTGTAGAACCGGGGAGTAAGGGTCGCGGGGATCCCGCTGAACTCGTAGTCCTGGGCCACCGTGTCGAGCACGACGGGGCTGGCGGAGGCGGAGGTGGCAAGCACCGGGAGGGCCAGAGAGGCCGCCACGACGCAGAGTGCGAGACGCTTGAGCATGCAGCTTTCCTTTCGGTAGTTCGAACAACGAGCTCAGTCCATCCCGGGCCGCGACGGCACCGTTACGGGCTGAGCCCAACTGGCAACGGGTCATCTTTGTCGGGGAATGGCCCGACCGGAAGGCCTAGATGCCGAAATAGTCCTATCGGGTCATCTTTTGCCCCACCCAAGTAGGCCCCGGTTGCACAGCGCCCCCGGTCGGCGCTATCTTTAGCACTCAGCAGACCTGAGTGCTAATCGGATACAGGAGGCTTACCCATGGCAAAGACCCTCAGTTTCGACGAGGAGGCCCGCAGGGCGCTCGAGCGGGGCATGAACCAGCTCGCCGACGCCGTCAAGGTGACCCTCGGCCCCAAGGGCCGCAACGTCGTCCTCGAGAAGAAGTGGGGAGCCCCCACGATCACGAACGACGGCGTCTCGATCGCCAAGGACATCGAGCTCGAAGACCCGTACGAGCGGATCGGGGCCGAACTGGTCAAGGAAGTCGCCAAGAAAACTGACGACGTTGCCGGCGACGGAACCACGACCGCCACGGTGCTCGCCCAGGCCATGGTCCGCGACGGGCTCCGTAACGTGGCCGCCGGTGCCAACCCGATCGCCCTGAAGCGCGGGATCGAGAAGGCCGTGAAGGCCGTCGTCGAGGCGATCAAGAACTCGAGTCGCGAGGTCGAGGGGCGCGAGCAGATCAGCCAGGTTGCCTCGATCTCCGCCAACAACGACCCCGAGATCGGTGAAGTCATCGCCGAGGCCATGGACAAGGTCGGCAAGGACGGTGTCATCACGGTCGAGGAGTCGAACACCTTCGGACTCGAGCTCGAGCTCGTCGAAGGTATGCGTTTCGACAAGGGCTACATCAGCCCGTACTTCGTGACCGACGCCGAGCGGATGGAAGCGGTGCTCGAAGAGCCCTACATCCTGATCGCCAACCAGAAGATCTCGGCGGTAAAGGACCTCCTCCCGATCCTCGAGAAGGTCATGCAGGCCGGCAAGTCGCTGTTGATCGTCGCCGAGGACCTCGAGGGTGAGGCGCTCGCCACGATCATCGTCAACAAGATGCGCGGGACCTTCAAGGCCGCCGCGGTCAAGGCGCCGGGCTTCGGGGATCGTCGCAAGGCGATGCTCGAGGACATCTCGATCCTGGCCGGGGGCCAGGTCATCTCCGAGGAGATCGGCCTCAACCTCGAGGGTGTCGAACTCGACATGCTTGGAACCGCTCGCAAGATCGTGATCACCAAGGACGACACGACGGTCATCGAGGGTGGCGGCTCCGCCGACGACATCGTCGGCCGCGTCAACCAGATCAAGGCCGAGATCGACCGCTCCGACTCCGACTACGACCGCGAGAAGCTCCAGGAGCGTCTCGCGAAGCTCGGTGGTGGAGTCGGCGTGATCAAGGTCGGCGCCGCGACCGAGGTCGAGCTCAAAGAGAAGAAGCACCGCATCGAGGACGCGGTCCAGACGACTAAGGCCGCCGTCGAGGAAGGGATCGTCGCCGGTGGTGGCGTCACCTTGCTCCAGGCAGCTGAGGCGATCGAGAAGCTGGAGCTCGACGGCGACGAGGCGACCGGCGCCGTCATCGTCAAGGGAGCCCTCGAGGAGCCCCTCAAGATCATCGCCCGCAACGCCGGCCTCGAAGGCGGGGTCGTCGTCGAGAAGGTGCGCACGCTCGGCCCGGGCGAGGGCCTCAACGCAGCGACCGGTGTCTACGGCGACCTCTTCAAGGACGGCGTCATCGACGCCGCCAAGGTGACCCGCTCGGGGCTGCAGAACGCAGCTTCGATCGCGGCCCTGTTCCTGACGACCGAGGCGATCGTCGCCGACGCCCCCGAGAAGTCCGCCGCCCCCGCCATGCCCGGCGGCGGCGACATGGACTTCTAAGACACACCGCACACCCACACGCACCAACCCGGCCCCCGGCACCCCCGGGGGCCGTTTCTTTTCCACGCCAGTCGGCTAGAGACCGACTCACATGGAGAACAAGCGCAACCTTCGCCTCTCGACAGCACGCCGGATCTCGGCTTCAACTCTGTCGGGAGTAGAGGTGACCTCTTCCCACGTGAAGAACAGCAGCTCGATCCCGATGGACGAGATCAAACGGTGACGACGAACGTCGTTCTTGAACGCTTCGTGACCCATGTGCCACTTGATGCTGTGGCATTCGATCCCCAGTAGCACCTCGGGGAGGTAGAAATCGAGCACGAACCGCTCGTCCGAGACCAGGATCTCGTAATCCGCATCGACCGCAGCATCGATCCTTCGCATGATCCTTAACATCCGTGACTCAAACTGAGAGCGAAGCCTCTCATCCCGGAGATCGCGCTTGGCCAGCATCGTCCGGAGAGGCTTCGCTCCCCTCCGACGTCGCGGTTCGTTAAGCATCTTCCCGAGCCGATCCACCGTCGTAAGGCCCCTCCGCAGTGCATCATCTAGGAGCCTGCTGAAGAACGCGGTTTCACGGGACCATTCTGGCCGAAACGAGATGGAGAGTCTCCCAAACCCCTGTGATGAGGGGAATGGATGAACGGCGCGCTGAGTCAGCGGCCGATCAGGCGACGGACCACCCCGTCTCTGCGGTCCATGCGAGCCCCAACCGGAGCATCCTCGCGAGGTTCTCTGCTGATGCCTTGGTCCGCAACTGCTCGGAGACCTTGACGCGGCCTCGGTAGCGCGCTTTTCTTCCGCCGTTGCGAACGATGCGATAGATCACCCGTTCGACGGTCGGGCGTTTGGAGTTGTAGATCGCCTTGAACTCGGCGGTGCGTTGGAACGCGCGTGCATCGGCGAGCAACGACTCGTGCGGGCCGATCGTGATGGAGCGGCCCTGGGACGACGACGTGCAGCTCTCTTTGAGATTGCATGCATTGCACGTCGCGGCCGGGAACTGCAACCAGATGGCTCCGTTGGAGCGCGCCACCGCCGTGGTTGCCATCGCACCGGCAGGACATTTCGCGGTCTTGGCTTCGATGTCGATGTCGAACGCGCTCTTGGGGAAACCCCCGTGGGTGTTCTGCTCGGGAGGCGCCTTGGCAACCAGATCGACACCTCTTTGTTGGAGTGCTTGGCGCGTGCCACCAGAGCCATATGCGGAGTCACCCAGGACCATGACGACGCCGTCGGCGTCATCGTCTCTGTCATCGATTTCTGCCAGCAGCACATCGATCGGTTCTGCGTCGTTGACGTTGGCGGGCGTGACTTCGAGCTCGGTCACGAGCTCGGTGTCCGGATCGATCGCGACGTGGACCTTGTAGCCGTCGAAGTGGCCGTGGCGCGACTTGCGTCCGTGGCGGGCATCCGGATCGACGACCGAGACGACCCGATCTTTGGCCACCCCCCTGCGGATGCTGAAGTTGCCGTCGTCGTCAGACTCGACATCCTGGCCCGCGACGGTGGCGAGCAACTCGGCGGCGTCCGCGACATCGCCCGACAGCTCGACGCCTTCAAGGATCCCGAGCGCAGCGAGGCCATCGCGCACGAGCTCGTCGACGAGCGCGGCGCGGGCGTGCTCATCGTCCCAGTCGATCGCGGGTTTCCCTGCGGACGAGTAGTCGTCGCGACCGAGTGTGGCCTCGATCGCAGACCTGGCGTCAGGTTCGGTCTTTGCCAGCAGCGTGAGCAGACGGCGGATCGCACCTCTGATGAGCGACACGGTGTCCTGGGTCTGAACCGCGGATAGCACCGGAGTTGAGTCGAGCACCCGCACCCCTCGCGCGTTCAGCAGGCCAGCTTCGGTTGCAACCTCCTTGAAGCGGTCGAAGATCCTTCTCGGACGCTCGGACTTTCTCAAGCGCTCACGGAATAGGTGAGCACGGTGGGGTGGAAGCCGTCGTCATCGAGGGCAAGCCCGAGGGCGACCTTCCAGCGCAGATCGCAGCGCACCCGGTCAACGGTCTCGCGGTCGGAGGTGCCCTCAAGCGACTGCAGCAGCATGACCTTTGCCACGAGCGACGGCGGGACGGAATGCCGGCCGCGTGCTGAGTCGTAGAGGTCAGCGAAGTCCTCATCGGTGAACAGCTTGTCGCCGAGCACGGCGAGCTTGCGGTGGATCGAATCGTCCGCGACCAGGTGGCCGCAGAGCTGGTCCGCGTCGAGAATCTCGGTCTGGGGGTCTACGGTCCCAAGCATTCGCGCCCTCCGGGAAAGTGAATGTCGTCGATGTCATTCTTACGAAGACGCGCGAGAATCGCGAGCGTTTGCGGCCAGAAAAATCAGCAGGCTCCTAGAGCAACACCAGCGTCCGAAACCGGAAGTTCGGCAGCAAGGTCAAGGAGCACCCGTTCGACCGGGGGAAGGGAACGGCCACCGATCAAGCGCAGTCGCGGCCGGTCGTCTGGATCGAGTTGGAGCACCCTCAGCCACGCCGGTGTTGGCGGAGCCGACGTTCTCGCTACCGTGATCCGAACGGGCCGTTGGATCCCCTCGAGCTTCAAGAGATGGGCAGCCGTTGTGGAGCGGAAGTGCCCCCGATCGCCAAGCCAGAGATGCACCGCCGCGACCCGGGCTTCGAACGAGTCACGGACACCTCCCAAGCGATAGACCTGGGGAAGAACCTTGAGCCACCCGTGCGTCCGGCAGCGATGGTGGATCTGATCTCGGGATAGTCCGCAGGACCTCAACTGTGCCCATGTGATGTGCCCATCCTGACTGGCGGCAAGGGCAACGGCGTCCTGGGTTGACGACATACTCCACAATTAGCCCATCGGAGGCAAAGGGCGAGTGCTCTAGGTCACTCCCTTCCATGTCAGTCGGCCATAGCACGACTGAGCTGGATGAGAACTGGTGGGCGCGAGAAAGCCCGCCGGCGGGGGCGGGCTCTGTCGGGTGCGGAACCTTTAGCGGGTTTCGCGGTGGGTGGTGTGGCCGCTACACCACCGGCAGTACTTCCGGAACTCCATACGGTCCCGGTTGTTGTGCCGGTTCTTCTCGGTGATGTAGTTGCGGCGCTTGCAATCAGTGCATTCGAGCGTCACGTGGACGCGCCGATCGCTGGCCATG